>CACWPR010000001.1 GCA_902762855.1 Ruminococcus flavefaciens
CCGGATTCATGCCGGACATAATCGCCTGCCGGAGCTGCGGAGCCTTCGAGCCGGAAGAACTCTGTTTTTCCATTGAGGACGGAAGTCTGTACTGCCGTGACTGCTTTACGGGCAGTACAGCGGACAACAATTATATCCCGATGAGACTGCCTGTTCTAAGGGCGATAAGGCATATAGTCCTTGCGGACTACGACAGACTGTACAATTTCAGAGTTTCCGAGGAGGTCCTTGAAAAGCTGGCCTATACAGCCGAAAACTACCTTCTTGCCCATGTGGGGAGGAGCTTCGGTACTCTGGATTTCTATAAATCACTGATATAACAGGGAGATGTCCCGGAAAAGAACTATGGATAAATATTTGAAAACACTTGAACTTGATAAGATACTTGAAATGCTGGCCGGTCTTACCTCAAATGAGGAGACGAGGAGAATGGCTCTGGATATAAGGCCTGACAATGACCTCGAAAGAGTGCGGTATGAGTGTCTCAAGACCTCACAGGCCCTGGAGCTCTCAGTTCAGTTCGGAACACCGCCGTTCAGCAATTTCAAGGACGTTACCGGCACCGCAGCCCGTGCAAAGTCCGGAGCAGTAATATCTCTCCGTGACCTTATGGACATAGCTGCCATGCTGCGTCAGATAAAAGGCCTCTCAGACTGGTACTCCCACTGCGAGAACATCGAGACTGAACTGAGCTACCTGTTTTCAAGGCTCCAGCCCAATGACTGGCTCCTTGAAAAGCTGGAGAGGTCCATAATTTCAGACAATGAGATAGCCGACGCTGCAAGTCCTGAGCTTGCAGCTATAAGGCGGAAGATAAACCGTGCGGGGATGCAGCTCCGTGAGACTCTGGACAAAATGGTCAGGAACAAGACCACTCAGCAGTACCTCCAGGAGAACTCTGTGACTATCCGTGACGGCCGTTTTGTGCTGCCCGTAAAGTCGGAGTACAGAGGACAGGTCAGCGGACTTATCCACGACACCTCCGCAACAGGTCAGACCATATTCATCGAGCCGATGGCAATAGTCGAGGCCAATAACGACATCCGCATCCTTGAAGGCAAGGAGCAGGAGGAGATAGAACGGATAATCCGTGAGCTCTGCCGTGACTGCGGAGATTATGCGGACATACTGGCTGAGAATTATAAGGTCTGTACAGAACTGAACCTGTATTTTGCAAAGTCCAACCTTGCAGCCAGACTGCGCTGTTCACTGCCGGAGATAACCGATGACGGCAGGATGTACCTGAAAAAAGCCCGTCATCCACTGATAAACAGGGATAAGGCGGTACCGATAGACCTGTCTCTGGGTGAGAAGTATCAGACTCTCATCATCACAGGACCTAACACCGGCGGTAAGACCGTCGCCCTCAAAACGGCCGGACTCCTCAGCGCCATGACGATGTGCGGACTGCTGATACCTGTAGCTGACGGCAGCCGCATCTCAGTATATGACCACATCCTTGCAGACATCGGAGACAGCCAGAGCATAGAGCAGAACCTTTCCACCTTCTCATCTCACACCAATAAGGTCATCGAGATACTCAGCATAGCCGATGAGCGCTCGCTGGTGCTCCTTGACGAGCTTGGCTCCGGTACAGACCCTGTTGAGGGTGCAGCACTGGCAGTTTCAATAATCCGGAGACTCATGGAGAACGGTGCGAAGATAATGGTCACCACCCACTATCAGGAGCTTAAAGTTTTCGCTATAGACAGCGATAACGTCGAGAACGCATCCTGCGAGTTCGACATAGAGACTCTCAGACCTACATACAGGCTGATAGTCGGCTCTCCGGGAAAGTCCAATGCCTTTGCCATATCCGAGAGCCTTGGTATGCCCTCTGACATAATCGAGGATGCAAAGTCCAGAGTCAGCGAAGCAAATACCAGACTTGAAGAGGTCATAGGGAAGCTGGAGTCCGCAAGAATGGAACTTGAGCGCCAGAAGGAAGAAATATCACGGCTCAGAGCCGCCGCTGCTGACCACGAGGAGACCCTCCGCAAAGAGCGTGAAGAGCTGGAGTCCTCAAAGGCAGAGGAGCTTGAAAAGGCAAGGCTGCGGGCAATGACAATAATCGAGCAGACAAAGGCAGAGTCCAATGAGCTTCTTGATGAGCTTGAAAAGCTCCGCAAGGAGAAGGACAAGAAGGATTTCAGCTCAAATGTTTCCGGCATGAAGTCACGTACCAAGCAGAGCTTCAACAAGATGTACGACACAGCGAACCCTGTTGACAAGCGTGACCCGAATGCCGACTATGTGCTTCCCAGAAAGCTGAAAAGAGGAGATACCGTTTATGTTGTGGACCTTCAGCGGAAGGGAATAGTTTCCGGAGAGCCTGACGGCAGCGACTTCGTGTACGTCCAGATGGGTGTCATGAAAACGAAGATGAACATATCAAGACTGCGCCTTGAAGAACCTGAGAAGGTAACGATAGGCGGAAAGTCTGCAAAGCCCGGCCGCCGCATGAATAAAATAGGAGTAAAGGCCGAGCGCCGGGGCAAAATGGAGCTGGACATAAGAGGCTGTGCCTGCGACGACGGTGTATACCAGCTTGACTCATTCATTGACCAGGCAGTAATGTCAAATATATCAACTATAACTATAATCCACGGCAAGGGAACAGGTCTGCTAAGACAGGCAGTCCACAAAAGATTAAAGTCCCACCCCTCGGTGAAGAACTTCCGTCTTGGACTCTTCGGAGAGGGCGAGGACGGAGTGACCATTGCCGAACTCAAATGACCGGCATGACCGGAAGATAATTTGGAGCTGATGCAAATGGATATCGGTACAGTATCCGCTATCGTTGAAAACTACGGCACAGTGACTACGCTCACCGAGGAAGCCGAAACTGAGACAACGACCTCCCATGCTACCATACAGGAGCAGGTCACAAGGACTGCGACAATACTTGAAAAAATACTTGACCACCTGAGAGATGCCATTCCGTCCTTTATAATGGCGGCGATAATTTTCGTCATAGGCGTAATGGTCATAAAGCTCATTTGCAGGATGTTCAGAAGGACTATGAACAAAGCCAGCATCGACGGCGCCGCAAGGAGCTTTCTGGTATCCTTCGTCAGGATAATCCTGTATATGGTGCTGCTGGTCATGGTGCTGTCTGTACTCAAGGTGCCCATGTCCTCCATAATCACCATACTTGGCGCCGCAGGACTTGCAGTCAGCCTTGCCATGCAAAACTGTCTCTCGAATCTCTGCGGAGGCTTCATAATTCTTTTTTCCAAGCCTTTCACAGCAGGAGATACTATAGAGATAGACGGTTCAGTGGGAATAGTGCAGTCAATAAGCATACTATATACCAAGATAGAGACCTTCGACAAAAAGACAGTATTCATGCCTAACGGCAAGGTCTCAGACGCTAAGATAATCAATTATACCGAAAGTCCCACAAGGCGTATAGACCTGAAATTCGACATAAGCTATAATGCAGACTTCCGGAAGGCAAGAGAGCTGGTGCTGGGAGTCATAGCAGAGGAAAAGCAGGTGCTCAAAACTCCCGAACCGATAGTCCGGATGACATCACACAACGAGAGCTCAGTAACGCTGGATGTGCTCATCCACGTAAACAACGAGGACTACTTATCGGTGAGATATGATATGCTGGAAAAGGTCAAGGAAGCCTTTGACACCAACGGAATAGAGATACCATACAACCAGCTCGACTTACATATCAAGGACAAAGTATAAATGGCAGAAGAGATAAACAAGACGGGAGCGGAAAGCTCCGGCAAAAAGAAAGGCAGATACAGACAGAGAAGGATGCTGGCCGTACTGCTGGTCCTGGTATTTGTGTGGTGGTTCAATAACTACACCCTCCGGACTACAAGTCTGACTGTGTATTCTGATAAGGTCAGCAGAGGTTTCCGGATCGCAGTGATAAGTGACCTCCATGCAAGCCGCCACGGTATAAGCAATCGCCGTATAGTCCGGAGGATAAACAAGTCCTCGCCGGATATGGTGGTCATATTGGGAGATATGTACACCAGCGGCAGCACAGAGGAGGTCATACAGATACCGGTGGACCTCACCGCCGACATTGTCAGTGAGGGGTATCCTGTGTACTTCGTCAGCGGCGAGCATGACTATGACGATGACTACTTAAAGAGAATTGCAGACACGGGAGCTCACGTAATGAACTATGCAGACGAGGTCACTGAGATAAACGGCTGCAAGGTACATATCATGGGCATCGACAACGTCTACTACAGTGACACCTTTGACCTTCGGAATGAGTTTTCGCTCCGAAGCGACTGCTATAATATACTTCTGGCTCATATCCCGAACTACGAAAAGTTTGCGGATTTTGGTGCTGACCTTACTCTTTGTGCGGACACACACGGCGGAATGGTGCAGCTCCCATTTGACCTGGGACCTGCCTATTCCTCAGACTACGGCTGGTTTCCTCAGCTTGCAGACGAGGGTACCATATACGACAAGGGAATGTTCGGATACCCTGGCGGTGTGATGTTCATAACCTCCGGAATAGGGGACTCACCGGCACCGATACGGTTCAACAACAGGCCGGAGGTTGCGGTCATAGATGTAAAGCCGGAAAACTGAAAGAAAGGAGACCGTGAATGACAGCAGATATAGTTATCGCAGGCGGCGGCGCCTCCGGGATAGCTGCGGCGATCGCCGCAGCGGAAGCAGCTCCGGGAGCAGAGATAGTCATAGCAGAAAAGCTGGACCGGGTTGGCAAAAAGCTGCTTGTGACCGGGAACGGACGCTGCAATCTTGGAAATGCTGACCTGTCACAGGAACATTATCATGGCTCCTTTTCAGAAATGAGCGGGCTTATCAGCAGTACACCTCCGGAGGATTACTTCCGGTCTCTGGGAGTCCTCTGCACATCGGACCGTCAGGGCAGACTTTACCCCCGGAGCGAAAGTGCAGCAACAGTTCTGAATTCACTGCGGATAAGGCTCAGTGAACTCGGAGTCCGTGAGGCCTGCGGTGCAGGGCTTACTGGCTATACAGGCAGAAGCGGCAGTTGGGAGCTGTCTATGGACGACGGACAGGCGATGACCTGCCGCCGTCTGATATTAGCTGCCGGGGGATATGCTGCACCTCAGTACGGTACTGACGGAGCGGTTATGCGTATGCTCCGTGACAAGGGCTACAGGATAAGCCGTATATGTCCGGCAGTTGCTCCCCTCAGAGTTGCTCCGGAGAGCGTGAAGGGACTGAAAGGAGTACGTGCGAAAGGTTATGTACAGGCCGTTTCTGACGGCAGCATCCTTGCTGGTGAACAGGGGGAGATACAGTTTACAGAGAACGCCCTTTCCGGTATCTGTGTTTTCAATATGGCAAGGCAGCTCCAGGACCACGAGGGCAGACTTGAGATAGTCCTGGACCTTGCACCGGATATAGACTTTGGAACGCTGCTTGACTATGTACGTGACATAAGGACATCACGCTCCGGATTGGAGCTTAACGAGCTGCTGACAGGAGCATTCAGTAAAAACCTGGCGGTGTACCTGGTCAGAACTGCACTGGGACGTCCGATGACAGACCGGATAGCAGACGTGTCAGACCGGGAGCTGAAAGTCCTTTGTAAGCGCATAAAGGAGCTGAGATTCAAAGTGACAGGGGAGTCTCCATGGAAAAATGCCCAGGTAACAGCCGGAGGAGTCCACCGCTCCTGCGTTGACAGCAGACTGGAGTCGCTGAAAGAACGGGGAGTCTACCTCTGCGGAGAGCTTCTTGACATGGACGGCGACTGCGGCGGATTCAACCTCCAATGGGCATGGGCATCCGGGACCTTTGCCGGAAAAAACTGCGGAGCATCGCTGAAAGGAGAGAAGTCATGATAAGAGCTGCAAATATACGTGTCCCCCTTGACTTTGATTTTTCACAGCTCCGTGACTTCTGCTCAAAAAAACTCCGGATACCTCAGCAAAAGCTGAAAAGTGCAGTACTGGCGAAAAAGTCAGTGGACGCAAGAAAAAAGTCTGACGTCCACTTCATAATATCAGTTGACATCGAGGCAGAAGGGGAGGAAAAGCTGCTCAGAACGCTGAAAAATGTGTCTGTTGCTGAGCGGTATGAATACGAGCTGCTCCCAGTGAAACAGCCGGAAAACCGTCCTGTAGTAGTAGGATTCGGACCTGCCGGGATGTTTGCGGCACTTGTGCTTTCGATGTCCGGAGCAAGGCCGATAGTCCTGGAGCGTGGCGATGATGTGGATTCCCGGTGCAGGGCCGTGGAGGAGTTCCGCAGTACAGGCAGGCTGGACCCGAAGTGCAATATACAGTTCGGTGAGGGCGGCGCAGGAACATTTTCCGACGGAAAGCTGACTACCGGCATCAAGGATAAGCGTATAGGCTGGGTCTTTGACCGCCTTGTGGAATTCGGTGCTCCGGAGGAGATAAAGGTGCTGGCCAAGCCTCACATCGGAACGGATATGCTCAGGAATGTGGTCAGACGTCTCCGGGAACGTGTCACAGAGCTTGGCGGCGAGGTACGTTTCAGGTCGAGATTCTGCGGATTTACAGCAGAGAACGGAACTGTAGCCAGTGTTGACTTCGAGCATGACGGAGTCCGGGAAACTCTGCTGACAGATGACCTCATCCTTGCCACCGGCCACAGCGCAAGGGACGTTTTTGAGCTGATGTACAATGAAAATGTGAGCCTTTCACAGAAGAATTTCGCAGTGGGAGTCCGCATCGAGCATAAGCGTGAGGACATAGACAAGGCTATGTACGGCGGTTTTGCCGGACATCCTGCCCTGAAAGCGGCAGACTACAAGCTGGCAGTACACCTGCCCAACGGCCGGACTCTTTACACCTTCTGTATGTGTCCGGGAGGAGAAGTAGTGGCAGCATCATCAGAGGAGGGCAGGCTGGCAGTCAACGGCATGAGCTGTTTTGCCCGTGATGCAGAAAATTCCAACAGTGCACTGCTTGTGAACGTAAACACAGACGATTACGGCAGCAGTCATCCTCTGGCCGGTATGTGGTTCCAGAGGGAGCTTGAAGAAAAGGCATATAAAGCCGGAGGCGGAGGGTATGCCGCACCTGCGGTGACAGTCGGGGACTTCCTCAGCGGACGCACACCGGAGGGCCACGGAAAGGTGACTCCCTCATACAGACCGTCAGTGAGATACGTCCGGCCGGAGGAGTACCTGCCTGGATTTGCAGTTGAGACACTTAAACTGGGAATTCCGGAAATGGGACGGAAGATACCGGGATTTGACGCACCGGACGCCCTTCTGACCGGTATTGAGAGCCGAAGCAGCTCGCCGGTGAGGATAAACCGTGGAGAGGACCTGGAGTCAGTATCGCTGAAGGGACTTTACCCTTGCGGCGAGGGCGCAGGCTATGCCGGAGGTATCGTCTCTGCGGCAGTTGACGGCATGAAGTGTGCAGAGGCAGTGTGCCGGAAGTACAGGTAATTAAGCTATTAACATACACAATTCACCACGATAGCAGCCGCATATCAAGCGGAAAGCTGTAGGAGGCAGGAATATGAGGATAAATGTAATTGGCGGAGAGCTTGAACGGAACGAAATAGACGCATACATAAAGTACGCAGGGGAGAAGTATCCCGGACGACAGCTCACGGGTCTCGACATAATAATCGACGGCGAATATGTTGACCTGAAGGTGCATTTCGGTGACATGGGATTTCAGCGTGCCTACCGTTCAGCAGACTACCTGGTCAACAGCATGGACAAGCTGAATGACGCAAAGCAGAGCGAGTTTGCCCAGAAACAGCGCCATAAAGCGGAGGAATGAAATGATACTCACAAACATCGGCACAGTAAAGGAAATACTTTCCCGTCATGGATTCAGTTTTTCAAAGGGACTGGGCCAGAATTTTATAATCAACCCTGACATCTGTCCGAAAATAGCTGAAAACGGCAATGCACAGCCGGGCTATGGTATAATCGAGATAGGCACCGGGATAGGCGTACTTACAGCGGAGCTTGCAAAACGTGCGGACAAGGTCTGCGCTGTTGAGATAGACAGCCGGCTCCTGCCCATACTGGACGAGACTCTTGCGGACTTTGACAACATAAAGATATTCAATGAGGATGTAATGAAGTGTGACCTCCACAAGCTCATCCGGGAGGAATTTCAGGGACTCAGGACGGCGGTCTGCGCCAATCTGCCCTACTACATCACATCACCGGTCATAATGCTGCTGCTGGAGAGCCGTTTGCCGGTGGACTCCATAACAGTAATGGTCCAGAAGGAGGCAGCCCAGCGGCTGTGTGCAAAGGTAGGCACAAGGGAGTCGGGAGCGATAACTGTTGCAGTCAACTATTACGGCACGGTCCGCCCGGTATTCAGCGTGTCCAGAGGCAGCTTTATGCCTGCGCCGAATGTGGACTCCGCAGTGATACGCATTGACCCGGCACCTGAGCCGAGACTTGATGAGGAGAACGAGAAGTTCTTCTTCAAGGTAGTCCGCAGCGGATTTTCACAGCGCCGAAAGACTGCTGCAAACGCACTGTCCTCACAGGCAGGCATCCCCAAGGAGAAGGTCTATGCCGCACTCCGGGATGTCGGCCTCAGTGAAAACGCAAGATTAGAACAGCTTGACCTCCAGCAGCTCATGGACTTTTCAGTCCGGCTGAGGGAAGAGCTGATATAACGCAAAAAGGCTGCCTTAAAGGCAGCCTTTGTTTTATTCATTATCCTTGAGTTCCTTGTAGACCTCGATGTAGGTATCCGCAGAGGAGGACCAACTGAAATCGCAGGACATAGCTCTTTTGATGAGAGCCTCCCAGGTGGGTTTGTCATTGTAGTCACGAACAGCACGTTTAACGGCATCGAGCATATCATTTGCATTGATAGTCTTGAAAGTAAAGCCGTTTCCGTTTTCGCCGCCATTGTCACGGACGGAGTCCCGGAGGCCTCCGGTCTCCCTGACTATAGGAGCGGTACCGTATCGCATGGAGATCATTTGAGCAAGTCCGCAGGGTTCGCTCTGAGAAGGCATCAGGAACATATCAGAACCGGCATATATGCGGTGTGAGAGCTCTGGGATGAATCCCAGGGAAACTGATACCTTGTCGGGATAGCGGGCACCCATTTCACGGAAGAAGTCCTCATAGATCTTCTCACCGCTGCCCAGAACAGCAAACTTGATGCCCATATGGACCATTTCCTCGAATACGCAGCGTATGAGGTCGATGCCCTTATGCTTAACGAAGCGGGTGACGATACCGATGACCGGTTCATCGCCGGGAGCAAGTCCCAGCTCTTCAAGCAGAGCACGTTTACACTCAGCCTTACCTGAGATGTCAGCAGCAGAGTAGTGACCTGCTATCTCAGGGTCCTTTTCGGGGTCATAACGGTCTGTGTCGATACCGTTCATTATGCCCCGGAGCTTGTACTGTTTTGTAACGAGTATCCTGTCCAGGCCGTGAGCGTACCACGGGTCCAGTATCTCCCAGGCATAGCTCGGACTTACAGTAGTTATCTTGTCGGAAGTCTCGATAGCTCCCTTGAGCATATTGACGTAGCCGTCGTAGTCCAGGAGGTTAGCATTGTACATGGGGATACCCATGAGCTCGCTGAGTACCTCCTTGCCGTACTTGCCCTGGTACTCTATATTGTGGATAGTAAAGACATTCTTGATACCGTCATAGCCCTGCTGGTACTTGTAGTAAACGCTGTAGTATACAGGGATAAGAGCGGTCTGCCAGTCGTTGCAGTGGATGATGTCAGGAGTATAGCCGATAAATTTCAGCATTTCCAGAACGGCACGGTCGAAGAAAACGAATCTTTCGCAGTCGTCGTAGAAACCGTAGAGCCCGTCTCTGGAAAAGTAGTATTCATTGTCGATGAAATAATATGTAATGCCATCGAATTCAGCCTTGAAGATACCGCAGTACTGCTTTCGCCAGGAGACATCAACGGTAATGTTCTTAACGAACTCCATTTTTGCTCTGAGCTCCGGGCTTATTGATTTGTAGAGCGGTATAACGATGCGGCAGTCATGGCCCTTGGCAGCAATAGCCTTGGGCAGCGAGCCGGTCACATCTGCAAGGCCGCCGGAGGCTGCAAAAGGTACAGCCTCACTGGCAGCAAACAATATTTTCATTAAAGATCACCGCCGTTATATTTTTCCGTCTTTTCCGATATAAAGCGGATAAGTCTCAGAACCGGTGAGCACCTTTTCGTCACTTATCTCAACGTTCTTGTCAGTTATCACAGAGGTAATGCTGCAATTTCTGCCTATTTTTGTACCCTGGAGAAGAACAGCGTCCTTGACTACTGTACCCTTGCCGATCTTTACGCCTCTGAAGAGGATGCAGTTCTCAACAGTACCCTCGATAACGCAGCCGTCAGCGATAAGGGAGTTCTTGATATTTGATTCAAGGCCGTACTTAACAGGGCCGTTATCGCCTATTTTGGTGTATACGGGCATATTCTTTCTGAACAGAGCGTTGCGCTTGTCAGTGTCGAGGAGCATCTTATTAGCAAGGTAGTAGTTCTGAACGCTGTCTATCCTTGTGAAGAACTCCTTGTGCTCGTAGCCCATGATATTGTACTCGTCCTTCTTGCCCTGGAGTATTTCTCTGGTGAAGCTGGACTGGTTCCTGCTGGCGGCGTCAAAGACGATCTTCTTGAGAAAGTCCTTGCTGATGATGAACATTTCGAGCCAGATGTTGCAGGCGCCTGACATCTGGGGGTCAACGAGGACGTCCTTCAGTCGGTTATCCTCACTGAATTCGAGTATAGTCGAGCAGCTATTCTTCTCGCTGTCGTGGAATCCCTTGCTGTAGATAAGTGTGATGTCAGCGCCGGTCTCCATATGCTGCTTGAGGACTGGGTTGAAGTCGATGGTAGTGATGACGTCACAGTTGGACATTATCACATACTTTGCATTGGAGTGCTCAACGAAGCTCCAGATGTTATTGAGGGCATCCAGTCTGCCCTTGTAGATACCGCCGGTCTGGCTGTACGGAGGAAGCAGATGGAGTCCGCCCTTTTTACGGGAGAGGTCCCAGTCACGGCCGGAGCCGAGGTGGTCCAGCAGTGAGCCGTAGTTTGACTTAGTGATAACACCTACCTCTGAAACGCTGGAATTTACCATGTTTGAGAGGGGAAAATCTATAAGGCGGTAGCGTCCGCCGAAGGGGATAGAGCCCATAGTTCTCTGCTTGGTGAGCTCACTTACGTAGGAATCGTGCATACTTGCGAAAATAAGGCCTAAAACATTGTAATTAACACTCATACTAAAACTCCTCCTGTCAGATATTTTCGCCGATTATCTGCTTGGGTTCAACGACCTTGTTTTCAGAAACGGTAACATTGTGGCCTACAACGGCGATGCCCCAGTCGTCACGGTTCTCGACGTTTTCAGGGCTTGTGCCGACTCTTGCGCCGCTTTCGATGACGCTGTCGCTGCCTACGATAGCATACTCAACAACAGCACCGGACTTGATAACAGTACCGGGCATAACTATGCTGTAGTTGACAGTAGCGCCCTCCTCGATAGTGACACCGGAGAAGAGAATGGAGAAATCGACAGTACCGTCTATCTCGCTGCCCTCGGATATCATGGAGTTTTCGATATTGGCGTTATCGCCTACATACTGCGGAGGCATATTGCTGTTTCGTGAATATATCTTCCAGCTTGGGTCATAGAGGTCCAGGGGAACGCTGGGTGAGAGGAGGTCCATATTAGCCTCCCAGAGGGAATCGAGAGTTCCGACGTCCTTCCAGTAGCCTTCAAACTCGTAAGCGAACAGGCGCTGCTTGTCACGCAGCATGGAAGTGATGATATCCTTGCCGAAGTCCTTGGACCAGGCCTCACCACGGTCACGCTTGGCATTGGCATCCTCTTCGTTCTCGATGAGGTACTTTTTCAGCTTGTTCCAGCTAAATACATAGATACCCATAGAAGCCAGAGTAGACTTAGGCTCCTTTGGTTTTTCAACGAAGTCGATGACCTGATTCTGGTCATCGCATATCATGATACCGAAGCGTGAAGCCTCGGACTTTGGAACGTCGATAACAGAGATAGTGCAGTCAGCGTTGTTGGCTATATGGAATTCCACCATTTTGGAGTAGTCCATTTTGTAGATGTGGTCGCCGCCGAGGACAACTACATACTCAGGGTCATAGCGCTCGATAAAGCGCATATTCTGATATATAGCGTTTGCAGTACCCTCGTACCATGAAGCGCCTGCCTGAGTCTCATATGGCGGCAGAACATGGACACCGCCGTTCATTTTATCGAGGTCCCATGGCTGACCGTTACCGATGTACTCATTGAGTACAAGGGGCTGGTACTGAGTAAGTACACCAACGGTGTCGATACCTGAGTTTGTGCAGTTTGAGAGAGGGAAGTCTATTAGTCTGTATTTACCGCCGTAGGGTACAGCAGGTTTAGCAACGTTCTTAGTCAGAGCATAGAGTCTGCTGCCCTGTCCGCCGGCGAGGAGCATTGCCACCACTCTTTTCTTTGTATACATATTATTCCTCCTATATAAATGATATATTGATATTATTCAGCTTTGGCAGAGCGCCTTGACTTTGCCGGAGCTTTTTCTTTCTTTTCAGGAGCGTCGGTTTTGGGAGCTCTCTTTTTTACGGGAGAGTACTTCAGATAGATGACTGACAGCGGAGCCAGAGTCATGGAAATGCTGTCATCGAAGCCATGCATAGGGATGCTGTCGGACTTGAAGGACTTCTCGGTTATAGCAGAGCCTCCGAATTCAGCGGCGTCTGTGTTGAATACCAGCTTATAGCGGCCCTTGTGGGGGACACCGATGCGGTAGTCACGTCTTTCCACAGGGACGAAGTTGCACACAGCGATAAGCTCGTCGCCGTTGTCGTCTATCCTCCGGAAGGCGATGATGCTCTGCTTGTAGTCATCGTTGGATATCCAGCTAAAGCCGTCCCAGGAGTCGTCATCCTGCCAGAATGGCGGGTTGTCGAGGTAGAAGCGGTTGAGCTTTTCTGAGAATTTCAGAAGGTTCCTGTGAGCATCGAAGTCCATGAGGTTCCAGTCGAGCTGAGACTTGTAGTCCCACTCCTTCATCTGGCCGAACTCCTGGCCCATGAACAGCAGCTTTTTGCCGGGATGAGCCATCATGTAAGCGAGGAAAGCACGGTAAGAAGCGAATTTCTGGTCGTACTCACCTGGCATTTTATTTATCATTGAGCACTTTCCGTGAACTACCTCGTCATGAGAGATAGGGAGGATGTAGTTCTCGGAGAAAGCGTAGAAGAACGAGAATGTGAGCTTATCGTGGTTGAAAGCACGATAGATAGGGTCAAGTGACATATAGCTGAGCATATCGTTCATCCAGCCCATGTTCCACTTGAAGTTGAAGCCAAGTCCGCCGATGTCGGTGGGTCTGGTGACAAGCGGCCATGCGGTGGATTCTTCGGCAATCATGAGAGCGTCTGGGTGCTTGGAGAATACGGCCTCATTGAGGTGTTTAAGGAACTCAACAGCCTCCAGGTTCTCATTGCCGCCGTAGATATTAGCAGCCCATTCGCCGTCACGGCGGTCGTAGTCAAGATAGAGCATAGATGCGACGGCATCAACTCTCAGACCATCAACGTGGAACTCATCGAACCAGTAATTTGCACTGGAAATGAGGAAAGAGCATACCTCGGCCTTGCCGTAGTCAAAGACTCTTGTGCCCCAGGCCTTATGTTCCTTTTTGCGGTCATCTGTGTACTCATAGCAGCAGGTGCCGTCAAATTCGTACAGGCCGGCCTCGTCCTTTGGGAAATGGGCAGGTACCCAGTCCAGGATGACACCAATGCCGGCCTCATGGAACATATCTATCATCTTCCGCATATCGTCGGGTGTACCGTAGCGGGAAGTAGGGGCGAAGTAGCCTGTTACCTGGTATCCCCATGAGCCGTCATAAGGGTACTCAGTGAGAGGCATGAACTCCACATGGGTATATGACATTTTTTTAAGATAGGGTATCATTTCCTTTGCGAAAGTGACATAATCAAGGAAAACGTCATCGCCGTAATTCTTCCAGGAGCTCAGGTGGACCTCATAGATGTTCACCGGGCTCTTGTAGATGCTGTTCTTCTTTTTCTCCTCATACCACTGACTGTCTGACCACTCGAAGCTGCTCTCGAAGATTTTGGAGGCAGTACCCGGACGGGTCTCGAAGTGGTGGGCATAGGGGTCAGATTTGAGGATTATCCTTCCATCCTTAGTCTCAATGCTGAATTTGTAAGCGTCGAATTGTTTCAGCTTGGAGATAGTTGTCTCCCATATGCCGTCAGCGATGAGGGACATAGGGTCTGCATCCCTGTTCCAATCGTTGAAATCGCCTACGACTGAGACGCTTACAGCATTAGGAGCCCAAACTCTGAAAGTAAAACAGCGGCCTCTGCCTTTTTTCTTTGAGTGAACTCCGAAGAACTTATAGGCCTCATAATTTTTTCCCTGATAGAAAAGGTACAGCGGGAAATCATTTGGATTTGATTTTGTGTTAACTGTCATAATTTAGCCTCCTTTGCTATTTACATTTTATCAGAAATACCGGATTTATTCAAGCGTTTTTGAAAATCGGGGTAAAATTTCAGACGTTATGCTAATATTTGCACTCTTATTTAGTGCATTTTGACATATTTTGAAATTGCTATCTTTCTGCTGATTGTTAAAATGTACTTATCATTGATGAGTTTCGGATGAAGTGATACGCAGACCTATAACGGTAACATCGTCGCTGCGTGAGCCGGGGTTGAAAAGTGAGGCCTTGCGGCATATCTCGTCCACTATTTTTTTCAGGTCACTGTCGCTGAGGAGGAGCTCCCGGATGAACCTGTACTCATTTTCACTTATGCCGTCGGAGAACATTATGGCTATATCTCCTTCTTCGAGGTCATAGTTCCCTGCGAAGGTCTCTGACTGTTCATAGATGCCTATCGGGAAGGTAGGCTGTGAGACCTTTATCACAGTACCTTTCCTGCGGATGAGAGTAGCGGCGGCGCCGGACTTTATCACCGTAAGGCCGCAGGTATCGAGGTCTACCCGGAGGGCATCCAGAGTGGCGAAGGTCTCATCTCCGGAGCGTGTCACCATTATCGAGTTTATGAGCTTGATAGCTGACCTGTAGTCTGCGCCGCTGCTGACCAGCCTGCGGAACATCCTTACCACAAGCCGGGACTGGGCGGCAGCGTTTTTTCCGCTGCCCATTCCGTCGGACAGCACTACATAGGCGGAACCGGTGCCGTCAGTGAATGACATGGAGGAGTCGCCGTTGTCCTTGGCACCACCTGCGGACAGTGCGGCGCCGTAGACCTGTATGGAGTGTGCAGGCCTTTCAAAGAGCCTGAGCCGGACTTCTCTGCCGGAGGATACAGGTACGGCAGCATCAAGCGGCATACGCAGCTCGTCAGAGATAAGGTCCCTGACTCTTGAAAAGCTCTCCGGAGCCGAAGATACAGGGAAGTATACCTCTGCAAGAAGCCGGTTGAAGGAGTTGTAACAGGCGATGACACGGGAGGGGGCAAGTCCGAATTTTTCCAGTTTCCGGCGGATAGTCCTGCTGACCGGCTGAGAGCAGCGGACGTCCACGCGCTCTCCGGCTGTGCTGACTATATCCTCAGTCAGGCGGAGCTGTTCAGCCAGAAGCCTGCGGCTCTCAGAGCTCCGAAGCTCCATCAGCTTCAGGGCGGCACGCTCTCTTGCACCTGATATGAAGCTGTCCTTCAGTTCGTTTTTTCTAAGGCAGTCCTCCAGCTCGAAGGGGAAGGGTTCTCCGGCGAATTCTCCCTGAGCAGCAAGTTTCCTGAGACCTGCCATTGTGGAGTCGGAGTTGTTCTTCCAGCAGTCCAGTCTGCGGAAGCATTTGCCGCATACCTTGTCGGAGCACTGTTTTGCGCTGTCATCCGGACTGTCATCGGTGGAAAACATCCGGACTATCTTCTCTGATTCCTTCCTGACGGCACCGATCGAGTCGGAGAGAAAGTTCATCCGGGCGCTGAGTATCTCCGGGAGGACTGCAGCTTTTTCTTCGGAAACTATCACCCACTTGTCGGAGTAATAGGGAGCGGCTGCAAGGAAGATGCCGGTGCCGCACAGGAGGTCAGTGAAAGCGCCTGCGGAGCTGCGGTCGATGCCTGTAAGTACAGAGAGCATGAAATTCAGGGACATAAAAAGCAGGGCAGCAGAGTTGAACTTTTTTCGTCCCAGGTAGCCGGTGACAAGACCTGCTGCGGGCAGGAGCACTATCTTCATACCGCAGAGAGGGGAGGCCAGAAAAGCGCCGCAGACAGTAAGAGCGCCGCAAAGAACACCGCCTGTATGGCGGTAGAAGTAGGCTCCGGCCAGGGTCACGGCAGTCCCGGCTATGAGTCCGGCATTGATGAAGGGGATGCTCATGGAGCAGAGTGCGGCAATGGCGATAGTGTAGACCACAGCATAGGCGCACCCGTAAGGCGGCGAAAGGTCCACGGCTTTTTTCTGTTTTGCACTGCTTATGAGCATGGCCACAGAGTACGAAGTAAAGCCGGTGAGGGTGCTGTAGAAGGCATAGAACAGCAGCTTGTACAGTACCTCTCCGATGAGGGCGGAAATGACAGCTCCGGACACAAAAACAGACATTGCCGCCGCAGTGCCGCAGAGCCGTGGTTCATTGCGAGGTTCAAGGAACATCTTTGCTGTGACTATCATCAGCATAGCGGATATCCTGACGATGTTCCTTCCAACGGTGCCGGAGAGAATACTGTGTACCAGACTTCCGGTCAGCACAGCGGCAGAGCAGGGAAGTGAGAGTCCTCCGGCAAGGGAGATGTCAGCGAATGATGCAACTCCGGCCATACTTGTCCCTGCCAGCAGAAAACCGGCTGTTGCTGACAGAGCGAATGAGCCGAAGAACAGGAATGTTGAGTTGAATATTTTTTTTGTAGTCCTTTCCATTGTTATCACCTGTAATAATAAATGTACAATCTATTATATCATATGCCAAAGGCGATAAATGTCGGAATCAGAGGGCAAAAAAACAGGCCCCTGAGGGCCTGTTCCGGGGGACTCACATCCAGAAGATGAGGAGGTCCTCGCAGGTATCGTAAAGTGAAGTGCAGTGACGGAGGAGATTGCCGTTCCTGTCACCGATGAGCAGCAGCCAGCTCATTATAAATGTTGCGGAAAGCGCTATATGAGCGGCAGCGTGTCTGTGTATATGCTTTCCGGGAGCTCCGGTGCCTCGCAGCAGGCATATCACTGCACCTATGCACATAAGAGGGAGCGCATCTGTGACATAGCGGTGAGCGACACCGCCGAGACAGAAGTCCAGCCAGCACAGGGTGAAAGCGGTCACAAAGCAGAGCAGGATGAAGGAGGTCCGCTGAACAGCGGAGATACCGCAGGTATAATGCCTGCCCTTTTTCCTGAGCGATGCCGGAAGAAGGAAAGTACCCAGCAGGAGTGCAGGGTATGCTAAGACACCCGTAATATCCGCAGTGTAGATGAACCTGCCGTAGTTGTAGAGGGTGCAGAACTGGTTCTCGATGAACGGGAAGCTGCCCTTTGGCCGGGGCATCTGGAACAGATAGTGATATATCATAGGCGGCAGACAGGCCAGTGACAAGCTGTTGCAGCGGACGTCGCTGACAGTTAGCTGATAGGCAGCTCCGAAGTCAAGAGGTGAGCCGAATCGGGCATTGTTGTACCACATTATGGCACATCCTCCCACGGCGAGGGGAACGATAAAGCAGAGTGTCTGAACGATGCGGAATGCAGGGGAGAGATCCTTTCTGCGGAGTATCCCGATGAAAAATGGTACGAGCAGTACACCGCTTAGAGCTAAAGTAGGCCTTGAACCTGCACAAAGGGCCAGAGCTGCACCGCTGATGAAGAGCAGAGCAAGTTTCAGGGGACGGACCTTCTGAGAAACTGCACTGAGGCCTGTCCAGAGTGAGAGGAACAGATAGCACATTCCTGTGACTATCGGCAGGTCGTATGCATTGGTGGTATTCATAGCATAGAACAGCCCGACACAGCTCAGAGCCGCAGGCATTGAGCCGAGGAGGAGGAGCAGATTAGGCCGTGGTACGGTGAGCCTGACTGCCGCAAGTATCGTCATACACATAGCGAAGGCGGCGATGACTCCGTAGAATCCGAGAGCCATTGAGGTGGTAGGCATTTTGCCGGTTGACTTGTAGTATGGGAGGTAGTAGGTCAGAACGGGAGCGGCACCAAAGTAGCAGTAATATTTCCCTTTGTAATAGGCCATGTCCCAGAGGGCATAATAGCCGGACTCATCTCTTTCTGAGCGGCTGTAAACGTTGTCGAGCTCAGCGAGACCGGGGTCAGCCTCTATGTCCAGCCATACCTGTTTCTTGGTGAAAGCGTCAGCGACCACGGCATATGGGTCAGAGACGGGGACATGTTCTGTGTCGAATTCCACAGCCTTTTCGTTGGGACGTATGAACAGGCTGGCGGAAAACGCACATATAACAGCCATGATGCCGACGGCGGCTTTGTGCTGCCATTTTCTGCGCTGGTAGGTGACTTTCCAGAGCTGGAATGAAAATACCGCAGAAAGCAGCATAGCAATGGATGCAAGAACAAAGAATCTCAGCGATGAGAATTGGAAAGGAACTGCGCTGACGGCTCTTACAGAGCGGATGCAGACTCTGCCCTCTACCTCGGAGAAGCCGAGTTTCAGGGACCTTATGCTGCCGTGAGGCTCAAGTGGCATTGTAAACACGGTATCCTGCTTTGAGACGTACTTCTGCTGTATTACCTCATAGTTAGTGTAGAGGTCGTCGTCCTTCATTCCCAGATTCACAAAGAATGGGAGGGCAGGCTCCTTGGTGTCACGGTAAACATCAACGACCAGGGAACGTGTATAGTCCGGGACGTCATCAATTATTATCTCGCCGCCTGCTGAGAGAACTATCTCATCACCTGACAGCTCAGCGGAACCGGTCAAGGTCAGGGAACTCATGTCGAGGTACTGGCTTTTTGGAGATGAGTCAAGGCTCTTGCCATTGAAAACAAAGACCTCGGCGGCGTAAAGAGCCAGCACTGCTGCGGCGGAGCGTTTAAGGAACTTAGCGGTTCTGGGACGGTCAGAAAATTCCCTGACGAGGATGAAAAGGAACGGGAGCATCCCGGCGAGCGCAATGGCGGCAGGAGGGAGCCAGTGGTCATCGTTCATCATCTTTGAACGGGTGACTATGCACATTGTCAGGAAAAATACCCACTCAACGCAGAATACTGCGAGCAGCTTTTTGACGAGGGAGCTGCGCTTGTCCTTATCGTATTTTCTCTTAGACATCAGTTCGTCGGCACGGAGGAAAGAGAGTATGTAGAAGATAAGCGGAAGTCCGGCAGAAAAAATAATATCCATATTAGTCTCCTTAAAATAAATATGCATAGATTTGACGGCTGGGGACATGAAAACTCTCAGTTCGGGAGCGTATAAAACATATTAAAGTATACTGCCAGATATAGGAGACGTTGGCAAAATCTACATAAATATAGAGGTATTTGTCTAACGGAATGGTCTTTTATACAAAGTTGAGAGGAAATGTCTCTAATAGGTTGACTTCTCAGGAACAGTGTTGTATAATTTAATGAGGTTAGGAACGGCTAACCCTCTATAAACATTTATCGGCTATGCCGAAAAGGAGGACTATATGGTACCGTTGACATTAGCTGGAGTCGGAGAGAAACATACAATAATGAAGCTCGGCGGAACACCTGAGGTGAAGAAGCATCTTGAGAACCTCGGATTCGTTGCAGGCGGCGAAGTAATGGTCGTCAATACAGTTGACGGGAACCTTATCGTCAGTGTTAAAGAGGCAAGAGTAGCTATAAGCCGTGAAATGGCTATGAAAATAATGATCTGAGGAGGAGAAGATATGAACCTTAAAGAAGTTAAGATCGGAGATACCGTCAAGGTGAAGAAGCTCACCGGCGAGGGTGCAGTAAAGCGCCGTATCATGGATATGGGTCTTACAAAGGGTACTCAGGTGACAGTCCGCAAGGTAGCGCCTCTGGGCGATCCTATCGAAGTGACAGTAAGAGGATATGAACTGTCTATCCGTAAGGCTGACGCAGAAATGGTCGAAGTAGAATGATTTCTGCGCTTTAATTTTGGATACTGGTTAGAAATATCTAACTTTATTTTATTGGCCTAACATTATTGAAAGTGAGGAAAATTTCAAATGAGTATCAGAATTGCTCTCGCAGGAAACCCTAACTGCGGTAAAACAACTCTGTTCAACGCTCTGACAGGCTCCAACCAGTTCGTTGGAAACTGGCCCGGCGTTACAGTTGAGAAAAAAGAGGGTAAGCTGAAGAAGCATGACGGCGTTATCATCACAGACCTTCCGGGTATATATTCTCTTTCACCTTACACCCTTGAAGAGGTGGTAGCGAGAAATTATCTTATCGGAGAGCGTCCGGACGCTATCCTCAACATCATTGACGGTACCAACCTGGAGAGAAACCTCTATCTCACCACACAGCTCACAGAGCTCGGCATCCCGGTAGTACTTGCAGTAAACATGATGGATGTCGTAAACAAGAACGGCGACAAGATAGACATTGCAGCACTTTCAAAGGCTATCGGATGCAAGGCTGTTGAGATATCCGCTCTGAAGGGCGACGGCATCGCAGAGGCTGCTGAGGCTGCAATAAACGCAGCAAAGTCAACAAAGACAGTTCCTCAGCACACATTCTCAGGTCCTGTAGAGCACGCTCTGGCACACATTGAGGAAGCTGCTGTCCATGATATGTCAGAGGATATGCAGCGCTGGTATGCTATCAAGATATTCGAGCGTGACGAGAAGGTACTTGAGCAGCTCGGACTTCCTGAGAGCACAGTAAAGCACATCGAATCCGACATCCAGTCCGTAGAAAAGGAAATGGACGATGATGCAGAGTCTATCATCACCAACGAGAGATACAACTACATCTCAAAGATAATCGGCGGATGTCTGAAAAAGAAGAACAAGGGCGGACTTACCACTTCTGATAAGATAGATAAGATAGTTACCAACCGCTGGCTTGGACTTCCTATTTTCGCAGTAGTAATGTTCCTCGTGTACTACATATCAATGGTAACGGTCGGAGCAGCAGCAACTGACTGGGCTAACGACGGACTCTTCGGAGACGGCTGGCACCTTTTCGGCAGCGGCTCCAGCGAGACAGCAGAAGCAGAAGAGAAGTACGGCGACACAGACGCTATCCTCGAAGGATTCCTTGCACAGGCTGAAGAGGATGGCTACGATATAGAGGCTGCCGAGGCTGCAATGGACACCGAGGCTGATGACTTCGATGCAGAGGCTGCTGAGACAGAGCTCAATGCACTTCTTGCAAACTACGCAGACAAGTCCTTTGAATTCGGCTATGAGCTCGAAGATGAGGAAACTCTTGAAGTAACAGACGAAACAGCAACTATTGAAGACGCTGAGGAGGCAGCAGGTCTCTTCAAGGAGTATGAAGGCGGAGTTGACCCGGCTAACTACGGTACATGGGTACCCGGAGTACCTGTGCTCATCGAGAAGGCACTTGGTGACAACTGCCCTGACTGGCTCCACGGACTCATCATCGACGGTATTGTCGCCGGTGTAGGTGCAGTACTTGGATTCGTACCTCAGATGCTGGTACTCTTCCTCCTCCTTGCATTCATCGAGTCCTGCGGATACATGGCACGTGTAGCATTCGTACTCGACAGGATATTCCGCAGATTCGGTCTTTCCGGTAAGTCCTTCATCCCGATACTCATCGGTACAGGATGCGGAATCCCCGGTGTAATGGCATCACGTACTATCGAAAACGAGCGTGACCGCCGTATGACTATCATGACAACAACATTCATCCCCTGCGGAGCAAAGACACCTTTCATCGCAATGATAGCAGGCGCTATTTTCGGCGGCTCAGCATGGGTAGCAGTATCAGCATACTTCCTCGGAATGGCAGCTATCATCCTTTCCGGTATCATCCTCAAAAAGACAAAGATGTTCGCAGGAGACCCCGCTCCCTTCGTAATGGAGCTCCCTGCATACCATATGCCTACACTCGGAAACGTTCTCCGTTCAATGTGGGAGCGTGGCTGGTCCTTCATCAAGAAGGCTGGAACTATCATTCTTCTTTCCACTATCGTAGTATGGTTCCTTTCATTCTTCGGCACAGTGGACGGCAGCTTCAGAATGCTTGAAGAGGATGAGCTTGACCACTCTATCCTTGCAGCTATCGGTAAGGGCATCGCATGGATATTCGCACCTCTTGGCTGGGGCAACTGGCAGGCAGCCGTTGCATCCGTAACAGGACTTGTAGCAAAGGAGAACATTGTTGGTACAATGGGTATCCTCTACGGTGCAGGCGACGCATCAGTATATGCAACAATGGCAGCTAAGTTCACAAAGGTAGCAGGATATTCCTTCCTGGCATTTAACCTCCTCTGCGCTCCCTGCTTCGCAGCTATCGGAGCTATCAAGCGTGAGATGAACAACAGAAAGTGGACATGGTTCGCTATCGCATATCAGTGTGGATTTGCTTATCTCGTAGCATTCGTTATCAACCAGCTTGGTCAGCTCTTCGCAGGCGACGCAAGCGGAATCGACTACCTCGGCGCTGTAATTGCAGTTGCAATACTTGTTGGTGCTGTATATCTCCTTGTAAAACCTTACAAGGAAGCTACAAAGCTGACAAAGAAGGTAAAGGTCACAAAGTAAGAAAAAACGCAGGCTCTCCATTCGGAGAGCTTGTGCTGTATGAAAAGGAGTGGTCAATATGGGCTGGGTCGCAGTACTCATAATACTTATAGCAGTAGTAGCACTCATAATTTACACCCTTATCAAAGACAAGAAAGAGGGCAGGTCATCCTGCGGACACGGCTGCCAGAACTGTGCGATGCACGGTAAATGTCACAGCAGCGGGAACTCTTCCGTAAAAGAATAAGATAAAAGCCTCCTGGCAGCAGGAGGCTTTTTGTATATCAGGTCAGGATGATGTTTGTGGGATTCATCCCGCTCCACGGGACTATCCAGTTGTCCTCGACAAGCAGACGGGTGATGCTGCTTATTTCCTCGTACATCGGGCAGATCATCATATCTCCCACATACTGCTGGAAACGCTCCGGAGTATGCTCCAATGTTACCTTTTTGGTTATCTCGACTCGGTCGAGTGCTGATTGAACAAGCTGGTCCACAAATGGCTGCAGAATGTCACAAAATGCGGTATTCTGTTCACTTGTAAAGCAAAGGAAATTCGGCTTTATCTCATTGCCGGACTTTACAGCGCAGTCCATGCTGATGAGCTCTGAGCAAACCATTTTATCGTGGTCTGTTTCAGGCTGACGGGAAGCGAGTATGGTAAGGACACTTGCCTGCACATCTGTAAGTCTGTGGAATTTCTGAGTATTGAATCTTATCCAGTGGTAAATGATATGGCCGTATTCAGTTTTCTTATAATCAAACAGCGGGTCGAAATTATCACCATTAGGAGCCTCTTCCTGTTCGATGAGACGTACTCTTGCAAATGCGCCTGTTTCGGCTTTTGGAAAATTTGCCGAAAGGATGTCATCGAGCTGGCAGGCGTAAACGAAGGTATTCAGCCTTGTAAGCACCAGCCATTTCAGTGAGTTTACAGGACTGTCACAGCCGTAAAAGCCAATGGAGCGTATCTTCTCCTCGTTATCTGCAAAAAAGGACTTTATTTTTTCGGCAGTTTCCTTCAGCGCAGATGCCTTTGTCCGAAAGCGTTCTGTTATTTCACGTTTGGTGTATATGAACACATTTGTCTGGTAGAAGCCATTCTTTTCGGTCATCAGTTCGTGTTTCACCAGTGCCTTTATTTCATCCTCGAGATAAGCAGTAGGCACACCGAGCTGAAGACTGAGCTGTTCCTCGTTCTGTTTATCATAGTAGCAGGCCATAAGCAGATTCTGCTTGATGCTGCTGAGCGGCAGAATACCGCTGTAGTCTTTTGAACTGTGTAACCATCGCCAGTCCAGATGAACGGGGTCGTAGCTGTATTTTCCGAAATTTCTCTCCATGTTAATGCCCTCCTTTATTCTTTTCCTTGATTGGAACAGCAGGTATTTCACCATGCTCTGGGTAAGTGAAAAGTGAGCCGAGATGTCCTTTACAGACATTCCGCCTATGTAGTAAGCTACCATGACCCGGCGGTAACTGGAGTTCAGATGTATGAGCTCCCTGGTGATGAGGCTGAGCTGTTCGTTTTCCTGAGCCTGTTCTTCGAGTCGTTCCCATGAATTATCGGATAAAGACTCATCGAGTTCAGAGGTGCTGAGTCTGCTTTTTCTTCGGTACCAGCCCCTGAGGATGTTGTCAGCAGTTCGCCAGACAAAAGCATAGAAAGCCCTTTCGTCACGGAGGTTGTCGATACACTCACAGAGGGTGAGCAGTATTTCCTGAGAGAGGTCCTCTGACTCCTGATAGGAGCTTGTTCTTGATAGGCAGTACTGGAATACCGTCTTTGACATCTGCGCTATTTTTTCACGCCGTTCAGTTGGTCCCATATCGGCTCTCCTTTCGTTGTATCAAGATGCATCTGCCTTTATAGTGCAGATATTTGCGTTTGGTTAGGGCATTGTGAAAATTTTTCATATGATGAAAATATAGCACAAGACAGAAAGAAAGTCAATAGAGTCAATGAAGAGATAATGAAAAATGCCCGGCATGGACAATGCCGGGCGCTTATCTTATTTGAAAACGTATCTGAGGAAATTGTACATATGAGGGGTCACAGTTGCACCGCCATGGTCTCCGTCGGGGATGACCTGCCAGAGATGTTCAGCACCGTTGGAGTCAAGGGCTTCGTGGTAGGTCCTTGGGTAATTGCCCACCACTCCGTCATTGGCAGCCGCTGAAATAAGGAGGAGCCTTGGAGGGGCAGAGGGTTTGAATTCGGCAGGAGACATACATCCCTCATGAGTCATATAGTTGTCTCTTGTTGGGAAGATACCTGGCGCAGGGCAAGCTCCGCCCACATAGCCGTAGACCTCAGAGCGTGTTATGCCGGTATAGAGAGCCTCACGGCCTCCCATGGAGAAACCGGTGACGGCAGTATTTTCTCTGCCGGTCTTGATGGAATAATTTTCAGCAAGGAAAGGCATGATGCTGTTTTCTATGTCCTCACGGATAAGGTCATATTTTCTTGCGGCTTCAGAGTCGAATCCTGGAGAGCCGGGACCTGTGAACATAGCCGGGAAAACGATTATCATTTTCTCAGCCTTGCCGTCAGCGATGAGATTGCCCAGCATAGTCTGGATGCCCATACCCGGCATAGAGGATTCGTCACCGAAGATACCGTGGAGCACATATAGCACAGGGTATTTTTCGTTCGGGTCATAACCTGGCGGCAGGAGGATGTTCATATTCTTATTCATTCCGGCATCCTTGGAGTAATATGTCCTGTGCTCCATAGTGCCGTAGTCAACGCCGGCTCTCATCTGAGTGAAATCATATGGAGCTTTGATGACCATATCGTCTGCAATTTGCTTCATATAGCTGTTATCACCTGGGAATACAGGGGTTGTAGTAGTTGTGGAGGTAGTGGTGACTGTAGTGACGGTAGTAGTCGCAGTTGTCTCCGGGAACCTGTTAATATCTTTGAGCAGGAATCTGGAAAGCAGTACGATGTCAGCTATCTCAAAGTCACCGCTGCCGTTTAAATCTGCTGTCCTCATGTCTATCGGCGCAGTACTTCCGCTGAATCTGTTTAGCATGGTACGGCGGGCGAGGGCAAGGTCGAAAGCGTCGATGATACCGTTTCCGTCGAAGTCTCCGGCGATGACACTGCTGCCGTAGGATGCAGTCCCAACGTTGTTGACGATGACCTTGCCGCTGACTGCATCGGACGGGGCGAGTTCGGAAGCGCCTGCACTGAGCAGACCTGAATATACCGGCCATTCACCTGATGTACAGCAAATAGCAGCCGCAGAAGATACAGCCGCAATCTTTTTAAGCAGTCCCTTCTTCATATGGAACACTTCCCTTCGTGATAATTATTATTCTGCAATTGAACGATATTGCATTATTTCTGATTGTAATAATACCATAGAATGTTCCGGATTTCAAGCCAAATATTGTTGAATACGTCTGGCTTTTGGTCAAGGATTGCTCACAACTGAGGAGAATATTGCTCCTGGGATTGTGCTCCGCAGGATGAAGTACAGAGGTCCGAAAAAAACGAGCGCCTCCGCTTACGGAGGCGCAGAAGTGCTAAAAACGCTTAAAAAGCAAGGGAGCCTGCGGTTACCAACGAAGTCGGACACACAGGCTCTGTGCTGGCGTCCCAAAGAGGAGTCGAACCTCCGGCCTACTGCTTAGGAGGCAGTCGCTCTATCCTACTGAGCTATTGGGACATAACATATACATTATATCACAAGTTAGCAAAAAAAGCAAGGGGTAAGATATATTTTAATTTTTTACCGATTATTTTCCCTTGAAAATAACGATAGGGATAGGCGGACAGTTAGGCCGGTTTACGAAGGGCATCTCCACAACAGTATAAAGCTGAGGGTCGATAGTGGGGAGGCAGCCGAGTATAGCGTCCTTTTCCTCAAAACCTGTTTCACGGCCATAGTAGATGATGAGGGTCATGATACCGCCGTTTTTCAGGAGCCTGAGTCCCTTTTCTATAGCTGCGATGCTGGTATCCTTATTTGTGGAGATATTGTGATCTCCTTTTGGGAGCCAGCCGAAGTTGAAGGTGATGCAGTCCACTGACTCTTCCTGAAAGAGCTGGTCCATATCTGAGTGGCTTTTCAGCAGAACGTCACAGCGGTCGGAAAGGCCGTGTTCTTCAAGGAGAGCGAGAGTGCTGTCAACAGCCTCCTGCTGTATGTCGAAAGCAGTAACATGGCCTGTACTGCCGGAAAGCTCAGCAAGAAACAGAGTATCATTTCCACGGCCGGCGGTAGCGTCGATACAAATGCTGCCTTCACGGACGTTTTCGGAGAGTATTTTTCTTATAATATCAAGAGCGCTGAAAGAAATGCGTTTAGCCATAAATATCACCCGGATAATTATATCACAGTTCCGCAGAAAATTCAATAGTTGAATATGGCGCAGAAAAATGATATAATATAGTCAGAAACCGAAGGGAGAGCAGATATGGCTGAAATAATCGAGATAGATTCACTTGGTACGCCCCAGGCACAGCTTTACGGACTGAGTGAGGGGGAGCTCCGGCATTATTATGAGCCGGCGCCGGGACTTTTTATAGCCGAGAGTCCACTTGTGATAGGACGGGCGCTTGATGCAGGCTATGAGCCGGTATCAATGCTTGTGGACCGCTGCCACATTGAGGGGCAGGCTGCAGAGGTCATAGCAAGGTGCGGAGACATTCCGGTGTATACTGCGGACAACGATACCCTCATAGGACTGACCAGGTTCAACCTTGCCAGAGGAGCTCTTTGTGCCATGCGCCGCCGTGAACTTCCCACAGCCGAGGAGGTGTGCAGGGGAGCGAACCGGGTAGCGGTAATGGAAAACGTAGTCAATCCGACAAATGTCGGAGCCATGATACGTTCAGCGGCTGCACTTGGAATGGATGCAGTGCTGCTGACAGACGGATGCAGTGATCCGCTTTACCGCAGGGCAGCGAGGGTCAGCATGGGAACGGTATTCCAGGTGCCGTGGACGTACATAGGCCGGAGCAGTACAGAAAAGGTAAAGGAGCTGGGATTCAGGACTGCCGCAATGGCACTCTGTGAGGACTCAGTAAGCGTTGACTGTCCGGAGCTTGCATCTGAGGAAAGGCTTGCAGTGATACTTGGCACAGAGGGCGAAGGCCTGCATTCTGAGACCATAGCGGCCTGTGATTATACAGTAATGATACCCATGTCGCATGGAGTTGACTCATTGAACGTAGCGGCAGCCAGTGCAGTAGCATTCTGGCAGCTTGGCCGCCGTCCGGGACGGAAGTGATAAAGAAACGAAAAGGGCGCCTGAGGCGCCCTTTCTGATTATAAGTGAAATTACAGCTCTGAGATCAAGCCATACCAGCAGTGATGATAGCCATTTTGTAAACTTCATCAGCAGTGCAGCCTCTTGAGAGGTCATTGATAGGAGCGTTCAGGCCCTGGAGGATAGGACCGTAAGCCTCGAAGCCGCCGAGTCTCTGAGCGATCTTGTAGCCGATGTTACCAGCCTCGATGAGGGGGAAGATGAAGGTGTTAGCCTGTCCTGCAACCTTGGAATCGGGGCACTTTGTCTTAGCAACTTCTGCGGAAACAGCAGCGTCGAACTGGAACTCACCGTCGATAACGAGGTCGGGATCGAGCTGACGGGCCTCAATAACAGCATCGTGGCTGAGCTGAACAGTGCCGCCCTTACCGGAGCCGTATGTAGAGAAGCTGAGAACAGCAACCTTAGGATCGATGCCGAAGAAGTCAGCAGTTCTTGCAGTTTCAACAGCGACCTCAGCGAGCTGTCTTGCAGCGCTGAGAACGACATTGCCGTCCTTGTCGAGTCTGTCGGTGTAGCCGAGGTTGATAGCGCAGTCGCCCATAGCGATTTTCTCTTCCTGACCGTCCTTCTCACGGAAGAGGATGAATGAAGAGCTTACCAGGTTAGAGCCCTTCTTGGTCTTGATTATCTGAAGAGCGGGACGAACAGTATCAGCAGTGGAGTAAGTAGCACCTCCGAGGAGAGCGTCAGCCTTGCCTGCCTTAACGAGCATAGTACCGAAGTAGTTGGACTTGGAGAGAGCAGCACGGCACTCATCCTCAGTCATCTTGCCCTTTCTGAGCTCTACCATCTGAGCAACGAGGGACTCCATTTCGGGGTAAGAAGCGGGGTCGATTATCTCTGCGCCGTCGATATTGAAACCGCCGTTTGCAGCAGCGGCCTTTACGTCGTCAGGGTTTCCGCAGAGGATAACGCCCATAAGGCCTTCCTTGAGGAGCCTGTCAGTTGCTGAGAGGATACGGTTATCGCTGCCCTCTGTAAAGACGATAGTTTTCTTGCTTGCTTTTAAGTTTGCGATGAGCTTGTCAAACATTCCCATTGTAAAAACCTCCAAAGTAAAATTGTATACCAATATTATAGCACAGGCGGTAGATTTTTTCAATACCTCTCAGCATTTTTTTGTCAGCCCCATGATATTGAACCTGGGACAACATTTTTCCGTATATCAGGTAAGCAGTCAGGGAAAGACAGAGTTACTGCTGATTGTGCATTGTAACAAATATTTTCACAAGCCTGGTTACAAATTAGATAAACTGTTGACGATGCGAATTTTTTTTTGTATAATATAAGAAATAAAATACATGGAGGGATGCCTTATGAGAAAACTATTCAAAACTTTGACAGCGATAGTTACATCAGCAGCATTGGTGACAGGAGCGCTGACATCATGCGGAAAGGCTGCATCTGGAGAGACATCCGATAAAATTGAAAAAGTGACAACTAAAGTTGAAAGTGCAGAGATTAATATAGGAGGAGATTTTTATTCCGAAGAGGAATATGAGCAGATTGTTTTTTATGGCAATCAGGAAACGGTAGATTATAATGAAGTTCTGAGTGACAGCGGATTTAAATCGGCATTTTCAAATTTTACCAATCAGGACAATCCGTTGCAGCTCAAAACAGGTACCAGCGATAATGCTTATGCAGTTGAACCATATTGCATGGCATACATCAATTCATCCGGAGATGTAAGAAGAATAAACATATGGTGTTTTCCTGTTGTGGCTGATGGACAGTATATAGGAGTAGTAGGCGGAGACTGCCGTGGTTTCAACGGTGATAGATTTTCGTTTGACGCATCTGCGTCTATTTCTGAAAAGCTCAATACTGTTCTTGAGAAGGGGAATGTTGCGATATTTAATATTGCAGATAACGGCAGCAATGTATATGGCATAACAGAGGACGACGTGATAGTTAATTTAATGGGAAACACTCCATGTACGTTGAGCCCGACCTACGAAGAAATAGCTCAGGACTACAACGTTATCACCCCTGACAGGATAAACGAGAGGGTTTATCCGGATAATGGAGAGCTGCCTGAAGGAACGGATGCCGACTTGGAGGCAACCCCTGAGGAGAACATAGCATCTGCCCTTTCGGGTTCTCAGGAAGAGTACAGCTATGAGGAAATAACGTCCGGCTCTGGTTTCCAGGCAAGCTATGCACAGTTCACAATGGAGGAAAATCCCCTTCATCTGAAAAACGGCACTTCTGCTGATGCGGCAGTCATCAGGCCCTTCAAGATAGCGGTAGCTGATGATGAGGGGATAGCCGGAGTGATGAACGTATGGGAGTACCTGATAGCCTCCGGGGACACATATCTTGGAGTGATAAGCGCCGACTGCCGTTACGGAGAGAACGGCCCGGAGTACAACGACTTCACAGCATATCAGTTCATAGCTGACAAGCTGAATGAAGCACTTGAAAGCGGTGATATAGCAATATTTTACGACGGCACTGAAAACTACGGAATATATGAGGACGGCACAGTGATAAACCTCACCGGAACGGCTCCGTATACAGGCACACTTACCTTTGAGGAGGCCAATAAGGGAGTAAATCTCATAACAGCCGGCCGGATAAACGAAAAGCTGGATATAGACCCATCCGGCATAGTGCAGGTATCAGATGAATGACCAATAAACGAGAACGTCTGCGGATGACGATAGTCTGCCGCAGACGTTTTTTATTGCAGTCCGGCCGTCAGGCTGAGACTGAAAAATATCTTTTTGCTGTGAGGGGAGAAGCTGCACAGCTTTCCGCCGGAGGTGAGCGTCCGGCCCTTTTTATCGGCAGCCGGTGAGAATGTGAACAGTCCGTCGTGGCGGTGGGCGGCTCTGAAAATGCTGCATGGAGTGCCGTCAACGAGGACTTCGAGCTGAGAGTCCCTGTTCATGAGGAGGATGCCGTCGGCAGTGATGTGTACCGAGTACGCAGGGGAGTTCTCAGAGAGCCTCAGCACGGCTCCCTCCGGGACTGAGAATACCTCATCCGCAGGCAGTGAAATGTCGCAGAAAAAGCGGTATATCAGAGCGCAGACAGCTTTCTCTGCGACTTGCAGCCTGTGAGTTATAGCCTTTACCGGGTCGGCAAGGAGCTGCCTGTACTCACCTATCTGAGCCTCGACAATGGAGTTGACAGCATCAGTGAACGATGAGCGGCAGCTAAATAGCCGGAGCTCTTCCGGTGAGATGTTCTGTTCCGGTACAGCGTCAGCATACATAGCCCTTGCCAGGTCCTCGTATGCCTGGTGGATCTTCTTTTTGGGGGAGTAGTAAGTCATCCCGGTGCCGTGGGGGAGGCAGCACATATCAGCGAGCATATGGATAGCTCTGGTAAGGTGTTCGAGGCCTTTTTCCACGTAGCCTGCCTTGTAGAAGGTTACAGCCATAGTGTAGTCCTCCTCCATCATGGTACGTGCGCTCTTATGGAATCGGTGTACACCGTTTTTGTAGTAGCCGCCGGTTTTTCTCATCCTCATGCCGAAGGAATTGACAGCGGAGTAATAGTGCCAGCCGACGCCTTTTTCGTAGTCAGCGGAGTTATCGGGACGGCAGGCAAGGTCCACCATGAATTTCCTGTATGGTCCGAAGATCTCCTCAGCCTCCGGGATATGCTTGTAGAGCATAGGAAGCGTGCGGTAGATGAATGTCCTGTGGACGGAGATAGACTCGCTGACTCTCACATCGGCGTAGTGTTTTCTCAGCGACATCATCCTGAGAGTGACGTCCTTCCATTTCCCGAACAAAAGCATGGTCCTGCCTCCCTTAGGGCAACATCGCACAAAGACCGCCTGACGTCTTTGTACGGTATTGCCTTAGCAATAAATATCAATTTGATTATACACCTTTTTTAACAGCCTGTCAAACGGAGGTTTGCCGCAGGACACAAAAAAGGGACGCTTTTGAGCGTCCCTTTGAAGCATCAAAGAATAGAAATAAGGTATTTTCTGAGCAGAGCCTGGTCGAAAGCAGTTATGACACCGTCTTCGTCCATGTCGGCAGCGGAGCCGTCACCGAGGACAGTGGTATTTTTCAGAAGGAAGTTCTGGAGCATTACCAGGTCTGCAACAGTTGTCTTACCGTCAGCATTTACGTCACCGATGACCTTCTGAGGCTCAGAGGGTGAGAGGGGTTCGAGGATGAACTTCTGACCGTCGCCGCCCCAGAATTCCCACTGGCAGATGTTTGCACCCTCTTCGGTGCTTATCTCGAAAACGTCGAAGCAGGACTTATAGTCTGATGACGAAGTAAGGATAGAGTAGGAGCCATCCTTATTGCAGTTGAATTTGAATGTCTGAGCTGAGCTGCTGCCGGATGAGATGTTTGAGCCGTTTTCAGCGGAGCTGTTCTCAACAGTGATGAACTTGCCTGTTGCCGGGTCCATAAGTGCCATACCGCCGCCGGCGAGCTCAGTCACCTCCCAGACAGCCGCCTCGCTGCTCTGCTGGATATTTCCGCCGGAGCTGTTGAGGTAGAGTCCGCTGTTGAGGTTTTTGATAGTATATGTACCGGGATTTACGGCGGGGTATACAGGAGCGATGTTCCAGAGCTGGCAGGCATATTCATTGTAAGCGAACTGGTTGACATTTCCGCCGTTTTCGGTGGACCATTCAAAGACGTCGAGAGCGCCGCTGCCGCCGGAGCACTTGGATACGATACCGTAAGAAGTGCCGCTTTTTACCAGCTTGAAGAGCTGATTGTCAGCGCCTGTGTAGGACTGGAGCTCCACGTTGATACCGTCGTTTGCAGAATTTTCAGCTACAGCGATGCACTTGGACTCATCGCCCATAGAAACTATCCTGCACCACTGGCTGTCCACAGAGACTATCCTCCACTGCTGAGCCCAGGACTTGTTGAAGGCCCACTGCTGGATATTAGTACCTGCATCCAGCTTTCCTTCGGGGAGGTCAAGGGAGAGGCCGCTGTTTACATTTGTTATGAAATAGGGGACACCGCTCAGGAGGTCAGTGCCGCTGAGCTTAACAGAGGAGCTCACACCAGTAACTGTATCAGGAGCCATAACGAGCTGAGCAGAGGCATCGGACCAGTCGCTGAGAGAGGACCTTTCTGTGCCTGTGAACCCGGAGTTTTTAGCGCCCCATATAGTCTGGTTATTGCTGCCAACAGCGGTAAAGGACATTACCTTGGTGCCCTTTTCGTTTTCAGCCGCCACAAAGTAGCCGTTGTACTTCTGGCCGCCGATAGTCAGGGAAGCGGCAGCGCTGCCGGCATCCTCCTCCCAGGTACCTGAAACTGCACCTGAAACGGAGTGGTCAGCGTTGAGGGTGATATTCTGATAGCTGATGATATTGCCGTCGGTACCGTTGCCGTGGTTGATGTATTCGTAGTCACCGACGATGTCTGATTCTTCGTATCCGCCTGCTGAGAGCTGGTCTCCGCCGTACTCAAAAGGAGTGACCACAGGCCATCCCTCGGAATTGAAGTACATCTGGTGGACTCTCACCTCATGGTACTCAGTGCCGTCATCGAAACGTGCATGATAGAAGAGGTACCACTGGCCGTCATCGTCACGGAGCACAGAGTTATGTCCGCAGGCCATATATGCTCTGTCAAGGGTGCTGAACTTATAATTGCCCATTACCTTGAGACCTGTGCTGTCCAGGTTTGAGCTTGAGGACATGATGCCGGAGCGTCCGGCGGGGTCAGTGAAGGGACCGGTAGGGCTTTTGGAGCGGAAAACACGCATATTGTATCCGCCGTCAGAGAAGAGACCGCCGTAAGTTACCCAGAGGTAGTAGTAGCCGGTGTCGGCGTTGTACTCTATGAACGGACCCTCACCGGACTTATGGTAACCGCCGGTGAGCTTGGTGCCGAAGTAGCTGTCGACCATTCTGCCGTCGGAGGTAGTGCCGGTCTTGGGGTGTATGCACTTACCGGTGGACTTGTCTATCTCCAGAGTGAATATACCGCCTGACCACGAGCCGTATACCATGTACATTTTGCCGTCGGTGTCATAGTAGATAGTTGGGTCAATGGCATTTGGGCAGACGTTGAAGTTATAGCCGGTGCCGCTGAACCAGGAGTTGTTGTAGGTGACTTCTCCGGCGGATATGAGCTCGTCGATATTGGTGGAGGTATACTTCCTGTTAACGTTCTTGGTGGAGCTTGTAGCATAGGTGTCATTTGAGGTGAATCCGGAGTAGATAAGGGTATCGACAAAGGTATATGGACCCTCGATATTCTTGGCAGCGGCATAGGCGATAACAGATGTGTTCCAGGTAGAAGAGGTACAGAAGTACATGAGGTAAGCGCCTTTGGAGCCGTCGGAGTTGATGTAATCAGGGTTGTAGATAACATCCGGAGCCCATACAGCAAAGCCGCCCTCGCAGTCACCAAGGTCCTCGCCGGCCCAGGCGAAGGCTTTCTGAAGGTTCTGTGAGAGGTTGCCGAACTCCACGTTATTGGTTTTGGCATATCCGTTTGTGAACCTTGTCCAGTTCTGGAGGTCGGTAGTTTTAGCGGCATCGATATGGGAGCCGAAAACGTAGTAGGTGCTGCCGTCCTTGACGATAGAGGGGTCATGGACGGAGACTCTTGACTTATTAGCCGCAGCGGAGACCTTATTATCCGGCGCAGGTGAGAGGGTACCGGCAGAGAGGGCAAGAACTCCGGCCACAGCGGCTGAAAACAGTTTAGACAGTTTCAAGAAAACTCCTCCTTTATAACATTTTAAATGGTGTAATAATTATAACATAGTCACATAAAAAATACAAGTAGATTTTAATGAAAAAACATGATACTTTGTGCAATAAAAATGATGTTTTCTATTCGCCTCTTATAAAACGTTGGTTTTCGATAGAAATTATTGTGTATTTTCGGAAAATTAATGTAAACTATTGACAAAACAGCGGAACCATGCTAAACTGTAAGATGTAAAATATACCTTTTCAGGGGATAAGGGAGTTGGTATGATGCATTTATTAAAAAAGATAACATCAGCAGCAGCGGCAGCAGCAGTGGCTGTAGGCTCCGCAGCAGCAGTACCTCCGAAAACAGTTTCGGAGGCGGCCACCACTATAGTCATCTCACCGGACGACCGTTACGAGATAAACGGCGGAAAGTTTGAAGGCTGGGGAACGTCCCTGTGCTGGTGGGCAAATCGTGTGGGATACTCTGACAGCCTTGCACAGCAGACTGCGGACCTGTTCTTTGGCGACGAGGGACTTCGCATGAACATTGCCAGATTCAACATCGGCGGCGGAGACGACCCGTCACATGACCATATCACAAGAACGGACTCCAATATGCCGGGATACACAAAGTACAGCAACGGCAGTATTACCTATGACTGGACAGCCGACTATAATCAGAGAAACGTCCTCCAGAGGGCGATAAAGGCTGCGGGAGATGACATGATAGTGGAGATGTTCTCAAATTCTCCGCCGTACTACATGACAAAGAGCGGATGCAGCAGCGGAGGTACAGACCCTGCTGTCAACAATCTGAAGGATGACCAGTACGACGAATTCGCCGCCTATCTTGCAGAGGTCTGCTATCACTACAAGAATGACTGGGGCATCGACATACAGAGTATCGACGCAATGAACGAGCCTTATACGAACTATTGGGGAGCGTACAGCAAAAAGCAGGAGGGCTGCCATTTTGACCAGGGCACCACTCAGACCAATGTGATACTGGAGCTCCAGAAGGCTATGAAGGCCAAGGGCATGGGAGATGTTATCATCAGCGGAACTGATGAGACTTCCATAGACACGCAGATAAGCTCATTTGAAAAGCTGTCAGACGCAGCCAAGAGCGCAGTAGGACGTATCGACACTCACACCTATAGCGGCAGCAAACGTTCCCAGCTAAAGGAGCTTGCACTTTCAGCAGGAAAGAACCTCTGGATGAGTGAGGTAGACGGCGGAGGAACAGGAGGCACAAATGCCGGAGAAATGGGTGCAGGTCTCTGGCTGGCAGAGCGCATCACCACAGACTGCTCCGGGCTGAACTGTTCTGCCTGGATACTCTGGCAGGCCATTGACAACCACATATCCTCGGCCGGCTACAACGGTAAAAAGGACTCCGGAATGGTGAACGCCTCCGGCGGCTATTGGGGACTCGCAGTTGCAGACCATGACAACAACAAGGTAATACTCACCAAGAAGTACTATACCTACGGACAGTACTCAAGATATATACGTCCCGGAATGACGATGCTCAAGACATCCGGTCCCACACTTGCAGCCTTTGACGAGGAAAAGGGACAGCTTGTCATAGTAGCCTATAATTCCACTGGAAGTGCAGCGGACTACAGCTACGACCTGACTGGATTCACCCAGACAGGCAGCTATGCACAGATGATACGCACAAGCAATACCGAGAACTGGAAGGATGCAGGAACAGCAGCGGTCAGCGGCGGCAGACTCAGCGTTTCACTGCCAGCGAACTCCGTCACCACATTTATAATAGACGGCATGAAAGGCAGCAGAGCACTTGAAAACAAGATAGACATAACCGGCAGCATGACCACAGGAACAGATTCCTGGAAGAGTGCAGGCTCAACAAACTATGAGAAGGCTTTTGACGGAAATATGTCCACATATTTTGACGGCGTCAGCGCAGGCTGGGTACAGGCAGACCTTGGAAAGGTCTATGACATCTCAGCTATCGGCTACTGTCCGAGAAACGGCTATGAGTACCGCATGACAGACGGTTCATTCAGCTTCTCAGAGGACGGAGTGAACTGGCACACTGCCTATACTATAACAGACAAGCCGGCCTTTGGGATGCACTATGCGACACGTTTCGCAGGAGGCAGCACAGCAAGGTACATAAAGTACTCCGTACCTGAGGGAGCACCTGCAAATACCTACAACACCGACAGCTCCTATTGCTGCAATATTGCAGAAATAGAGGTATACGGCACTCCCTCTGTCAAGGACAACTACACAAGGATAGTCCCGGTTGAAATATCCGGAAGCTCATCCTGGAAGGACACAGTCTCAGTGAACTATGAAAAGGCCTTTGACGGCGACCAGTCCACATATTTTGACGGACTCAGTGCAGGCTGGATACAGGCAGACCTGGGAGCTATATACGACGTGCAGGCAATAGGCTACTGTCCGAGAAAGGACTATGAGTACCGGATGCCTGACGGCAGGATACAAGTCTCCGGTGACGGCGAGACCTGGAAAGACATCTATACCATAACAGCAAAGCCTGAGTACGGCATGACCTATGTGACAGACTTCACCGAAGCTGCTGCGGCACGTTACGTCAGGTATATCGTACCGGAGGGAAAGCCTTCAAACGGCTATAATGCCGACGACGTATACTGCTGTAATATCGCAGAATTTGAGATATACGGTGAAAAGACGGCTGACATCGTTGTAAAGGGCGACATCAACTGCGACGGAAGCGTCAATATAGGCGACCTGGTGCTGATGCAGAAGTACCTTCTTGCTGATGAGAAACTCACCGCAGAGCAGTACAGCATGGCAGACATGGACGGCGACGGAAGAGCAGACGGATTTGATATGGTCCTTCTCAGAAGAGCACTCACAGCATAAAACCCAGACCGCAGGGAGACCTGCGGTCTTTTTGCATCATTGTAAAATATAGGTTAAATTTCGCTGTTTCACAACACTGCCACATAATTTTCACCGTTTAAACACTGTATTCTCGTACTATAGTACTTTGTTGGAAAACACAATAATAAGCAAAAATCACAGGAAAACACATCGGAGGAATGAGAAATGAAACACTATCTCGAAACCACGGAGAAAGTGCTCGAAGAAGTAAAGAGTACAAGCTCCGGACTGACCTCGGAGGAGGCCGCTAAACGACTTGGGGAATTCGGTGAAAACAAGCTGGATGACCCGCCGAAACCCACACTCCTTGCCAGGTTCATTGAACAGTTCAAGAACCCGATGATACTTGTACTGCTGGCAGCAGCAGTTATATCGGCCATAACCGGTATAATATCCGAGGGCAAGCTGGAGGCTGATGTGTTCATCATCCTGTTTGTAGTAATAGCCAATGCGGTCCTTGGAGTATATCAGGAGAACAAAGCAGAGTCAGCTATAGAAGCGCTCCAGGCAATGAGTGCCGCACAGAGCAAGGTCTACCGCTCCGGAGAGCTTGTAGTGATACACAGCTCAGAGCTGGTCCCAGGCGATGTTATCGCACTTGAAGCCGGAGACAACGTTCCGGCGGACTGCCGTATACTTGAAGCGGCAGCACTCAAATCCGAGGAGTCAGCACTTACCGGAGAGAGCGTGCCCTGCGACAAGGACAGTGAGGTCCTGAAAGGTGAGGACGTACCCCTCGGAGACAGAAAGAATATGCTCTATATGGGCAGCAGCATTGCCTATGGCCGTGCCGAGGCAGTAGTAGTTGCCACCGGAATGAATACCGAAATGGGTAAGATAGCCGGAGCTATCGCAGATGCAGAGGACGACGAGACACCTCTCCAGAAGAGCCTTGACCAGCTCAGCAAGATACTGTCTGTCGCAGTACTTCTTATATGTGTGTTCATCCTTGGACTGAACGTGGTGAAGATGCTTGTCAGCGAAGGCAAGATAACACTTCCCGGCTTCCTGGAGTCCTTTATGCTATCAGTCAGCCTTGCAGTTGCAGCTATACCTGAGGGACTTGCCGCAGTTGTGACCGTAGTGCTTTCCATAGGTGTGACAAATATGTCCAAGCGTGGAGCGGTAATACGCCGCCTGACGGCAGTTGAGGCTCTTGGATGCGCCCAGGTTATATGCAGTGACAAGACCGGTACTCTCACACAGAACAAGATGACAGTAGTTCAGGAGAATACCGATGATAAGATGCTCCTTGCAAGAGCAATGGGACTCTGCTGTGATGCAGTCCTCAACTCAGACGATACAGTAGCCGGTGAGCCTACCGAAGCAGCACTGGTGGCATATGCTCACAAGTGCGGACTGAAAAAGTACGAAATGGAGGCTGAGACTCCCAGAGTTGCAGAGGCTCCCTTCGATTCAATGAGAAAGATGATGTCCACAGTACACAAGACTGCGAACGGCTATGTTCAGTACACAAAGGGCGCTCCTGATGAGGTGCTCAGACAGTGTACACACCTTCTTGTAGACGGCGACATCAGACCTATGACCGAGTCTGACCGCATGGAGATACTCCGCCGGAACAAGGAAATGGCAGACAAGGCACTGAGAGTACTTCTTGCGGCTTACAGGGAGTACGATGCTCTCCCGGATGAAATATCCCCTGAGAGCCTTGAGCACGACCTCATCTACATCGGAATGACCGGTATGATAGACCCTGTACGTCCGGAGGTAAAGGACGCAATCGGTCTCTGCCGTACAGCAGGCATACGTCCTGTAATGATAACCGGCGACCACAGAGATACAGCAGTAGCTATCGCAAAGGAGCTTGGCATCCTTGGCGAGGGCCAGAAGGCGATTACCGGAGCAGAGCTCTCAAAGATACCGGACGACGAATTCAACGAGCACGTAGGAGACTACAGCGTATATGCCAGAGTACAGCCTGAGCACAAGGTACGCATAGTCAACGCATGGCGCAAGAAGAACATGACCACAGCAATGACAGGTGACGGAGTCAACGACGCACCTTCAATAAAGAGTGCAGACATAGGTGTGGGAATGGGCATCACCGGAACAGACGTAACAAAGAACGTAGCAGACATGGTGCTCACAGACGACAACTTTGCAACTATCGTAGGTGCAGTTGAAGAGGGCCGCCGAATATACGACAACATCCGCAAGGCCATACAGTTCCTTCTCTCCAGCAACCTCAGCGAGGTGATCTGTATACTGGTAGCCACACTGGGACTTGGCAAGCTGACAGGTGGTTCCTTCATTATCTTCGGACCTGTACACCTTCTCTGGATAAACCTCATCTCCGACTGTTTCCCGGCAGTAGCTCTTGGAATGGAAGCAGCAGAGCAGGGAATAATGACACGCAAGCCCAGAAACAGCAATGCACACATTTTCTCTGACGGCCTTGGTGTTAACCTTCTCTGGCAGGGAATAGTAATAGCAGCACTCACCCTTGTATCCTACGTTATCGGCGCACAGACCTGTGCAGCAGCAGGTACAACAATGGCATTCATCACACTTTCAGTATGCGAGATGCTTCACTCATGGAACATGAGAAGTCTCAAGGGCTCAATATTCACAATGAAGAGCCATAATAAGATGCTCATTGGCTCTATAATCCTTTCCTTTGTACTCATGGCACTGATACTTTTCATCCCTGTGTTCAGAGAGATATTCTCACTCACAAGCCTTTCCGGACTCAATTATCTCTGGTCAGTACTTGTAGCAGCAGCTATAGTTCCTATTGTTGAGATAGTAAAGGCATTTCAGAGAGCAAAGAAATAAGTTCATGATCTGAAACAGCAGACCGCTCAGGAATAACCTGAGCGGTTTTTTTGTGTGACTGCTTGCAATTGGTACGGCAGAATGATATAATGATAAAATGATGAACTAATAATAAAAAGGAGTGAAAAGTATGTATAAAGCCGCTATAAAGTATCTGACAGCCCTTGCTCTGGCAGTAATGACAGCAGTGCCTGCACCGCTTGCTGCGAGTACTTCGGAAAGCCGGGAAGAGGTGTTCTTTGAGGACTTCACCGGGGACAGCCTCGACACGGACCGCTGGCTCATTGCTGAGAAAAACTGGGGCGGAACTGTTACAGTGGACGGTGTGACGGAGGACTACAACGGCGGAGTCATAGCAGAAAACGTGGCAGTCCGTGACGGAGTGCTGGTCCTGACCGGACTGGGCAATGATTATACCGGCGAGCTGCGTGGCATAAACCGTGACAAGAGCCGCCGTGACGACGGAAAACGTTGCGGAGGTGCCATAGCGACAAGGGACTATTTCGGCTCAGGCAGCTATGAGATACGTGCAAGGATAGCCCCGGAGCTTGGCTGCTGTTCCGCAATGTGGACGTTTGAGTATGAGGAAAAATATTCCGGTGACCAGCTAAGTATAGTCAATCACGAGATAGACATCGAATTTCCCGGACGAGATGAAAACGGCGATTTTTCCATGAGTCACGTGCTTTGCACGACCTGGGTGACTGAGGAGGACTACGTGACGAAGTCCGTTGACTGCGGCCCTCAGGCAGACGGTGAGTTCCACACATATCGTTTTGACTGGCACACCGGCAGCGACAGTGAGGTACCGAGAGTGGAGTACTATTTTGACGGCAGGCTGACCTATACCTCCTATGACTATATACCCACGAATGAGAGCCGTTTCTGGCTTGGACTGTGGTTCCCTAAAAATTGGGCAGGAAGCCCGGATTTTGACCAGACTGATCTTGAAGTGGACTATGTCAGGATAACTCCTTTCCATGAGAGCGGCGACACTCCCCAGCATGAGTCCTACCCTGACAGCGGCTGGAGTGAAAAGGCAGAGCTCCCGAAGGGGTGGCTGCTGTGGCATAGCTATGGCAGATACGCTGACCTTGACAGCCAGCTTTATCTGAGGGCTCCTGACGGGACTGTCAGCAGGATAAGCGGGGATTTTGTCCATGCAATGAACGGCAGCTTTGGCAGTACTCCGGACCAGATAGCGTTCATGGCAATAGACCAGAAGGCTGATGAGTGGGACATTTACATCAGCAGCGGAGGAAGGATATACGACCTCACAGAAAACAGCGGCTTCCGCAATGAGGACCCCAAGTGGTCTCCCGACGGAAGCAGTATAGTTTTCAAACGTGGCCGCTGGGACAGTGCCCAGGACGGTTTTGCATATGACCTTGCTCTCATTGACGTAAAAACCAGGGAGGTAACGATGCTTACCGATGACTTCGCAGAGGAGGCGATGCCCTGTTTTTCTGATGACGGGAAGTACATATACTATGCGAGGTACAGCGAAGGCATAGGCTCGATATACCGCCTTGAGCTCAGTACCGGAGAGACAGAGTCAGTTTACAGCGAGATGGGCGTCACAGCCTATTATCCTGTTGTAAGCGGAGATGAGCTTTACTTTACCAAGTGGTATTCCGCTGACAACCGATGTGACCAGTTAGTGCACCGGGACGGCGGTGAGATGAACTATTTGCCATTTGACTCCGCAGATTATGACTGTTCGGATGCCTGCCCGGTATCGGGAGATAAAATGATATTCAGCAGTACGATGAACGGCGGCTACGACCTGTACTATTACGACGGCCGTAATGTGTCAGCTCTTGCTGAGCAGAATACGGACAAAAATGAGCTCGGTGCGGACTTTTACTCCTATGAAGAGTACATAGAAAATGGCGGTATAACAGGGGATGTGAATGCAGACGGGAAGTTCGATATAGCAGACCTTGTACTGTTTCAGAAATGGCTGCTTGCAGCTCCGGACACTGAGCTTGATAACTGGAAAGCAGCCGACATTTTGAAGGACGACCGCCTTGACGGATTTGACCTGTGTCTGATGAGAAAAGAACTTGTATCCGGCTTTTAACAGAGTGGAGGTTTTGAAATGACAGAGATGAAAGAACTAAATGCTGAAAAAATTGAAGAGGTCAAAAGACTTTTTGCGGGGGTGTTTTCTGCCGCTCCCTGGAATGACGATTGGAGCGATGAGAAGCAGCTTCATGGTTATATCATTGACCTCATGGGAAATAGAAATTCCCTTTCGTTCGGACTGTATGAGAATGGGTGCCTTACCGGCATTGCAATAGGTTCTGAGAAACATTGGTGGGAAGGTACAGAGTATCATATAGATGAGCTTTGTATAAAGACAACTGAGCAGGGAAAAGGGCTTGGAAGATTGTTCCTGGAAATGATAGAAAAAGAGATGCAGAGTAGGGGGATCGCCCGGATATTCCTGCAAACCGGACGCCACGCACCGGCATACAGGTTTTATCTCCGGAACGGTTTTGAAGAATTAGAGGACCATGCTTCTCTGGTCAAAAAATTGGAGAAAACCGCTTTGGAAAATTGAAAACAACGGCATTCAGTACTGTGTGGGTCAACAGCAGAGCTCCAGGCGATTTAGAATAGTCTGGATAGCGTACTGATGAGCAGTTAATGATAATAAAGTTAAAATAAAAAAATATATATTAAAGTGTTGACAACAGGCTTCAGCCGTGATATAATAATATAGTCATATGACAAAGATATCGCGGTGTGGAGCAGCTAGGTAGCTCGTCGGGCTCATAACCCGAAGGTCGTTGGTTCAAATCCAGCCGCCGCAACCAAATTGAAAAGTGCTATGCAATTGTTTTGGGAAATGGCAGTTTAGACCCGCAACTTAAGCAAAGCTTTTCACACAGTATAACGAGAAAGCTGTTTAGTCCTATTCAGTTTTCAAGTTGCTTAGAGGTAAGGTTACGGTTTGTGAAAAGGATTGGTAACCTCACCTCTATTCGTGTTATATTTTTTCATATAACACATTTCACTTCCATATTATAACACAACTGTTTAAGATTGTCAATATTTTTCTAAGAGCATTCGGAAATTTTTTCGAGTGCTCTTATTTTTTTGCCTTTTTGTAATTTTTACCATACGGCAATATTTATTTTCTTCTCGGTTTGTTTAATATGCGGAAATTTATTTTTTTGTGATACTTTTTGCCTCTAATTTTGCCTAAATAAGATAGAGGGGCATAACTATGTCAGGATTTACAAGTCTCTTTCAGGAGTCGCAGCTACGCAGCTCTTATTCAAGGATTTGCCTGAAAAGGCAAATCACTAAATAGCAAGCACTGCGTTTGGGTACCCATTTTTCAAAAATGAGTACCAAACACCTTTGCTTGTTGAGGGAAAAATCCCCAAACCCCTTGAAGGAAATTCTGACGAATTTCAAAGCGGAATACTCCGCAAAAATAACGAAAGGAAAAACGAAAATGATTGAAAATCGAAAGAGAAATATTCAGGTAAAGTTCCGGGTTGATGAAAAAGAGTATGAGTGCATACTGAAAAAAGTTCAGCTATCCGGAAAAAGAAATATGGCGAGCTACTTACGCTATATGGCAATCACCGGAAGGATAATGAACATCGAGCTTGAAGATCTCAAAATCACATCAGCAAATGTCGGAAGAATAACTTCCAGTCTGAATCAGATCGCAAAGCGAATTAATGCAACAGGAAACATCTACGATGAGGATATAGCAGATATGAAGGATAAGGTTGATAAGGTATGGCAAGAACTGAAATCCATCCGATTAGCTCTACGCTCAATATCGCAATAGATTATATAATTGATCCTGAGAAAACTGACGATCAGAGATTATGTTCCACTTATGAGTGTACACTGCAATGTGCAGCAATGGACTTTGAAGATATTCGTTATCAAGGAACAGGTCGGACAACGGTGCTTGCACAGCATATGATCCAGTCGTTCAAACCCGGTGAAGTTACTCCGGAAGAAGCTCATAAAATTGGCAGAGAATTATGCGACAAATATCTTAAAGGACAGTATCAATATGTGATAGCAACTCACATTGATAAGGAGCATATACACAATCATATAATTTTCAATAACATTAATCTTGAAAACTTTAAATCGTTTGAGTATCTCGAAAATCGTGGAAAGGATTCTGCGGAACGTCTGCGGCAGATCAGCGATGAAATATGTGAAGAACACAACCTCAGTGTGATACAAAATCCAGAGCGAGGAACAAGTAAATCTTACTACGAATGGCAGCAAGATAAACTCGGAAACTCTTGGAAGTCTAAGCTGAGAAATGCAATTGATAAAGCTGTAAAAGGCTCTTCAAACTTTGAGGACTTCCTTACAAAAATGCAGGAGCAAGGATATGAGTACAAGCAAGGAAAATATCTCTCGTTCAGAGCTGTTGGTCAAGAAAGGTTTACTCGCTGCAAACGCAGTACACTTGGTTGGTACTATGAGCAGCCTCAGATTGAAAAGCGTATCGCACGATATAGTTCACTTGTAGGACAGAAGTCATATCGTACCAATATTATTGATACGAACTCTGAAAAGATCAAGGGTTCAAAAGGTTTGGAGCGTTGGGCAGCTATCAGGAATATGCAAGAGGTATCGAGAATGATAAATCTCCTGACAGAAAAAGGAGTATCCTCCCCTGATGAGATCGATGATAAGCTGATGCAGCTCCACGAAGATAGGCTCAGACTTGCTGATAGATTGAATGATATTCAGGACAATATCAATAGCATATCAGGAGTGGTGAAACTGCTTGAAACTTACAGGGAGTTAAAGCCTATGTATTCTGAATACAAAGAAGTAAGAGCTAAAGAAAAATTCCGAAAGGAACATAGTGCTGAGATAACTATATATGAAAGTGCAGTCCGGCAGCTCAAAGACTTGTTCCCGGATAATAAAATTCCACAGCTTGAAACAGAACGTAATAAGATGAAGTCGCTTATTTCGGAGAGAGATCAGCTTAACGAACGATATAAAGGATTGAAGTCAGAAATAGAGGAAATGGAAATTGCAAAGAAATCCATTGACGAATACCTTGACACTCAGGACCGGTCCGGACTTGATTTATGATCGGAGGTTTATGTAATGATATGGCTAAAATATGATCGTGATGATTTTGAATGGCTAAATGGCAAAGAACTTTCAGAAACGGACAGAGAATTTTATTCGAGGTCGCTGCATAATCAGTATAACCGACTGTGTTACTGGTTAGGTGCAATAATATCTCTTCCAATTATAATGCTGCTGATTAACGGGTTAGGTATTTCATTCTTTGTGCTGATATTTGTTGGTATAGTATCTCTGATAGTGATGTGCTTGCAAAACAGAGCTTTGAAACAAAAGTATCGCATAAGAAAAGGTGAATTCATATGGAGAAACGGACGGGTTGATTTTGCAAGAAACGGCAATAAAAATCATAGTAAATATGTGATCGCTGACGGAGCTTATTGCCAGACCTTTGAATCAATCAGCAAGTTTCATTCCAAAGATGAAATAATGATAATCAAGCTCGATAAATACGGAATAGCATTTGTAAAAAATAAGGTATCACCTGTTGAGTGATACCCTGAGATTGATTATTCCTTTTCTGAGCTTTCGGCAGCTGTTTCGGGATGCTCCATTTCGTATATCAGGTTGTAGACTGCCTCAGTAAATAATGCATTAAGCGAAGTGTTATGTTCAGCAGCAAACTCCTGAAGCTTTGCTTTCTCTCCCTTCGGAACTCGCACCTTGATCTCGTCATAAGCCTTAGCATTATAACGCATAGTCGCTTCTTTCTGAGCTTGTGTGTACTTCCCTCTTATGTAACGAGGTTCTTTCTTTTCTTCTTCCATATGATCCTCCTGTTTGGATAGCCAGTAATAATATTAGTATAACACATATTGCATACTGTGTCCAGTATTCATATTGCACAAATTTTTAATGAAAAATTGTACTCGAATTTTTGAAAAAACCGTATTGACATACTGTACACAGTATGATATAATGATTATGCAATAAAGAATAAAGTGTGTCACGGTGACACACTCAGGGAGGAAAAGATTATGAACGCAGTACGCAGAAGAACAATAACCAAGCTCATCGGCAGACTGAACGGACTTCTTGGACAAATGGAAGATCTTCTCGGAGATATTGATATTGTCAGAGAGGAAGAAAACGAAGCACTCAATAATATGCCAGAGAGCTTAATGGAAACCGACAGATATGCTCAGATTGAGGCTGCTGCGGACAATCTTGAAGAAGCCTATGACACATTCAGCGAAATGAAAGACAGCCTTGAGGACGTTGTAAACAGCCTTGAAGCTGCACAGGAGTAAGAGTGTGTCACCGTGACACACTTTCAGGAGGTAAAGCAATGGAAGGAAGATTTATTAAGCCTGTTATCGGAGAAATCTACGAGAATAACGGCGGTGGTACTTATAAGTGCATCGGCTATGAGCCTGATACCGGAGAGCCAATAATGGAGAATATCAATACAAGTTGGACTCTTGTTGCACACGCTGTGAAGCAATATACGGACGGAAAGATCGACTGGGGACATTCAACCGGTGGTTATTTCAAGCAAGATCCGTATCAGAGAAAATATATAATCAGGAAAAAGAGTGTGTCACCGTGACACACTCAGGGAGGAAAGAATAATGGAGGACGAATAATGTCTGAGCTGAAAACAAAACTTAAGGAATACCGTGCAAAGCACGATATGAAGCAGAGCGAACTTGCAGAACGTGTCGGTGTCCACAGAGAAACTATAACCCGGCTTGAAAAAGGACAGTATGCCCCCTCGCTTAAACTTGCAATGGATATTGCCGGAGTTTTCGGGGTTGCTGTTGAAGAACTTTTCTCTTTTGAGGACTGATACAAGTAAAATGTACAAATATCAAGAAAAAGAGTGTGTCATCGTGACACACTCGGAAAGGAAAAGAAGAAATGAATTTACTCAAATGCCCGGAATGTGGCGGTGAGCTGATAGTGAATATGAGATTTACTACGCAGTTCGGTAAAAAGCTCATCCTTACTGATAAAGGTTGGGAGGAAGTTACCGGAAATGTTATGGATGAGCCTCCAACAGAGCCGGTACGCAGCCTCGGAGCTGTAACTTGCAGCAAATGCGGTCTTGAATGGCGTAGACCTCTATATGAGATAGGCACAGACAATGAAGGTACTACGATGTTCATTCAGCTATCCCGTGATGAGGTTAAAATGAATGCTGCGGACAGAGTAAGATACTTTGCAGACAAAGGAATCAAGGTCATTTACAGATAAGGAAATCGAACGCAAGTTCATATAAAATCAATAGCAATAAAGTGCGAAAAGGAGTAGTTATTATGTTGAATTCAGTTACAATTATGGGCAGACTTACAGCTGATCCGGTATTACAGCAGACCACAAACGGTGTTCCGTACTGCAAGTTCATTCTTGCAAACGAGAGCGAATACTATCAGGAGGGCAAAGAAAGACCGGTCAACTTCGTGATTATGAACGCTTGGAGAAGCACAGCAGAGTTTATCTGCCGTAACTTCGTAAAGGGCAAGCTGATGATCGTTGAAGGTTCGCTCAGAGTTGCATCATACGTTAAGAATGACGAGAGAAGATTTATATCCAATGTTGAGGTCGGCAGAGCTTACTTTGCCGGGGACAAAAAGGCAGCTGCTCCTGACAATTCTGCTATCGAGGAAGAGCAGACCTTGAACAAGGCTATCGAGGAATTCAGCCTTGAAGAATATGAGGAAATCCTCTCAGGCGAGGATCTTCCGTTCTGAGTGTGTCACCGTGACACACTTGATACCGAAAGGAGAACTACTATGAATATGTGGTTAGAAGGAAACAGACGCTACTGTGACCGTCAGACAGCAATTGAGCTTGGCGGTGAAGAATATCGTAATACAGAGATACACACTATACTCTATTTCGATGAATATATCACAATCGTTGATGAAGTGTGTCACGGTGACACACCTGAGAATGAATAAGGGAGGAACAATAAAAATGGCAATTAAAACAAAAATCATCTCAATATGCTCTGAAAAGGGCGGTGTAGGCAAGACAACAACCACAATAAACCTTGCCGGAGGACTTGCAAAGAGAGGTAAGGAAGTGCTTATCCTCGACCTCGATCAGCAGCAGAACGCTTCACACGCTCTTGGATACGTCAAGGACGGACGTCCGACTACAGCGGAGCTGATCTATAACACAGTGGCAGGAATCCCGATAGACTATGCAGAGGCTATCAGGACTTGCGGAAATGGTGTTGACTACATTCCTTCATCGCCTATGCTTACAAACATAACCGGCACGATAGCAAACGACACAGAGAACGACAGTAATTTTGTTCTCAGGAGACTCCTTTTTAATGAAGTCTTTGCCGAATACGACTACATACTTCTTGACTGCCGGACGATACTCGACCTCCTGATAAGCAATGCCCTTAACGCAAGCGACTACGTTATCATCCCGGTTGACCTCGGTATATACGCATACAACGGACTTGATAAAATGCTTGATAAGGTTGCCTCGATAAACAATACAACAAACCGCAGCCTGAGAGTATTGGGAGTACTGCTTAACAAGTTGCAGCTTACCAATGTCAAGACATCTCTTGCAGAATCTATCCGCAGCGAGTATAGTGAGCTTACATTCAAGGCAAGTATTCCATACTGCCCGGCTCAGACAGAGCTTGCAGTTCTGAATCAGACAAGCTCCGTATTTGATGAACGCAGTTCCCTCGGTACTGCATTTATGAACCTGACAGATGAGGTCATAAGCATTGTGGAGGAATAAAATGTGTCACCGTGACACACTTAGAAAGGAAATGATGTAATGTACAAGTTAAGTGAACAGCCAGTATCCAGAATATTCGATGAAATGGTAAATTTCAGTCCACTATATCATAGAGTAGCTGTTTGTAAGGTGAAAGAACCTTTTTCTATATACGATATTAACTATGAGGAAGGCGATCTGGTAGCTTTAACTGGTGATACGGAATCTAAAATTGAAATTGAGTACTACCAGAATTTGAAGAAAAGACATTCATATAATATTCATTATGGAGTATCCGGAGATAGATTGAGCATAACTGTTGATGATTTCAAAAAACGCTTTGAGCTATGTGAGGAAGAAACTATTAAAGTCGAAAATGTAATTAAACAAGCAAAGGACATTGATTACGAAAAGTATTGCGAGATAGAAAACAAACGTGCTGAACCTCTTGATGATTATGGCTTTGCAACAATAGCAGTGATAGCGATAATAGCAGGACCTTTGACATTTTGGTGGTTGTTATTTAAACCCGGTACAAAAGAATTCATCTTAACACTACTAATATTTCTTGCTATAATCTCAGTTTTCTTCTTGTTTAATTTTATAAAAGATATGAAGCAGCGAGTAATAGAAAGAAAATACCTTGATAAATACAATGAAATGGACAAGCAAAGAGAACAGAGTGGAATGTATATTCCTGAAAGTGAGGAATAAAGTGTGTCACCGTGACACACTTGCAAAAGAAAACAGAGCAGACCGTCCAACACGCTAAAGGACACGTTCTGCTCTGCCACCAGACGAAAGTCTGATATAATCATTATATCTTACTCACAGGCTTTCGTCAAGTATCTGGAGGAAGAAAATGGTATTTGTAAAAGTATTATATGCAGTTGCAATGATAATCTTCACTTACCGTCTACTGAATCGCAAGCGATGTACTGATCCCGAAGGAAATATAGAATTTATTTCAGTTTCTGAGGCAATTGAGGAAATGAACCGGACTAAGGAACAGCTTTCTTCAATTGAAGAAATGATAACCGACATAACGATTTGTTCCCCGGACGATCATAACAAGTACATCAGATGTGAGTGGGCAAACACTTTAGGTGAGTGTTTCAAGTATGATCTCTTCATTGACGGTAATGGAACAGTGTCAGATGAACTGCTCAGAATTGCTTATGCAGAGAGGTCAAGACTGCGTACCCTACTCCGTCAGCAGATCAGAAATCTTAATGACCGGTGTAACGAAAACTGTAACGAAAACTATGCGTTTTCATCGGGGGAGGGGTTAGATGATAAGTGATATTAAGTATTGTAAACGCTGCGGAGCAATGATCTCAGACATTAACAATACAGACTGGTACAGGCATATGAGCGTGAAATACTGTGAGATATGCCGCAAGGAATCTGACCGGGAGAAAACAGCACTCCGGGTATATAATCTACGTCAGCGAAAGAAAGCAAAAGATAAACTCCGGGATGAGAAACTTGTCCTTATGGAGGAAAGGAATGAGCTGCTTGCAGAGGAGAACGTACTGCTCCGTCAGAGGTTAGTGCAGCTCCGGGAAAAGGTTCTTAGTAATGAGAGTGTGTCACGGTGACACACTCAGGGAGGAAAGAATAATGGATAATAATAAATGCGTACACGATGAATTAGCCAACGAAGGACTTGTGAACAAGCTCAGAAAGTTCAAGGAATATCTTCTTAACGATGATGTTCCAGAGTGGCAGCAGCTCATAGCAACTGCCGGATTTGTAATGGACGTTGTAAATGAGCTTAAATGGAAAGAACACACTGAATATCACGGCACAAGCGAAAGGTGTGTTATGGAGGCTGATGATGTTTTCGATGAGATAATGGCAGCGGTCAACTATGAGCTTGAAAAGCCGTACTATAAAAAGCTCGATAGTATGTGGGATGATTGGAACAACAACAAAACAGGCAAATATGCAAAAATCAATACTATGCAGGAAATGCTTGATATTATCTGTGACTGCCTTGAAATCGAATATCCCGGTCTTATAGAACTTGAAAAGAAATATTTCGGACTTAGTCTGAAAAGCGATGAAAACGAGGATGAATCACAATGATATTCAAAGACTTAAAAGCGTGTCCGTTCTGCGGTTGTGAAGAATACTATGAAAGAAGTCGTATCAAAGGGTATGTTTTCTATCGTACTCGTTTTGATGGAGAAGAAACTGATAATACCAATATGTACGATGCAACAACAACTATATCTAATGGGAAAGTTTATTGTTGCAACTGTGAACGTTACCTTGGCAACTTTATAACTGATACACTTGGCAAGAGTGCTGAGAAACAATTAATCAAGATGAAGGAGGAATGACGTATGACGAGATTTCCGGGACATTATAAAATAGACTGGATTTCAATAAAAGAACAGCAGCCTAAAGAAACAGGATACTATTTCTGTTGCCATAGTAACAAATTACCCAGTGGCAGCAGATACAGTATTGAGTTGTGGATAGCAAGCGGAAACGACTGGATACAGGGCACTCGCAATCGTGACAGTATTGAATACTGGGCATATCTTCCGGACTTGCCGGAGGGATTCAACGAAGAATGGTAATAAGTGTGTCACCGTGACACACTCAGGAGGAGAGTATGGCAAAGATTGATTTTACAGCAATGAAAAACAGCCGTAAAGCTGCCGAAGATCAGATCGAGGATAATATCCCGGCAGAGCTTGAAGAAAGCTATACAAGCGTATGGGGCAGCAATAAAGAGAACATCATCTACATAGATACAACTCGTCTTATTCCTTTTGTAGACAAATACGGCAATTCGCAGCCATTCAAGCTGAATGAAAAGAAAGTCAGCCAGATAGATGCAAGTGCAAAGGATATTGGCATAGTCACTCCGCTGACAGTCAGAGCTAAAGGAGATCTCTATGAGATAATCGCCGGACATCACAGACTTGCAGCTGCACAGCAGATAGGTCAGCTCAAAGTTCCTTGTATAGTCCGCAAGTACACAGACGAAGAAATGTACACAGTACTTGCTGAGAGTAACATCCAGAGGGACAGGACGCTGCCGAGCGAATACGGCAGAATCTTCGCCCGGTATATGGAAATCAGGGAGAGCGAGGACTTGACAGCTGAGGAAATAGCTGCGAAGTTCGATATATCAAAGAAAACGATGTACAGATATATCAATGTCAATTCTCTTATCTCTGAGCTTCAGGATATGACTGACAACAAGATCATAAATATCGGTGCCGTTGATACTATATCGCAGCTTTCTGAGGACGAGCAGACAGCTCTTGCAGCTGTTCTTGATGAAGAAAAGGTCATATTCTCAGTTGCAATGGCAAAGCAGCTCAGAACACTCTCAGATAACGCTGAGGGCGAACTAACAGAAGAAGATATAAGAACACTATTTGAGCATAAAAAAGCTGCACATAAGTCTGTGCAGCGATCAATAAGCGATTCTGTTGTGAATCGATACTTTATGCCCGATGCTTCTGACAAGGAAGTAGAGGACACCATAGCTAAAGCTCTTGAACTGTATTTCAATCAGTCTCACCGGAACGCAGACAATTGATAAGCTCAATAACTGCTGCGACCTGCCTGTCACTCAGACCTTTGATTGATACCGTTGATGTTTCCTCGATACCAAGAAGGTAATCAGTTGAGACATTGAATTGCTTAGCCAAAGTTACGATATACTGCACTTGCGGAACGGATAGTCCCATTTCCCAGGCGTTCACACCTGAGCGTGAGATACCTAACCCTCTTGCAAGTGCAGCCTGTGTCAGACCGGATTTTTCACGCAGCATCCTGATTTTGTCACCTAATGAGAATAATTCTTTTTCCATAAACCATTCACCTCTACATATTATAATATAGTATGGCACTATGATTTTGCATTATCATAATGATAATATTACTTGACATATTATTATAATTATTATATAATAATGAGGTCAAATATAAACATCTCGGTATAAGAAAGGTTGGATGTAATTATGAATATCAGACACTTATCAGCACTTATAACAGCCATTGCCTTATCCGCCTCCTTTACGAGCTGCGGTGATAAGGATGATAGAAGCAGCTCAAAATCAAATGTTGTCGAGGCTAAGAATATCGAACCAAGCACGGTTGAAACAAGCAAAGACATTGAATCCACAACAGTAGACGATGTGATCCAGAAAGCTCTTGAGGAACAGGCAAACCGGGAACACGACGGATATTACCTTATTGACTATGTTACTGTGAATTTCAAAGGATATGAACACGATTCAGAAGTTGAGGCAGTTGTCGATTGGGAGAGGCTTGCAACCGATCTTGGCAATGATATAACTCCTGATTTTCTGGAACAGGTTTATCATATAAGTGTCCTGAATACAAAAGAAAATTCACTCGATCACGCCAAAGTTGATGATCTTATCAATGGCGAGGAAGTTAATATTCATCTAAGCGAAAGGTCATTGCAGTCCTCATTCAAACAAAAGTACAGCAAAGAGCTTCAATTCTTAGACGAGAACATCTGGGGTGATAATGACAATTATGCTGTTGTATCCGGACTTAAAACAAAAGTATTCCTTGAAAATGCAGCTGACGTTGACCCAAAGGCTGTAAATGAGCTCTTTGAAGAAACAATGAGTACTATCAAGGAGTCTACTCAAAACTATACTGATACATTGCTTAATAATGGAAGTTCAGTAGATATAGATTTTGTTCTCGGCAGGAACAGCAAAATAACTGATGAAACCAGAAAGTGTAAAATCAATGATTATAAGGTCGAAAAAACATATTTGGCTACCAGAACAGCAGCAAGCTATAATGATGTAGCTGCAAGCGGTCTGCCGGGTAATATGATATTTAATATATACAAGCTGACAGCAGAACGCTATGGCAGCGGTGAGATATTTGAAATGTACTATCGCACCGAGGTCGGAAATGTTTTATTTGAGGACGATAAAATGCTCATTGGCGATGAAGAAGTTAAAGTACAGTTTGCCGGATCAGCTGATGAACTTATGCCTGATAACAAGTACTGGGAAATTTCAGAAGTAAAGTAAGTGTGTCACCGTGACACACTCAGGAGGGAGTATATTATGGCAGTTGTATTATTACCATTCAAATTAATAGCGACAGTATTACTGTATATACTGAAAATCGTATTCAAGACGATTTCATTTATCGTGTTTGGCTGTTCTCTGCCATTTGTACTGCTTTCTGATATAATAGGTACAATTCTCGGACTGATCTCAGCCGTTGGTCTTGCAGGAATGTTTATATGTTGGCGGTTTGGAGATCTTGACGGAAAAACAGTCCTAATATGTGCCTTTACTTTTGGCATACTGAGTGCATTGTTTTTGGCAGCAGAAGATATAGCTGCTGCAATTGAAGAAAAGCTATCAGATGCCTCTGATTTCTTTGGCTATCTGATAGCTGATATGTGGACATAAGAAAAAGCAGACCGTTATGGTCTGCTTTTCCCTTTGAAGTAGGTGGATTATGGCAACACTGTTAGTGTGTTATATCATCTTTGCTCTTATCATTATGCTGTTGCATAGGTTTTTCCGCAGCTTTTTCAGCAAAGGCTTTTTGTGTGGCTCTGGAGAAACTAAACTTGTAATTATTTATGAGTAAATTACTTTGTTGTTTTAATTCAGCAGAAAGTTTGGAAAAAACCGATTGTGGAATATCAGATAAGCTCTTTCCTTTTTCGATATATAAAACATCAGTATATATCGGTATGTCATTAGCTCTTGCCAGAATATGGGTTATAGAATAAACATTTGCACTCCTATCAAAGCAATCCTCATCTCTTAAGGATTCGACAGTAAAATATGCATCTGATTTTATGCCAGTTGGATTTTGTTTATTAAAGCAAAGAGTGAAATTCAAATCAGTTGAGCCGAATTTGTATGTTTGAGTTGATGTTGTTATGTCTTCAAGTAAGAAAGATTCTGAGGTGGCAAGATTAGAAATATTATTTATATGTTGGATTTTTCTTTTTGATAATTGAAACGGATGCTGAGCTGAAAAGAAAATCTGAGTTCCTTGCAGCTTACCATCAACGGCGAGTTTGTAGAAGCTCTTGGCAGACAGGTTACTTTCTACACCTGTTAAATGTTTGAAGTTGGAGGTTTTGAACATTACCTCTATGTATCTGCCATCAAAGACATAGAGGAAGGTTTTTCCAACAAGTTTTTTCTTATATTGCTTGGCTGCAATGCAGATTTGTTTTGCAGCTTGCTTTCTGTCATTTAATTTACTCATTTTATCATCCTAAAAAAATACCGGAAAACATAATAAGTAATCCGGTATTTTATATAATCATTTATAGGCGGTTTTCTGCTGGCTGTCAGCCGCAATACCCTTACGAGTATCAATAGTCAAAGGTATTTAAAGTCCCCTGAGCAGACTAACTTTTCTCCCAAGTCAAGGCTTGATATTCACCTGAATATCTAAGAGTCTTAGCATTTAACCTGCCTAAGCACAGTACAGCTTATTGTGCCGCCACACAGAGATTTCTCTCAATATTATTATACCCTTTGCTATGATAAAAGTCAATATGCTTAGAAAATATTTTTCTTTTACCTATTAAACAAGATAATCTGACAAGTGTGTCACCGTGACACACTTAATAATAATTTTTCGTAGCTTGTCTAATCATAAGGAAGGTATCCTTATTTTCAGGCTTAATATTCAGTCCGTCAAAGCTCTCATTATGTGAATAGTAGTAATTACTTAAAGCCTCAGTCAAAGCCATTTCATCGGTGTTTTCAAAGTCACTAAGCATATCATTTATAGTCTGCTCAAATGTTGTACAACATACGTTATCAGAGATAAAATAATCAATATCATCATAAGAATCAACAATGTTATAATTGATGTTATTATATGAGCCCTTTTGTATAGAGTAAACATCTATTATTGCTTCATCAAAGAAACCAGAAAACATTTCAAGGTATTCCAAAGCAGAAACACCACAAAGAATTACATCATTTGTCATAACATTTTGCAGCCATAGACGAGTTGAGATAAAATCCTTACGAGTTTTCGTCATCATATTATACTTCATCCTCTCTTTAAAGAGTTGTAAAATCTGCTATATCCACTTGAAAAGAAAACATCATACAACGTCCCTCACCTCATTCTCTACGATATTGAATCTCTTAAATTCAGGAATTGAATTGTCATAGTATTCCTGAAGGAGATTAGGATTATTAGTAATACTTGAATCAAGCAATGCACTTGTAGGGTACAGGACTTTTTCAAGTCTAAATGTTCTTAGATTGTCGTAGTCTGTACAGAGCGGAACATTATTAATCCTACTGAGATAGTCGATCATTGCAAGGAGATATAAACTTTCAGCATACCATTTTTTATCGAAGTATTCATTTATAATATTTGACTTCAATATCTCGATAATAAACGATATATCGCCAATATCTTTAACTCTGTGGCATACGTTGCTTTTGAAAGTATCAAATGAACATCTGATGTCGCTCATACCACAATCCTCCTTTGCGTTTCGTTACTTATATTATATATTACATCCTCTCAATAGTCAACTCTAAAGCTGAATTTCCGTTCATAAAGGCGTACTAAAACAACTGAACGTCCGCAAACTAAAACAAGGCTTTTACGAACGCAAAAACCGCCCATTTCTGAGCGGTTTGAAAGCGTTCAAAAAGGTATACCTTTGCGAACGCTTAAAAGCTCCATAAGAATGGAGCTTTTATGATTATTTTATTATTCTCTTTATCTTGCAATCAATTGTAGCTAACGTTATTCCGCCAGCTACGCCGACAAGAATGCAAGCGATTGTTGTGATCATAGAAAGCCCCTCCCTTCTTTATATATTTTTTGTTACGTCTATATATTGTAATGCTATTATATCATAAAACAAACTAATTGTCAATACTCAACAACAAAAAAGCTGGATTTTTCGTTTTTTCTGTATAATACTATACAAAACTTGACAAAAACAAATATAGCTGTAGTCTTTAATAGTACTTTTAATAAACAAAAACCTGTGAGAAGATTCTTCACAGGTTTTTTATTTAGATATTCAGGAACTTTTCGATAACGACCATTATTTCTTCCAGTCGTTTGTCACCGATGCCTTTGATCTTGCTCAGCTCTGCTTGAAGTGCCGGGAGATCTATCGTTTTATCCTCGATGCCCATAAGCTCATCGCCGTATCGAAGGATGAACTTTGTAAGCTCCTCACGGTTCATCTTCTTAATCTTCTTATAGGTATCTCGATCAATTACTTCATTTTTGTCCACTATTTGCTATCTCCTTTATCCTTATCATTTCTATTTATCCATTTGATATATGGCGTTTTGTCAACTCCGTATATCGACAATACTTCAACAACATTCATATAACTTACTCTTCCTAAATTTCTAATGTCCATAAGTTCCTTTGGATCGAGAACAGCTACGTCACGGAGTGTGCTTAAGCCATACCTATGCAAACAATTGTATGCACGAATCGGCATAGATAGATCTTCCAATAGTATATGAGGAAGCTCGTTTATATCTTTAAGTTCCGCACCTTCTTGTCTCAATGAGAAGCTTTTTTCTTTTTCAAGTGAATTGTGACCGTCTTTGAATCCATCATTATACCCATTCATATATCCTTCATCAAATCCTTGCTTTTTTCCTTGATCCGTGAGCATTTTCTCATAAGATTTGAAACCGAGAGTGGTTATATATACGAAAGGACTGGTATCAAGTTTAGATAAAAGCCGTTCTTTAAGGTTCTTGAAACTATTTACTGTTAAATTGAATCTTTTGCAAATCGCATTAATCGAAACATTATCACGATAATAAAGGTGAAAGACCTCTGCTTCATAGTCGGAGAATAAAACAGAGATGAAGTATTCAAATAAGTGTAGTACGTCTGCTCTGCCATAGTAAACAGTAATGTCACGATCTAACTTAGCTACCCTACGACTGTTATCAACCCAATCTATAAAGGCATTAATAGGATATGATTTTCTTATCTCGGAAGTTGTCATATATCATCACAGCTTTCTCTGTTTTCTATTAACTTAATGCGTAAAATATAACATTATAGTAAGTATAACATAGATGTTTATATTTTGCAATAAAAAAGTGTGTCACGGTGACACACTCTTTTATATATTAGTTAATCTCATCGATTTCAGCAAGTTTAGCCTGTAATGTGCATTCAAGACTTATAAATGTGGGAATAAAGCTGTCTTTTATGAGTAGCAGCATCTCGTCTATTTCATCCTCACTATAAATGTGGACAGAAGTATTTCTTTTTTTCAGCATAACGAGCCATACCTCTGCATTAGCTATAAATCCGCATTTATAGCCGAGTTGAAGGATTTCACGAGGAGAGCCTGTTTCTGCATTTTCTACACCGTGAAGCCTCAGAACAGCCTGTAAAGCCTTCCAAGCAAGTTCAAATGTTAAATTGAATTGACCGATAACACCGGTTCGGTAGATCTCATTCTGGTCAGCCATTTCAAAATCTGCGTTTTTGAGTATCTTCAAGCAGTTAGAAAAATTTTCAACTTTTTTCATATAGCAATATACCGTCCCTCTCAATTTCATCTTGTAGCTCTTGACTTATACCTTTATCGAGATCAACAACATCAAACATCAGGAGAGTGTGAGAATTATCTTTTATATCGTAGTAAAAATCAAGATAATTACCACCGCTTACAGCAATATCAATGTCACTTCTCTCAGAATTCGTTTTTCTCGCACGGGAGCCGAAAAGGATAACTTTTTGTATGCCGTGCTTTTCAGAGAATTTAATTATATCTCTGACCACTCTTTCAGGAAGATCATAATCCATATATAACACCTACTCCCAATAGTATTACACCCACACTAAACTGTAATAATTATAACACAACTGTTTAAGATTTGCAATAGAAAATCGAGATATAGTGTGTCACGGTGACACACTTTTCTCATACTGCTTAACAAGGTTATAAAACGTAGTCTTTTTCAGTCCTAAAAGCTCCATAGCCTGAACTGCTGTTATTGAGCCTGACTTCCATTCATTATAGGTATTCTGCCAGTTTTCAGGAAAATCCGCTTTAGGTCTGCCAAGATACTTACCCGAAGCCTTTGCTGCTTCAATGCCTTGTCGCTGCCTGTTTTTGATGTTCTCACGCTCTTTTTCGGCAGTATAGCTCAAAATCTGGAGAACGAGGTCAACAATAAAGTGCTTGTCAAGACTATCGCTGCTCTTGCTTGTATCGAGCAAAGGCATATCGAGAACTTTAATATCAGCTTCAAGATTATATGTTATATGCTGCCATTGATCCCTTATTTCCTTATAATTTCTGCCGAGCCTGTCCAGAGAAGTGATTATAAGCATATCTCCTGAGTGCAGCATAGGAGCAGTCTCAGCTGTCCCTACAAGGGTATTATAGCCTTTACGATTAAAGTCCTTTCCACTTGCCTTATCAGTGATTATGTACCTATCATCCGAAATATACTCACGCAGCATTCGCAGCTGCCGGTCAAGATTCTGGTCGGAACTCGATACTCTTGCATATCCGTATTTCATAACTACTCCTTTCCGAAATAATGTGTTGTTGACTTACAATTGAATAATAGTTTATTTTCTATATTACAGATTTTTAAAATATTGACATTTATTATAAAATTGTATATAATAATAAAGAGGTGATTACTATGAATTATACTGATATTATCAATAATTTAAAAAACAATATTCAAGCCAAAAATGTCGCTCCGGCTGATTTTGGAGCTTTTGAAAATATTTACGGAGGTACTTCTGAATTATCTAAGGATGCACTAAAAAACGGTTATGAAATATTAGATAAGTGTTTGATAGTTCTATCTCATTGTAAATATAAAGAAAGCATCGATAGCGTCTGTAACTATAAGGGTTATTACACTGAGAACAGTGATAATGATGAAAGATTTAAAATATATAATGAATACTTTAAAAAGGGTAATTGTGACTTAATTATTGTTATAAATCTGATGAAAGAATTACTAAGTAAACGTGTTGACCTCAACTCATATTTATGGCGTATTCCATTAACCTGTCTTGCAAATGATGTCGAATTAATTAACAAAGATTTTTTCAATGAATTCATACTTCCTGAATTAACTCTTTTCTTTAAAGAATTATAATTCTTAGCGTTTCTTAGACTTATAAGCCTGCAATTTTTCATTAAGGGAAAATTGCAGGCTTTTTTATTAAAGCAGCACAATTATAACTCTTCTTTCTCCTGAGAGCTATCTGGGATGCTGCTCTTAGCCTTTTCAGCATAATCACGCTGTATACTGCGAGAAAACAATGGCTTTTCCTGAACATTCTCCGCTGTTTGTTTGTCACTTTCTTTAGCATCTTTATCAGTAACTTTCTCCGGAGGTTGTAATTCGATCTCGATCTGAGCCAACCGTTCCATTTTATCGTGCAGTTCCGCTGCTTGTGGGAACGGCTTGTTCATTTCGATCTCGCCCTCAGCGATCAAAGTCTTTAGTTCCGCTTCTCTTGCGATGAGGTTATCCAAGCTTTGCGGAAGTCCTGATATAGCATTCTCTATTCTTGTAATATTACCGCCCGGAGAAGTACCAAGATTGATACGATAAGGCTGATTCTCACGTTTCAGCTCTGCTACATACTGCTGCTGCCACGAATTGAAGGATATACTTACCTTGAAGCCCTTGTATTCAGCCAAAGTCTCCATTTTCTCAGCATTAGGAGTACATTTGTCTCTCATTGCATAAAGTAAAGCTTCACCGGCTTTCTCACGCTCAGAATAGGTCACACCGCCGATCTTTATATCCAGTATCTTCTTTCCGTCCTCATTGAGCCTATCCGGAACGCCTTCAAGGTATTTGATGTCCTCCTTTATATACCCGATACGCTTAGTTGTAGCTTCAAGCTCAACAGGATACTTCTTCAGAACATTGTCTTGCAGCTGATAATGCTGATTGTCATAGCTCGACTTTATCATTTTTAGCTCTGCGATCTCATTTTCAAGTGTCATTTTCTCCTTGATAAGCGGATTTCCGGCACATAGAGCCTTTACCTCTGAGTAAGAAAGTGCATTTGCATCCACATCGGCACAGTTTCTTGCCGGAGACTTTGAAGTCATAATCTGACCGATAAACTTCTGCTTGTTCTCCAAAGTCTGGAACAAATATGAATCGAAAGTTTTCTCAGTAACATAGCGGAAAAGATGAACTTCCTTGTTCTCATTGCCTTGTCTTACCATTCTTCCACGTCGCTGCTCCATATCTGCCGGACGCCAAGGTGCATCCAGATCGTGAGAAGCTACAAGCTTTGTCTGTACGTTTGTACCGCATCCCATTTTCGCAGTCGATCCTATAAGAACCCTTATGTCACCACGGCGAACTTTTGCGAACATTTCAGCTTTCGCAGTTTCGTTCTTTGCTTCGTGAATAAATGCTATTTCTTCTCTCGGAACTCCCTTTGCAACGAGCTTTTCACGAATATCGTCATAGATCGAGATTTTTCCGACTTCCTCGATAGCATCATCATTGACCTTTTCTTCGTCCTCCGCATCTTTCTTTACAGGATCACCTTTGATATTAGGAACACCCATATCGCAGAATATAAGCTGTGTCGAACGATCTTCCTTTGTTTCATTCCAGATATTGAATACATTCTCGACACAAAGATTGACTTTTGTTCCCGGTTCATCAGGCAGAAGGGGATTTATAAGTCTCTGATCCAGTCCGCATTTGCGTCCGTCATTGGTAACACAGAGCATATTGTCCACGCTGCTGTCAACGCTGCCACTCTGAATCTTGTCTGCACGTTCAGCAAGTGAAGCTACTATATCAGTCTGAATTTTGGTAGGCTTTGCAACAATTGTCTGTGTTTCACACTCCGGTACATCGAGGTTGAGCTGATCGGAAGTCTTAATATCTGCAACTTCCTTGAATAACGACATAAGCTCCGGTATATTATTGAACTTCGCAAAACGTGTTTTCATTCGGTAATCGTTACCGGCAGGACGTACCTCATAAGCTGATACAGTTTCACCGAAGTTTGCTGCCCAACAATCGAAGTGCTTCAAGCCAAGCTCTTCAAGGCGGTCACTCTGGAGATACTTTTGCATAGTATATATCTCCGTCATTGAGTTTGCAACAGGTGTGCCGGTTGCAAAAGTAGTACCACGATTACCGGTTATCTCATCGAGGTAACGGCATTTAGCGTATAGATCCGGAGTTTTCTTAGTGTTCTGATTCGTAGAAATGCCCGAAACATTGGTCATTTTCGTAGTCAGGAACAAATTTTTGAACTCGTGAGCCTCGTCAACGAACATCTTGTCAATGCCGAGCTGCTCAAACGTAACGACATCGTCCTGATTTTCATTTTGAAGCTTTTCAAGCTTAGTTTCAAGGTTCTTTACAGCCTTTTCCATTTGCTTAACGGTAAACTTAGCTCCGTCCTGATCTTGCATTTCCTCAATACCGTTTCGGAGATCGTCTATCTGTTCCTGAATAGTTTTCTGCTGCCTTTCTATGGATACCGGTATCTTTGTTATCTGAGAATGACCGATAATAACAGCATCAAAATTGCCGGTAGCTATCTTAGCACACAGCTTCTGGCGATTTTCCTTAGTAAAATCGTTCTTTGTTGCGACCAGAATATTCGCATTAGGATAGAGCCTTAAAAAGTCCTGTCCCATCTGCTCTGTCAGGTGATTCGGAACTACCATAAGCGACTTATGATGAAGTCCAAGACGTTTTCCTTCCATAGCAGTCGCTATCATTTCAAAGGTCTTGCCAGCACCTACTTCGTGAGCAAACAGCGTATTACCGCCGTATAGAGCGTGTGCAATAGCATTCTTCTGATGATCTTTAAGAGTGATTTCCGGATTCATACCTGGGAAGGAAAGGTGCGAACCGTCATATTCACGAGGTTTTGTGCTGTTGAAAAGAACATTATATCGCTCAACTAAGAACTCTCTGCGTTCCGGATCTTTAAATACCCATTCCTTGAAAGCTTCTTTTATAGCTCTCTGCTTCTGCCTTGCAGCAGCAGTTGCCTTATCATCGAGGACGTTCTTCTCTTTTCCCTCATCAGTCTCTATTTTCTTTGTGACCTTTGTATCTCTGAGGTTAAGTGCATCCTCAAGGAGCTGATAACCATTACGCTTTTCTGTTCCATATGTAGTAGTTACTGTAACATTATACTTATCAGCCGACTTGTTTGTAATGCTCCAAGTTGCTGTCGCACCGCTGTATTTGACCTCTATCGAAGCTCCACGCCACTTGTGTTCATATGGCTGCAACGTTCTCGGAGTTTTGAATGTCTCGACCATAAACTGCTGAATATAGTCTATCGGAATCCAAGTAGCACCAAGCCGTATATCTATATCACCGGCAGTAAGCTTTTCCGGCATAGCAGCTTTCAGAGCTTCAACATTCGATGAATAAATAATATCATTCTCGGCAGCAGCCTCCGCAGCAGCAAGCTTGTTCCTGATGTTGCCGGAAAGGTACTCGTCAGCCATTTCATATTTCGGATTACCCTCGCTGTCGATCCTCTCAGGATTAGGATAGATAACACGGTGAAGGTCAGAAATCAGCTTGTTACGGTCAAATCCGGTAAGGCTCTGCATATAGTCCAAGTCAACTGTTGCTCTTTCAGAAATGGAGATAGCAAGAGCTTCCTGAGATGTAGAAACGTGAGTTATCTCAACTTTAGGTCTTACTGTTCTCTTTGAGAATATATCAGCTTTTCCGACTACCTGTCCATTCTCCACCTTTTCAAGAGATTGAAGCAGCGGTGACGATATATCGTCCTTGAAAGCCTTTATATTTGCCTTATCGTTGAGATTACCGAACTTCGCAACGAACTTATCATACTTAGCTGTGAGCTTATCCTGTGCAGCCTGAACCTGAACATCTGAGCCACCATTGAGCTGAATATCCAGTACATCACGAACGGCAGCGTTTATCTCAGTCATACCGTAGATACGCTTATAGCTACCGGAATTCTTAACCGGGAGAAGATTTTCGTTGTTACGATAATAAAGCTGATTATCCTTGATAACATAGCTGAAATTCTTTTCATCTTCTGCCGGGAGGACTGTGAGCTTTTCGGGAGCTGAAACTGTTATGTCAGATTTTTCAGCTCTTTCGACAGGCTTTATCTCGCAGCTGATGTTCTGTAATGCTTTCCGCAGCTCTGTTCTGAGGTCTTGCCCCTCAACCGGTACACACATAGTATCTTTATTGCCGTAGAGCTTGTTGCCCTCAACGATCTTACCGATAATCATTTCCGGATGATCTTCAAAATATTTGTTGATCTGTAAACCGTCTGCTGTGTGACCGAGCTTTGTCCACTCCGGTTCAGCTCCGATAACCGGTTCTTCACGCTTCTGGAGGAAAAGAATATCAGATGTTACCTCAGTACCGGCAAGGGACTTGAAAGCATTGTTAGGAAGTCTGACAGCTCCGACAAGCTCTGCACGTTCCGCAAGATATTTGCGGACTGTATCACTCTGCTTATCGAGCGTACCCTTTGATGTTACAAAAGCAACGACACCGCCGGGACGAACCTTATCGAGCGTTTTAGCGAAGAAGTAGTCGTGTATCTTGAAATGGTGCTTATCATAGCGTGAATCAGCTACCATAATATCACCGAAAGGTACATTTCCGACAGCTATATCGAACTTATTATCGCTGAATAAGGTCTTTTCATAGCCTTTGACCTTAATATCCGCACTCTGATAGAGCTGCTTTGAGATTCTACCGGAAATGCTGTCAAGCTCAACACCTGTGAGCTGAGAATTGTTTCGCATATCCTCCGGCATAAGTCCGAAGAAGTTACCGACACCCATAGCCGGTTCAAGAACGTTACCGCCCTTGAATCCCATATTTCCGAGAGCTGCATACATTTCCTCGATGATTACCGGAGAAGTATAGAAAGATGTAGTAGTTGAAGCTCTTGCAGCGTTATACTCGTCATTGTTGAGCAGCAGCCTGAGATCGCTGTATTCTTTCCTCCACGAATCATTTGTGGCATCGAAAGCCTGAGAAAGACCGCCCCAACCTACATACTTAGCGAGGATAGCCTGTTCTTCAGGTGTAGCTATCCTGTTTTCTTCCTCAATAGTTTTGAGCGTTCTTATAGCAGCCACATTGTTGCGGAACTTCTCCTTTGCACCGCCACTCTGAATATCACTGGTAATACGGAAATCAAGTTTTTCAGGCTTTTCTGCTTCATTTGTTTCAATAGTAACAGCATTTGCCACCGGTTCAGCTGTAACAGCATCTTCCATAGCTTCAAACAGCGATAACTGACTGAATTCCGGCTGCTCAACTTCATTTCCGGCTTTCTCAATGAGAGTATAATCGAGCTTTTCTTTCCAATGACCTATATGTGACATACAGGACATAATGTCATTCTTATCGGTATTTGTGAGGTATATAGCGAAATCTCCGTCTATTTTATCGACTTTCCATTGCTTGCCCTCAGTTTCGATAATATCACCGACAGAAAGCTCCTGAATTGTTGGTGCAGCCTTTTCTACCGACTGGATTTCCTCATATCTATCGGAAATCATATTTTCACTAATGCCAATATCGCCTTTGTATTCTGGTTTGGCAGTCGGAACAGGCTGCTCATTACTCCATTTTGTCATTCGTTCAGATTCAGGAACACTATTCTTAACTTCGTATTCATAAATGGACTTTACTTTATCACGATATTCATTATTTCCTTTATCCTCAGCGGAAATCTGAATCTCTGAGCGTTCCTTGAAGAACTCAGGTAGTTCCTTGAAACCGAAGGAGTCCACATAATATGCTGTTTCCTTGCCTTTCTGATTCAGAACGATAACATCGCTGACGGAAAGTGAGTGTCCCCGGAAGTCAGTCGGATGATCTACATTGAATTTCTGATAGATACCGTCAAGTTTATGCTGCTTGAACTCAATATCATCGAGATTACCGGAATAAACCTCATCATAGTCGGATATTACCGGGTTTATCTGGTGTTCATCGAGCCAGTCAGAACCTTCAAATTCAAACTGACGGTTGTATTCATTGTCTTTCAGCTGATATATCTTGTATGTTTCCTCTGGTGCAGCAGCTATTTCAATACCCTTTGAGCTTATATAGTCGGAAACAGCTCTTTCATCGCCGTTTACAGCTGTAATGCTGCCATTCTGATACTCGATTGAAATATCGTGAACATCGCCCTCAAAGGAGTGTTCTGCAATAGCTCTTGTAAGCGTGTGATCCTGTCTTTCAAGGTTTTTGAGCCAAGTATTCATAAAGCTATTGATCTCACGCTGCTGTAAAGGCTTATCCTCACAAACCTGATATACACCCATATCAGACTGCTCATATGATACCGCAGCTGCGGTCTGGTTTTCGTGATCTATACGCAGCACTATATCCGGATCGTACATCAGATCACCGTTAGAAATGTAGGTGTGCATAACTGAGAGCTTATCTTTATCTATCCATTCAAGGGATAACGGTTCGTATGTATCGCTTTCACGCTTCTCATAGTTGTGCTCTTTGTTCATTATATCCGGGAACTGCTTTACAAGAGCTGTATAATTCCTGTGTTCGATAGTGTTCGGGAACTTTTTCGGCTGTGCAGCTCTTTCGGCTATATCTTTTGATACAAATTCTCTTGCCTCATCAAGTGTTTCACAGAATTTGCCGTTTCCGCTGTAAGCAAAGTCTTTACCGTCAGTACTTGTAAGAATCTGAACATTATACTTATACTGTTCATCGCTATTCTCTCTGATGAGATACTTTGTGTTGCTGTCAGCTCCGGCAATCTCTTCCCGGAAAGGCTCTTTGTAAAGCTCCTGAGTATCAATGAAGTGAAAACTCATAAGCAGCTCTTTATTATCCAGTCGGGAAGTATAGGTATTATTCTCGAATGTCCAGTTTGAAGCCTTGTCCCACTCCATATGAATATCTTTACCGGAAAGCTGTCCGTTCTCATCGAGCTTCTGCGATGTGAAACCTACTGTATTCACAGAAGTAACTACTCTGCGTTCGCCTACGCATTCTGTACGATGATGTTCATCTATCTCAAATGTCATTCCGGGTTTTATCGCTGCTTTGAGCTGAGAGAGATTCTTTATAACCGGCAGCGTGTCTGCTAATTCTGGAGCAGACAGCTCTTTTTCCTGTGTTGCATTTCCGACATATTCATATAAGCTGCTCATAAGATTGTTATACGATACATTTTCAGTGATCTCAAAAGCTCCGCTCATACGCTTTACAGTATAATCGTCAGTATAGTAAGGTAAAGCTCCGGACAGTGATACTACCTCTGAAATAACACCTGTTGCCTTATTCTTGAATTTGTCGCCAATCTCTATCTTATACGGCTCAGAGTATTCTTCTGGAGAGCGTTCAGCCTTTATTTTCTGCCATTCTGTCTGCTGTTCAGAAGATAAATATGTATTGTTGCTCAAACTGTATTCTGCGGCAGTTGCAGTTTCTTCCCAAGAAAAAGCATATTTTTCTCCATTTTCAAATGAAAACGTTACTCCTTTGCTGTCAAAACTTACAAGTGAGATATTACCGTCCCCGGTATGACCTCCGGTTCCGTATTCTTTTTTCATAAAATCAGCTAATTCGTTAGTTGTTGGATGATTTGGCTGACTTCGGCTTTTCTCATAGAATTCCTGAATACGGAGCTTTCCGTTTTCAAAAGCTGTACCTTTTATTACTTCATCTACCAATGCTGCATATACCTGAACGCCGTCTACAATCGGACCTTTAGCGAAACCGCTTTCAGGACTGCTTGTTTCACCGGATTCAGGTTCAGATATATCATCAAGCACCAATGCAGGCTGTTCCGCAGCCTTTTCTTCCTCTATTCTTACGTCATACTTCATATATGCTATCGAAGCAAAGGCTTTTTCCGTCTGTTCCTCATTATTGAGAATACCGTTCAGAGCTTGCTTGATACGGTTTGTTTTGATCTGATCGTTCTCCCAATCGTGCATAACAGCACCGTCAAAGGCAGCTATCAGCTCTTTTGCTGTATCTTCTGAAAGCTCCGGCAGCTCATCGTGAAGATCCTGTACTGTTCTTCCGAATACAATATCATTGTATTCTCCCTCAATGAGCGACAGATAACCTTCGCCCATAGCTTCATAAGTCACTTCACGTTCAGCATTGCCGTATTTTGCTGTAAACGATTCCTCACCGTATTCGATAATAAATTCGTCCCAGTTGGAGTTTCTGAATGTTTTCTGGTTGCCGAGCATAGCCAGAGCGAGGTCTTTGCGTATATCCTCACCGCTATTCATACGGCGAGAGAGGTCAAATAATGCAGTTTCGGGAAGATTATTGCCAAATTTGATTTTTTCACCGGGGTTGTGCTTATCAGTATAGCCTTTTTCAAAGAGAACATATCCCATATCCTCGATTTCGTCCCACGCAAGATCTGCTTTTGCCATAAACTTAACTATATCTCCGGTAAGGAAGGACATTTCCTTATCAGTATATTCAGGTTCAACTTCTTCCTGTGCTATTTCATCGACACGCTGAAATCTATCGATGACTTCACGCAGCTCGTCATCGGCAGCATTATCCTTGTTATTGAAATCTTCATCAGGTTTGAAGAACTCTCTCGCATCATAGTCAAAGCTATCATTTGTGCTATTAATACCGTAACTAAAACAGTTTGATAAGATATATTCTCTGAAATTCTCGCTGTTAAGAGCCTTTTCAAGCTGTTTTTCGTACACATTATAGTATTCAAGCTGCTGCTTTTCCTGAGAATAACGAGTAAGTGTTACGCTTTTATCTTCATAATTGACATAGTATTTTTCCATATCCTGACCTGAAAGTCTTTTCGCAAGTCCCTCACGCTCGATAGCTTTGTATGTGAAGTTGTTTTCAAGTTTATTGAGCAGTTCCAGAGCTTGCTTAGAATCGGATAAAACATTGTCGTTTCCTTCTCTTTCAGCATCATTTCTCGCTGCTTCAAAGTAATTACGGAGATTGAGAGTATATCCGCTGCGGAGATCATCGAGAGCATTGATGTATGCGTTCTGACCGGTATTGAAGTCAATCCAGTCAAATTCCATATACATCTTACTTATGCTATAATCCTCATCAACGTCCAGATTTTCGATGATATTACAAATATCGTCATACATCTGCTGAACTTCGATGTCCTTCGGAGCTGCCTTGTACACAGTATTACTGTCGAACCAAGCATATTTACTATCAGAATCAGCTGTATCACGGCTTATGAGCTGATTATCGCTGTCATAAACAGAAAAACCGCTTTCCCATATATCAATAGCCTTGTCCTCATCAATTGATGTATCAATTGAAACAGGATAGCTGCTTTTCAGAATAGAATAAGCCTTTTCTACAATGTGATCCTCGTCAAGCTCTTTCAGGAGCAGCTTTTTGACTTCGGCTTCATTGCGTATAATATCATCATCAACAATGGCATTGCTTGCAAATACCGATACAACCTTGTTTGCATACTCATTGTTTATCCAGAGTGCATCTTGCAGCTCCGGCACAAGTCTTTCATCAACCCAGAAAAAAGCCTTTTCCTGACTTTCTATTGTTTCTGAATGAACATCGCTACGTTCAGAAGAATCCTGTTCGATTGTAGGAGCATCTTCTTCAATTCTTATTCCGGCTTTTTGCAGTTCTTCATCCTCGATAGAAACAAGTTCATCAAAGTTAAGGTTACTAAGAGCGAGCCTTGTCATTTCAGCGAGGTTCTCATACTGTTCCTCTTTTACAACAACTGAATTGATAGTAGTAATAAGAGCTGCCTTATCGAGATCAGCATTGACCTGAATCTCATACTCCTGTCCGTATATCTCATCGGTAGTATATGCCAGACCAAAAATGTTTTCAGAGCTTGGTAAATGCGTATCGTCACCATATTCCTTTATGTAAAAGTCGGATATAGCATTAAGTGCAGCTCTTTTATCTTCGTGCAGCTGGGCGAATTCGACTGCTTCTTTGAAGTTATTATTGATTATAAGGTCAGTAAACTTGTCGATTTCATCGGCAGAGAAAGTGCTGTCTATCGCTGCAATAGAAGAAACATCAAATCCATTGCTGATAGCTGCGAGAATCCTATCTTGCTGTTCGCTGCTGAATCCTTTTTCATTCAGGCTGATACTAATATCATACCTTGTTTTCAGATCTTCGATACCCTTTAACGCTGCTGCATACTCAGGAGAGAAGATATCTGTGATCTTCTTCAACTCAATAGCTTTCGCAGCAAGCTCAGAGAGCTGTTCATTGCTGTACTTTGGTTCAAGGTGAGTATCTATGCTGATATAGTCAAGGGTAGCTGCTTCTGCTGTATAGTGCCTTAAAGAGGCTATCTGCTCATCAGAAAAACCTTTTTCGGCAAGAGCTGAATCTATGAGATAGATGTTTCGTGCGACATTCATATACTTCTCAAAGTTCGCAGTATCCTTTGCCGATACAGTAAATGTCACCATTCCGTCCTTTATCTGACCGGAGTAGTGTATTCCGAGATCATCTATTGTTGACTTGATATACTTGTTATACAGTTCCTCAGAAATAATACCGTTATAGAATATCTTATCTTCAATATCCCTATATGCTGTATTTCCGATGATATTCAGCTGTAAATTATCTCGTTCCTGATCGTTTCCTCCGCTGCCAGACGGTAATTGTTCCTCAGACCTGTCATTTTCATAAGATTCCCGGCTTTCTCCGCTGCCTTGTACTCTGTGTCTGCTGCCATCATTGCCTGTTCTGCTTTCTGGAGCTGCTCCTGACTCTGTTCTTCCACTTCCTGAAGGTGCTGAAACAATATTCTGCTGTTCAGCATTTCTTTCAGGACTTCCTGTTGTTCTTCCGCCAGATATTTCAGACGCATCTGTGCGAACCGTCCTATCTCCGGAGAGAGCTGCTGCTTGCCTGTTATCGTGTTCAGCTCTGCTATCCTGTAACTCTCGTTGATCTTCACTATGCTGTACTTCATTATCCTTTTCACTCCTTTTAGCTATAAGTTCATAGAATGTGTGCTTTCTTGCGTGAATGATCTCTTTTTCGATCTCTACAACTCTATTGTAGTTTTTACCGCTTACTGTAATTACAGCTTTTCTCGGACCGTAAACACAGCCTGAGAACTGTATGCCCTCACGTTCAAGCTCCTGTGCTACTCTCAGAGCTACGTCAGCTCCGGAAGTGTGATACTTTTTATCCGGAATATACCTATATTCAGCATTTCCGATGATATTCTTATCCGGGGGAGAATATGGTTTAGCAAGCTCAGATGCTTTCAGGACGTTCATCATATCCTCTCCGAGAATAGCTTCAAGTTTTTCTGTATCTTTTGTGTTTACGCATATTCTCGCTGCTGTCTTACCTTTAGCATTAACGGTAAAAGCGTAATAATTGATACCGGATAATTCAAGTTTTTCCGCAGCTTCTTGCATAAGAGCTTCTGACATTGTGTAAGCTGTCTTATCCTTATTATCGACTGCTGAAAACCATATTTCATTTCCGACAGTATTCAATTCGATTCCTCCTTATAGCGACTGCTCGTCCTTTTTTCGTTCAGCTGTCTTTACAGCAGCTCTTTCGCTGTTCTGAGCCTGAGCTTTTGAAGTAAAAGCTCTTTGCGACTGCCTTGAAAACAAAGCTCCGGACTTTTGAGCCTGCGGAATATCCGCTTTTGCTATTGTTATTTTGGCAGTTGATCTTTCGTTGTCAATGACCGCAGAGTACTTTATATCTGCTGCATCCAATGAATTCATCATATCTTTGGCAGCTTTTAGGTCAGCTGTCTGAGAGTATGCTCTCTGATCGGCAGGCAGACTTTTAAAATAGTCTGAATTTATGTATTCTTTAGCTGCTGCCTTATTGCTTTCAAGCAAAGCCTGTCCAATAGCTGCCTTATTGTCCTTATGTACCGTTATCGCCGTAAACTTGTCGCTCTTTACAGCCGAAAACTCAATGCCTTTGCTTTCAAGAGCAGATATGACCTTATCGGTATCTGATTTAGTAACTCTTTGGATATGCCGGTCAGACGGAGCGAGTTTCTTGTAATACTCAGGATTGATTCTTTCCTTGTTCTCGGATTTTGAGATCTCAGGCTGTTTTTTCTTGATCTGTTTGTCCGCAGCGTTCGTTGCCGATTCCTTCAACTCATCTTTATTATTGATATGTACCGTTATGGCTGCTTTATCGTGCTGCCGTGAAACCGCTGAAAACTCTATACCTTTGTCAGCAAGCTGCTGCATTATCTCCGCAGCGTGACGAGCCGGAACGACCTCAGTAATACGTTCCTCTCTTGGTAATGAACGATAATAACTATTGTTTACCTTGAAGCTGCCATCATCGTTTATCTCAGCTTTTCCCTCTGCTTGCATTGTTTCAATGATATTTGCTCCTGCCATATTGACATTTCCGTCAGAAAGTGTTATGCTATCATTAGAGCCATTAGGTGTGTTCTCCGGGGGCAATTGTAGCCCGTTGGAATGAAACACTTGATTGGCTTTTTCTTTGCTTAAATCTGCGGTGGGGGACTTGACATTTTTCGTTGTATATGCTATACTATTATCAAAGCAGATAACTGTATTTAACTTGGGCAATTGGAGCCCTATGTCTTTATGCAGTCTATCTGTTTTTTCTTTATTATACGCAAGTATCTGATCCTGATGATGTGATATATACTTGTTTATATTATCTTTTCCGTATATTGATGATACTTTATTAACTATGTTGTCTACACTTTTTAAATCTAAAGCAATTGGTACGATTATTCTATTGTTATCCTTATTCTTTAGTTCAGTTACAGCAACAACTGTGTTAGGATAATGTCCTTGCAGTATTAAAATTGGATTTCTTAACTGATCAGGCAGTTTTTTTATTGTTTCCACTGGGATATTGTGACCTGAAAAGTGACCATTTAGTTTTAAGGAATCATCAAGCAAACTGTTTTTTAAAACATTTTGTTTAATAGTTAGCTCGTTTGCATTAGCTCCTACTAAATACAACACATTAGGTGTTGCTCCTAATGATAAAGTTTCATAGATTTTAGTTTTCCCTTCAACGAATTTATCTACCTGTTCAGCAAAATGTACATCATCTAAATGATTCTGTTGAATCTTAGCAGACATCTGCAAAATATCATTCTCATCCACCGTAATGGTGGATTTTTCGCTTTCTACAGGCTCTTTTTCAAGCTGTTGTAAAAGTTCAGAGAGCTTGTATTCCTCAAATCCGTCACCAAGCTCATTTTCGTAAACATCGTTGCCCTTGTTTTCGTAAACTGAAACTCTGTTTTCATCCGGTACGATCTCGATAGAAGTCGTTCCTAAAGTCTGTTCAAGCTCTACAAAATCCATTGTACCTATTCTCTGACTGTGAGTTGTTTCTCCAAGCTCAATGAAAGGTCTTTCACATTCAGAATACCGCTTGATAAGGTCATTAAGGTTCATATCGTCATTACGATAATAACGTATTTCTTCCTCTTTGGTAATGCTGAATATCACCGGATTATTCTTTTCTTCCATTGCAATCACTTCCTTTTGTAGTTATATTGCCAATTTTTATACTCGTTCTCAGATATGTCTCCATTCTGAAAGGACTTATATTTTTCATACCATTCAGATAACAGCGGTTCAGCTTCTTCTCCGAATGTCAGGCAAACTTTATTATCGAGCACAGTAATTCTGAGATCAAAGAATTCTTCCAGAGCAAACAGCAAGTGCATAAGTTCAGTTGAACTATTTATCGAGGGGATATTTAAAGCCTCCGGTACTACATCAAGTACACTTGATAGTTTTTCTAAATAGTCTGATTTTGGAGTTCTTTGACCTCTTTCATACTGAGCTATCCTTATATATGTACTATTGCCTTTAAATCCTAACATTTTTCCAAGAGCTTGTTGTGTGAGCTGCCTAAACATACGAATATTACGCAGCCTTTTCCCTAAATTCATCTTAATTTCCTCTTATATCCTTTTATTTATCATAGACTTATTTGACGGTCATTATTTTTGAGCTTGTCCTGGGACGGAGCAGATGACCTTTCAGCTGCTATCTCCGTTAATTCTTTTTGTGCAGCTCTTGAAAATGATACTCTGACTTCATTATTTACATCTTCTTTTTTGCTTTCGATCTTATCTGACTTTGCCGTTTCAATGTGTATGTCAGCAGCCTGTGGAGTAAGCTCCAGAGTATTGGATAAAAGGCTTTTAAGTTCTTCTTTTGGCATATCTGAGTTATTTATATATGCTATCGCAGCTATTTCACGCAATTCTTCCGGCAGACTTTCTACCTGAGAAACTGACATATCAAGCGTTTCAGCGATCATTGGCAGCACTTCTGCATATCTATCTTCCTCAGCTGAGTGCTCCGGGGGAACATCTGCTTTTCGTTCCTGTTCCCCGGTATCCGGAGGAAGATTATTGATAACACCGTCTATCATATTATTGTTCTGCTCCATAGACATCTCTGCTGCCCTGAGAGGATTATCAAGTACAACATCAGCATTACTGCTGCATACACTATCAATCATATTGGTAACGGTTGCTTTATCTGAATGAATTGCTTTGTCGATAGCCTTAGAACTGTTTTCGATGAGCTTATCGGAGCTTTCGATGTTCTTATTATTGAGAATATCAAGATAACTGCCGTGTGCATCGTGCAGCCTATCAGCTTTAGCGGATAATGATAACTTTTTCGCTTTAAGCTGCTGTAATTTCTCGTTAATGCTAAATTTCTCGGCTGCAATAGTTGTCTGGTTATAACGCTCCGTGAGCTTATCAATCTTGACTGAGCATTTATTGGCTTTAGCAGCTGTTCTGTCAATAGCATCTGCATTAAGTCCAACTAATGCGTTCATGAAACGTTCGTGACGTTCAGCACGATTTATAACTCCAAAGCTGCTTATAAGGTTACTAAGGTGTGTATTGTGCCTGATCTTACTATAAGAACGATTGAGCTTTGATTGTAACTTATCAACTGATTTAGTATGTTTGGCTATCTTCTCTTTTCTTCCGGGAATCTTTTCATTTTCGATCTTAGCTATTCTGCTTTCATTCTTGTCTATTTTCCTTTCGATGAAGTGACGAATAGCCGGGAATATAGAGCTTTGGGACATTGTGCGTAATATTGCGTTATTCTGTCGTAGCCTTGCACTTTTTTCCGTGAGTGCTGTGACTTTTGTCTGGTTCTTTGAGATCTTATTCTGTTTTGTAGTGATTTTCTCTTTTAAGTTTTCGGCTTTCTTTTCCTGATGCTGTGTCATTGCTTCAAGAACCGGTAAGAGCTTATCACGCTCAGATGAAGGGGATAACTGTTGCTGCTTGACTTCCTGTTTCTGAACAGGTTCCGGAGCTTTTTCAGGTGCTTTCTCAGGCTGAGGAACGGATTCCTGAGTATTGGATATTTCAACAAGCTGCTCAAGTTTGGCTTCAAGACGAGCTTTTTCTTCTTTCAGTCGGTTAATCTCCTCGGTAATTTGACGAGTCCCATCAATAGTATCTGTAAAATAGAGGTCTCTATCTTTGCTTTTTATTTGCTCGGTAATACTGTATATCCTCTCAGAAAGATAATTAATATCGTTTTCAGGAGTTTTATTTCCATCTAAGAAAGTTTCCTGAGTTTTTTCAGGCTGTAAAGCAAATTCCTTTACAACCGAATTGATCTTATCAAGGCTGCTGCGGTCAAACTGGAGCATAGCCTTTTTTTCGTCATATCTTGCATAGAAAAGGATATTTTCCTGATTAAGACGTTCAAGCAGCTCATTCGCCTTATCTGTTTCAATGGTCTGGTATGCCTTATTTTCTATGCTTTTTACATCGACATTTCCAAATGAATTCATACAGCTGCCTCCGCTATCGCTTTTATTTCATTGATCATATATGATCTCGGTTCAACGTCTATCATCATATCGTAAGCTCCGCACATCTGACTGAGAGTGTCATATCTATAATGTGTCCGTAGTTCTTCCGGAGATATATCAAGCAATCTGCTTACGTCTGTAAGGCTCGATATTTGCAGCTCTTTCTGTACAATAGGATATACCTCTGCAAGATCGTGCGTAGATTCCCACACAGAAATAATTTCTGAGAGAGTAATATCCGGGAAAGAGTGCAACATCGACAAGTCAAAGTTGAAGCACTCAGCTACCTCTGATAATACTTTCTCAGTTTCGTGATGAATATAGAGCCGTTTAAGTTCCTCTATGATCTCGACTGTGTTCATATCCTCAGTATTCATTTCATATGCTGCTATCAGCTCATTCTGAGCTTCAACAGGCAGCTCAGAGAGGTCTTTCTGAGGTACTTTGATGAGAAGTGCAATGGTTGTAAGTGCTGAATTCATAATTATTTCCTTTCCGTGTGTCACCGTGACACACTTTATAATAAACTTATGATTTGGTCTTTCTGACCTTTTCTGTTAATCCTATAAGCTCATCTATTGAAATATCGAGAAATATTGCAATATTTGCTAATATATCAATAGTCGGAATACTGTTCCTTTTAAGGTTATCCATAACGCTTTTGTGGATATTACAACATCGACAAAACTCATTTACTGATATATTTCTCTCCTTACAAGCAGAGCTTATATTGCTTATCAGATTTGATATAATTTCTTCTCGGTTTATGATTATCATCTCCCTTGACTTCCGTTATTTTACGGAGTATAATTATTTTACAGAACTTCGATAGTTTTTAACTTATCAACCCATAGAGAAACACAACCGAATTCGCCCTCTTGTTCCATATATGCCTTGTCCTGAGAAATAAACAAAAGTGCGTGAGGTCGGTTATTGTCATCTTTACAGGGTTGAATAACAATTCTGTAAACTGAACCTGTATAGTTTTCATTATCGTCAGTAATGGCTTTGATTTTCATTTTTTCTTCTATAAACATTCTGTAATTCCTTCCCTTCGATCTAAGGAGGCTTAATAAATTCTAAAGGTTGGTGAAAAAATGCCAGTAATAAATAATATTGGAGCTTTAAAACAAAATCTGCGTGAAAATGGTTGGCACATGACTGCTTTTATGTTTAATTATAAGCAAATACAATATGATGTCCTCTTTGAAGATTTAGACAATATTTCAAAGAAAAATGAATATGCAAGTGTAAAATTAACTTTTATAGACATTAATGCTCCGGAAAGAACATACTCTATTGAAGCAAATCAAATGCAAATGTACTTTGATCCCAAGACCTTTAGGGAATACTTCGTTATAGAGTTTTCTATTAATTTAGGCGATATATTCAGACAATTCTTTGATTACTTTGTTACAGTTGTTCCTCCTGTTGCTCCAACTTTGAATATAAGACAAAACAACGAAATTGACAGAGCACTTGCACAAAATGGTAATCGTAATCCGAATGCAATTTATTGTTATGACGCACGTCGGTTAGGTACTAAGAATGGAAAACAAATGAATAGGTCGATATTCATTTCAAATCTGACAAAGCGTAGAAAACCGGTTTTATATGCATATTTTGAAAATGAACCAACGGTAACATTTTATTATTCGCCTAATCCAGAAGATGAACTATCAGATACAGAAATTATTACTAAATTTACATTTAGAGAGTCTCAAAATAAATCATAGTAACTTCATCATTTCTGCACGTTCACCAACGAATTCAGGCTCATCATACCTCTGTACAGCTTCATTTATAACTTTTATATCAATTTCCTCTATCCATTTTTCCGCTTCTTCTTCAAAAGGTATGCCATTCAATCTATCAATAAGCATTGATTTTGATAGAGAACAAAGCATTTTTATTGTTTCTTCATGTTCTGATTTCATACAAGCAATAAAGAACTCTATAATTTGATAATCAGCACTACATACTACATAATTATTTGTTTGAGATAAAACCTTATAAGAATAATGTTCTTGTTCGCAGCATTTACAGAAATCTTTATACATCGTATTATCGAGTTTCACGATATTACTTTTGTTATAATCATAAACAATACCTTTTATTCCTGTTGACTTCATTGTTATCCTTTCTGTGTGTCACGGTGACACACTTTGCTTTTTTCTATCCCATTCCGGATAACATTCAAGGAAGTGGTCGCACTCGTCACACATACACTCAACATCCTTGTTTTTTCCGTTTCCTATACATTTTTCTCCGTTAGGAGATGGAATGAGCTGAATATTTTTCTTATTATTCTCCTTTATTACGCTTGTTTGACCTACTATCAATACTATGATTAATAATATAGCTCCACTTATAATAGCAAGTTCATCAATCATAAAGTTCATCCCTTTCCTTTTTTACTCTGGTAATGAATCCTTGATTATAAGACGGCGATAGTGCCATCTGAGTTTAGTTTTTTGCCATTTTGAAAGCTGTTTTGCTTCTTCCGGCAATTCATTACAGTATTTGCATATTATAGCGTTCCATTCATCCATAACTTCATCCTTGAACCAATAGTTCGGCACAGAACCGACAGCATATTGTCTGTAAATATGCAGATTTCTCTTGACCATATCTTCATCAAAGCACTCAATATCACCGAAATATTCATAAGGAATAAAGAGCAGATTTTTTAAAAACGAAAACATAAAATCACCTATGCAAGTGTGTCACCGTGACACACTTTATTTTTTGTTCTCAAACTCAAAACCGGTTGAAAAATCGTCCTTGAGTATAAGATATGCATTGAATTCCTTGCCGGATTTCCCCTTGAAACCTTTTATAAGGTCTGTTTTCTTCTTTGTTATCAGCTTTTTAGCCTGAGCAGCTGAGAGCGTTTTACCGGCAATGCTTTTCCAGATAATAAAACCACAACCGTCTTTACCACCGCAGCAAGAATAAGCCTTTGCGGTTGTCAGGACATCTTTTCCGCACTTAGGACAAGCACCCAATGATTCTTTTTCCGGAGCTGCAAAAGCCTTGTTCTCAGCACGACTACCATATTTTGTGCATATATCCTTTACATAGCACTCTATATTGTTAATAAAGTCGCTGCTTGAGGAGCTGCCTTTCTCGATGTTCTGGAGGTCTGTTTCCCAGTCAGCAGTCATTTTCGCACTCTTGACTTCATCGGGGACAACTTCGATGAGCTGAACACCTTTCTCCGTTGCTGTGATCTGCTTTTTCTTACGCTCCAGATAGCCACGCTTTACAAGACCTTCAATAATTGCAGCTCTTGTAGCCGGAGTGCCTAAACCTTTCTTCTCAACGTCTGAATCTTCGTCATAGTCCTTATTTCCGGCAGTTTCCATAGCTTTCAGCAGAGTATCTTCTGTGTATGGCTTAGGAGGACTTGTCCAATGTTCAGATACTTCTGATTTTACCTGTTCAAACACATGATTTTCAGTGATCTCAGGTAATGCAGCTGTCTGATCTTCATTGTCCTCTTTGTCGTCACCGCCTTTTAGTCGGCTTTTTACTGATGATTCAAGGTCTTTCCAACCGGCAGATAAAACAGTCTTACCGGAAGCGGAAAACTCTGTATTTTCGCAATTCAGCCTCACTTTGACTGATTCATACTTATGAGGTTCAGCAACGGCAAGGACGAGCTTTGCTGAGATCAGGAACAATATGTTTCGTTCTCCCTCCGGAAGTGCTGCTATATCAGCTGTTGCTATTTCGTCCGTAGGCAGCAGAGCGTGATGATCGCTGACTTTACTGTTATTAATTATTCTCTTTATATCCGGATTTGGAACATTGATACCGTTGCAGCACTCAATGTGTTTGCATACTAAGTCAACTCGCCTTAATGCCGTCTGTTCCATATCATCGGTAATATACTGACTGTCTGTTCTCGGATATGTACATAACTTCTTCTCATAGAGTGTCTGAGTATAGTCAAGAGTCTGCTGTGCTGTATAGCCGTACTGACGGTTCGCTTCACGCTGCAAGGTAGTAAGATCGTAGAGCTTTGGCGGATTTACGGTCTTTACTTCTTTTTTGATCTCAGTAACAGCTGCATTTTTACCGTTGCACTTATCAGCAACAGCTTTAGCAGCTGCTTCATCGTCAATACGCTCTGTTGCAGCTTTGAAAGCTCCGCAGTCAATAACTGTTGTGAAATATTTCTGCTTCACAAAGTGACTAACCTCATAGTCACGCTGCACTATCATTGCAAGTGTCGGTGTCTGAACTCTGCCAACACTCAACTTTGCGTTATATCGCACAGAAAACAGTCTGCTTGCGTTCATACCGACAAGCCAGTCTGCTTTAGCTCTTGCAAGACCGGCTTCATACAGATTGTCAAGTTCATTACTTGGTCTAAGATGTTTGAAAGATTCACTTATTGCTTCTTCTTCCATAGATGATAGCCATAAACGCTTGAATGGCTTCTTGCAGCCGAGCTTATTATATACATATCTGAAAATACACTCACCCTCACGTCCGGCATCGGTAGCACATATCAGCTCATCGACATCGCTGCGTGAGATCAGCTCTTTCAGCTTATAGAACTGAGCTTTTGTTGCTGCATTAATGCTGAAAAGCCAGTTGTCCGGAATTATCGGTAATGTATCGAAATTCCAAGCCTTGTATTTTTCATCATACATTTCAGGAGAGGACAAACCGACTAAGTGTCCAACACACCACGATACAAGGTATTTGTCACCTGAGATATATCCATCCTCTCGCTTTGAAACTCCGAGGACTTTGGCTATTGACTGTGCAACTGACGGTTTTTCAGCAATTACAAGTTTATACATTTTCAATCAATCCTTTCGTATAGCTGTTTCAACGAATATAGTCTATATTTGATGCTCCCATATCAAAATCAAAAATGCCTTCACCTAAAATATCACCATACTTCATCTGCCAAGCAGTATAGTTGCCTTTCTGAATAAATGATGAATTATCATTGATATAGACATCCAGTTCACTTTTATTCTTAAAAACTGCTATGAAATCTTCATAATTCTCCACTCTCAACGTAAGAACTATATACTCATAGTCTATTCTTCCTTTGTGTAGCAGCATTTGCAATACCTCCACTTAGTGTGTCACCGTGACACACTTTATTATGCGAGAATATCCGTCCCTGTTACCGGACGGATATTCTATTAGGTCAAATATCATCTTCATTTACTTCTTCGAGTTCATCATCCTCAAACTCAACGTTGTTCTTCTTAGGCTTATTCATAAACTTAGGAATTATCCAACCGGCAGCTCCTATTACAACTACCAGTCCAAGAAGAAGGAATAATTTCATTTTACTTGAACCATTACTATTTGTTGCCTTTGTAGTTGTAGTTGATTCTGAGGTGTCTGCAACAGTTGTTGTTTTCTGAGAAAGATATTCCTCAGCTGCTTTATTGCCTTTGTCGCTTGATGAACTGCTTGATGAAGAACTATTATTGGAATTATCATTATTATTTAATAATGCATACAGGTCGAAATCGTCAACTTTGTTCAGAAAATATACATTGTCCTCACCGTCCTCATCAGCATAGTTGATGATGATATAGAAAACGTGTCCGTCCTTAGTTGTAACCGCTGTGAACAGCAGCTCTGCACTCTGATAGAGAACTTTATATGCTTTGGAATCTATAAGAGAAGCGTTACCGTCAGTATCATAGTAAGGATCGTTGTAATAATCCTCCGGAGTTTTCTTTTCGGCTTTCTCCTGTTCTTCAAGAGCTTTCGCTATTTCATCCTGATAATCGTTCTTGAGTTCCTGCCAGTCAACTTCTGTTGTAGGTTCTGATGAATTGCCAGAAGTTGTGGTGGTAGTATCTGCTGCACTAACGGTTGTTGCTTCCTCTGGAGCAGCCATACTAACGATTGGTGTAGAGCATATTGACAACAGTAATGCAGTTGACAATGATATGACAAATTTATTAAACCTCATTTTTAACATCTCCCTTGGAAAACATTTCTGCAATCTCGTTTTCGTCAAGACCGCTTTCTTCTATCAGCTTACTTAACTTAATGAGCTTGCTAACATCATTTGAACCTATGTTATTTTTTACCTGACTGAGCAGCATATCATCTTGCAGCTGTTCATTCTTTGCTTTCAGCTCTTTTACCTCATCTTTCAGCTTTTTGATCTGTGCCTCTTTTTTCTTGATTTTCTCATCATTCTGAGAGATAAGATTTTCAAATTCAGATATTTTCATAATTACTCTCCTTTGCTTACTAAAGATAGAACTATCTCTGGATCTATAGCTTTTTTCTCATAGTCCATATAGTCAAATAGACTGATATTCAAGTAATCGTAACCTGCATCATTGTCTATCAGACTTACGAATCCACGATCAAAATATGGGGGTCCGAGTGCGTCCAAATATTTCATTTCCTGTCTGCGGTTGTTTGTGTGAGTTATAACCTGTCCTTTTTTAAATTCCTGATCTTCACTTAATCCTGATGTATCAACATTGACATAAACAATGACCGGATCCAAGTAATTGTCACGCTGCTTTGCCCAACCTCTCAGAATGAAGTAATTGTCTCCAACTTCTGATATGTTGCCACTTACCATTGCATAGACGTTTGAACCGCTATTCTGAATGATGCTTATGCCGGAGTGCTGCTGATCATTGGTATTGAAGTCACAGTCAGATTCATTCCAGTTCTTCATTTCCCAACCATAACCGTGTAAAATTAAGTGTTCATTCATTAAATCCAGGTATCCATAGTATGTAGGCGATGTGCCAATCTGATTTAAGCCGTAGTATTGTGGTTCAGTATCAGTTGATAAAGTCTGATAATAGCTATAAACGCTTTCACCATCTTCAAGGCTCATAAGAGCTTCTCTGATACAATCATCAAAAGACTTCTTGCGATTGACCGTATAAAATAGTGAGCATTCGTTGATCCTGTCATACTTGTGAAGAAACGATACCCAGTTTTCATCTTGTATTACATAGGGGAAAGGGATAAAACTGCCGTCATCACGATAAACACCAAAATGACATTCCTCACCGTTATACCATCCTTCATATGTGTGTCCGCTATTATCAACGGTATTATAGTAATGATTCTGAAAGTACCATCCGGTAGCTGCATAATTATTGTTATAATCTAATACCTCTCCATTGGTCACATTGAAGTATAAGGTGTTTTCATTAAGTGTATTTTTTAAAGGTTCGGGTAAAGCATCAGGATAAGTTATGTTAACTAAGCCGTATTCTCCGTTCCAGAAACATCCGTCATACAGATAATACCCTTCAAATTCATATGCGTTTCTTAGTTCCCAATGTGATGTATTATCGTAGAATGACTTGAACTCATACTCATCATTAAAAAGTGCCTTAATAATGTTTTTTACTTCATCATTGAAATACCAGTTTTTCACTTCTCCGTCATCATCTTTAGTGAACAGGTATGCACACAAAAAGGAATATAACTTATGTTTATCAAAGTCATATGTCGTATCACTGTGAAGCCTATCTGAATTTCCAAATATAAATCTTGTCGGATCATCTGTATAATTTGAAGGAATATTTAGTTCTGCAAGATTGTCTTTCCAATTATCAGGGACAGATAAAACGAATTTATTCATATCATATGATAGTTCCTGATAGTAGTTGGAGGCTTGTGACAAATCACTTTCTTTGGCTCCGTAATAGGCAGATAAGAAACCGAAGTTGTCCGGATTGGCAAATATGCCAAGACAGGCAGTAAGGATCAAAGGCATTATAATAATCGGCATCAGAAGTCCTATGACAGCAAGTCCGAACTTCGAGGCTTTTCTTTTACGAGCAGCCTTTTTAGCTTTTTTTGCAGCCAACTCCTTATACACCTTCTGTGCGTTATAATTTGGTGTCCGCTTTTTTGTCGCTTTTTTCTTTTTCTTTGCTGATTTCTTATAATAGGAATCTTCTCTTGCACTGTGCTTTTTCAGCCTTTTGTTGATTATTTTTTCTTGGTTTGTGTGCTTTTTGAGCTGCCTTCGACCAATAGTACTTATCTTATCGACAGCCATTACCGCATCATTATCCGCAGCTCCATTCTGCATAGCCTGATTTCTCAGAGAACCTTTAAGGTTAGTAGCAACACCTGCTGCTGCTTTTGAAGCTAAAGACCTATTTTTTAGCTTATATAGCTTTTTCTGCGTTTTATTCTTTCGGTTCTGGAGCTTTGTAAGTTTTTCATTGAGCTTTTCTATATGATACTCGCTTTTTGAGCCTATCATATTGAGTTTGCTTTGATGCAGTTTTTTTCTCAGAGCCTCCGAAGGGGACTTCTTGAATACTTTTTTTAGCTTTTGAAATTCACGCTTGTCTGCTTTATATATAAGCCTTGTTTTTGGCGTTTTGGATAGAATATATTGCAGATCATCTCCATTCAGCTTTTCTCTGCCTGTTTTTCGCAAGAAACGATCATTAAGAACAGCCGTTTTGATAAACTGCTTATTCTGAGCATTTGTGATATGCTTGTTTTTCTTTGTGAACGTTTCTGCCTGAGTCATTCGCTGATTGAGGCTTTTCTGTAATGGTTTATAGTGCTGCTTATCCTGTATGTGATGAACAAGACCTTTAGCAGCAGCCCAGGAATTTGTGGCTATAAGAACACCGGCTTTGTCACCGTCGCCCTGAGCCTCTTGCCTGAACTTTGATTCAAGTTCAGCAGCTGTTTTTCTGTGTACAGAATCTTTTATAGCAATAAGACCTGTTTCGGCAGCAAGACCAGTACGGAAAGCTCCTTCCGCACTGACCGATGCAGCCTTATATGCAGCACTGCTGCTATATCTGAGGGTTTTGTTTATAATGTGACCTGTCTTTGTGTCGGCTGCTCTATTAACTGCATTCACAGCTTTACTGCCTATATTGGTGTCCGCAGCGTATCTTGCAGCTGAACTTATGAATCGAGCCGGGCGAGAATGAGTAACGATATGAGAAACTGTTTTTAGACCTGAAACATCAGAATGGAGTCTGGTTCTGCGGAAATCATCGACTTTGTGAAGAATGCCACGTTGATGATAGCTGCTGCCTGAACTTTCAGTGAATCTGAATCCCTGTTTGTAAACGTCTTTTCCTCTTTCATCAGTTGAATGAGTTATGTGGTAATGCAATTCGTAAGGCTTTGTTAATTGATTATAAGCTCTTTTTATCACAGAAGGCTGTTTGTAATCAGACATATGCTCTTTCTGATTCTGATAATGATTATACTTATTCTCATATTTACGCAGCTTTTCGTTGGTATTCTCAATAAATCTTCGCCGTGAGTGAATTTTGTGCAGCGTTTTCTTGCTAACATCCACTTATATCACCGCCTATCATTCACCTAATCGAGTAGTCATTAGTTTGTACATCTTTGTATCAGATTCAATTCGATCAGTAAACGGCAGCTTAACGTTGTTATAGATGATAATGCCGTTACCGGGTTCAACATTTGTAACATATTTAAGCTGACTTTCAGATAGATGCAGCTTTTCAGCAAGTATTTCTCTGTCACCGGCACTCTGATTCAGGAGATATATGAAGTCGGAGTTGTCGAAGATGTTCTCAATCTCGGAAGAACTTAGCAGATCCTTAACGTTCTGAGTGATACCGGTTGGAATACCGCCCCATTTACGGAATCTCTTCCATATTTCTGCACTATATTTCGCAGTTTGGATTTCTTTGAGCAGTAAATGGAACTCATCTATATAGTATCTGGTCGATTTTGCCATAGAACGGTTAGTAGATACTCTATTCCATACCATTTCCTGAACTATAAGCATTCCGACCTTTTTTAGCTGTGTTCCGAGCTTTTTAATGTCAAAACAGATTATTCTGTTGTTGAGGTCTACATTTGATGTATGGTTGAATACGTTGTGAGAACCGGTAACATACAGATCAAGGGAAGTAGCAACACGGGCAGCTACATCTCCGGCATTTGAAAGTTCAGTATATAAGTCATAGAGTGTAGGCATATTCTCCTGTATTGGATTCTTAGCAAACTGTGTGTAAATGGAACGAACACACTTATCAATTACTGACCTCTCAGTTGGTTCAAGTCCCATACCTCCGATAATTATCTCGCATAGCGATATTATGAAGTCTGACTTGATAGCAATTGGATCGCCTTCCTGACTATCAAGCTCTATATCCATAGGATTGATGTGCTGCGGACTATCCGAAGAAATCTCAATGACCTGTCCTTCGAGAGCTGATACAAGGGGAAAGTATTCTCCTTCCGGATCGCAGATGATAATATCATCATCAGTTTTCAAGAAAACATCAATTATCTCACGTTTTGTAGCCATTGATTTACCACCGCCCGGAGTTCCAAGAAACAGTCCGTTAGGGTTCTTTAGTTTTTTTCTATCACACATAATCATATTATGTGACAGAGCATTTAGTCCGTAATATGTGCCTTTTTCAAATAACTCTCTTGTGGTGAACGGAAAAAACGCAGCTGTTGCTGAGGTAGTAATGATACGGTTGATCTCAATGGTGTTGCTGCCGAGTATAAGGGAAGAACCGAGAGCTTCTTCCTGCTGATGATCTAAAGGTATCATTTTGCAGTTATTCTTAGTAGCAATACGTTTAAGTCGCTCTATCTGGAGATTCAGCTCCTTGTTGGTCTGAGCATAGTGACGAATAGTAAGTGTAATGATAAAAAGTCTTTCATCCTTTGAGTTCAAGTCCTCAAGCATAGCTTTTAGCTCATCTATGTACATAGGTATCTGCGGAGGCAGTATGTCCGTATCATAACCGGAACGAGCTGCTTTTTTCTGCTCATCTATCTTCATAGCCTCAACTGCTGTGAGTTTTAAGCGTATAAATTTGAGAGCCTCTGTCTGGTCGTAAGGCTTTATATGGATGTTTACGCAAAAGAGTTCATCTGATTCAAACAGTTCATTAAGTATTCTGTCAGATAATTCACCGGCAAGTATCTGGATAAGCGATACTCGTCCTTTAGCATTTCCTATGTCAAAGTTCTGTTTTCTGAACTTTATTGAAGGTGGTGCTATGAAGTCTTTTGTTGACATTCCGGTTGCAGCTCTGTACTTCCAGTCGAAAAGGAATTCATCATCGCTGAAAGGATTCAGAGATTTATGCAGCACTCTCAAACGTTCTTCACCGTCAAGAGCGACTGCTGCCACATCCATAGCCTTAAACTGGTTGATTATTTCGTTGGCAATACTGTCAAGGCGTATTTTTGCCTTTTTATATGTCGTAGCTTCTGTACCAAAAGTCAGGTACTTGAACACTGTTTTGCCGTTATTGCCTTCGATAAGCTGTTTTTTCAGCATATCTGCATATTCTGTTCGTATATCATTGAAGTTATCATCCTGTTCAGGAATGTCTATTTCCTTCAGCAATGTATCTATGTCAATGGTCTGATTCTCGAAAGTAAGCTGAAAACGGCACTTTTCATCGAAGTAATTGAGAATACGGCAGTAATCATCAAAAATCTTACCGGCACTGTAATAATCAACTAACTGATAATCTATGTCATTGAAACGTATCGTTTTGGTGTAGTAGTTCTCTGATACCTGACATATTCCGTCCTTGAACATTTCAAGATAAGGGATAGTAGTCTGTACCGAATAGGTCTTTTTCAGCAGCTGATTCAGACGAGCCTCGACCTGTTTACGTTCTTGTTTGGATAGGGTAGTTTTTACAGTCGGTTCTTTATTTTTTCTTTTTTTCATTTATAACTCCTCCGGTAAGCAGTTTTCTGAGTCTGTCGATCTCTATCTGCTTTTCAATCTGCTCATATATATTTTCACTTTTGTAGGTTCGTGTTTTAGGTCTTTTAAGGAATCTGAAGTGTTATACTGAAAGAGCAGTCGACAAACACCCAAAAATCTGGTAGAATATAAGTAACAAAACCGGAAAGGGAAAACGACTATGAAGTACAGTAA
>CACWPR010000002.1 GCA_902762855.1 Ruminococcus flavefaciens
CATCAGGGAGGCTGGTCTTAAAGAGCCGAGCGATATCGTTGTTTTTTCGGCATTTCCGCCTGATACTTTGTTCTATTCGGAGGGCAGCTACATAAGCGAGGCTAACCGTGGATACCTCAGAGACATATACCTTGCACTTTTCAGCTCAGAGCTTTTTTCAGCTCCTGCTGACATTGCTGACAGATGTGCTGACTTCCTCATAAAAAACAACAGCGGCGGCGGTGAGCTTGTACTGCCGGATAACAGTGTGATAGGTACTGAACGTACCTACGAGCAGGAGATAATGCTCGGCTTTGCCAACAACACCATAGAGCTGCTCCGGGGAGATTGGAGCATTTCTGAAAAGTACTCCAGGTCAGCACATGAGAAATGTGTCATAAACAGCAGACTTACGGTGGCCCACGGCTCAGCAGACAAGCTCGTTCCAAAGACTGCCGCTGAGGACTGGAAGAGCTTTTCAGGCGGAGAATACACCTTTACGGAGGTCTCCGGAGACCACAATATCATAACGAACAATACAGCGGTCTGCACTGATATTATCAGCGGTCTGCTGAAGAGGTGAGAAAATGGAAAAAACAGTCATAGCCGGTACACTTAAAAAAATATGGCAGGGGATATTCCCGGCAGCGGACATTGATGAGGACTCTGATTTTTTTGAGCTCGGAGGAACATCGCTGAATGCTGTCAGGCTTTCAGGGGACCTTAACCGTGAGACAGGCATAGTGCTTGATATTGCCGACATTTATGAGTACAGCGTCCTCTCAGAGCTGGCTGAGCACCTTTCCTGTACGGGAGAGCTGTTATGAAGGGTCCGTTTTTTCTGAATGATGTACAGTACGCTTTCCTCATCGGCATACAGAAGCAGGAAAAGCTGTGCGGTGTATCCTGTCATATCATCGCAGCATTCCGCAGCAGTGGCATAGATGAAGAAAAACTCCGTGATGTCTGGCATAAACTTGCACATCGGCATGAGGTGCTGTCCTCACGCATAATGTCTGACGGAACAGTTTTCTTTTCGGATGCTCACGACCCAGACCGTTTTTTCACTGTTGCCAGCGGTGACAGTGAGAGTTATATAAACAGCCTGAAAAACCGCCTTATGGATATTGAGGACGGCGGAGCTGCCGAGCTTCATCTGATAAAGGAGGCAGAGGGATGCACTGTCGTTTTTGAGTGCGACTGTGCAGCCTTTGACATTACTTCATTGCAGATATTCATACGTGATATGGCGGCAATGTATAACGGGAATGAGGCAGAGCTGCCTGTTGTGCCTGAGGGATTCTTCCCATACGGTGAGGAGTCGCATCCTGCTGTACCGAGAGCTGTAAAAAAAGCAGACAAGTCTTACTGGACAGAGAGGGCAGGCAGCTTCGGAACTGCGCCCTTTGAAGGCATTGCCGACACTTGTGGGACTGACATACCTGCAAAGTACAGCAGCCACAGCTCAGTCATAGGAGCAGACAGTACTGCGTTTATACATGAAACTGCCGAGCGTCTTGGTGTCACAGAGGAAAACGTGCTGCTTGCACTGTTTTCAAAGGCAGCGGCAAAGGTCTGCGGCAGGGAGCATTTCACTCTTAACATACCTGTGCTTGACAGGAGCGGAGCTCCTGCCGGACTTGCCGGAACCGCTGCGGATTATACGTCCATAATCATGTTTGACACGGACGTTGGTCCATCTGCGGATACTGACGGGTTTATCAGAAAAACGGCGTCTGAGTACGCTGAGGCTCTTGAGCACAGAGCGTTCAGCGGCATAAAAGTACAGCAGCTCTGCGGCGGTGATGCCAGTGGAAATGTGACATTTTCATCCCATATACATATTGACCTTGGAACTGACCAGATAAGGCAGGCTTTCGGTGAACTGAGCTATATCTACACCGAAACGCCGAACGTTGTCATGGACAGCGAATTTTTCAGATGCGGCGATAAGATGCTCCTTAATCTCAGCACCCCGGACGGTGTTCTTCCTGAGGGTACAGAGGAAAGGCTCATCAGTGAATTGCTTGCTCTGATGCATTCATAAAGGAGACTGGCTATGAAAAAATTCAAGATGACAGAGCTTCAGAATACCTATCGTCTGGGAATGGACGAATCGGTATTTCTGGGCGGTAACTGTCCGTTCATATACATAAGGACTCACATTTCAGACTTTGAGCCTGAGCGTTTCCGTGAGGCACTTATCAAAGTGACAGAGAACAATATTCTTCTGCACTGTACTCTCAGTGAGAGCGGTGAGTGGCATGAAAAGGCTGCTGATGCAGATATAGTATACCTTGACGCTGCTGACGCTGACAGTATATGCCGTGAGAAAGCAGATGACTTGCTGAGCTCCGGCCTGAGAGCGTATGTAGTCCGGCAGGGAGGCGGAGCAGATGTTCATCTCAAATTCAGCGGACTTGCTGTTGACGGCATGAGCATAGATATTTTCCTTTCACAGCTCAATAAGGCTTACAGCGGTGAGGAGCTGCCGGTCACAGCAGACTTCAGCGAGTATGTACGCAGACTTGAGGAATACCGCAGCTCAGAGGACATCAGCTTTATCAAAGAGGCATTCAGAGACAGGGAATGGGACGATTTTTCACTTCCTGTCCGGCAGGACCCGTATTCTGCGTCCGGTCTGAAAAATTCCTGCATCAGACGTACTATAGGCAGTGAGCTTTACGGTCAGGCCGGGAGACTGGCAGATAAACTGGGAGTGACCGTATTCACTCTTCTTATGACTGTATATTCAAAGGTCATATCACGCTTTTCCGGAGCAAGGAGATTTGTAATGAATATCCCGTGCTCTGCACGAGTAAGAGATATACAGGGCATAAATGACTCAGTAGGACTTTTTTCAAACTATGCCTGCATCCCCGTTGATGTAACGGCAGGACTTTCTGTAGGGGAGCTTGCAAAGCGCAGCATCGCCGGCATGGAAATACTGAAAAGGTCAAGATTCGTTCCCGGAAACAGAACAACACAGCTTGCCGGTCTGCCTTCGGGGAATTACTCCTCAAATGTGATATTTACGATGCTGCCGTTCAGCGATAACTGCGGCGACTTTGCAATGGATGACTGGCGTATCCTGACTAATCAGGCAGTTATCGAGGCTCATGTTCTGACACTTGGCGGAGTGCCCTCTATATGCATAAACTATCCTGATGAGCTCTTTGAGGCAAAGGCCGTTGAGGACATAGCAGATATGTTCGTAAGCGGCATTAAAGCAGCAGTCACTTCCGACGGAGCTGTAAGCACGCTCCCGCTCACATCGGAGACAGTTGAAGTGATAGACAAGGTCAATGCCACAGAGCTTGAGATCCCGGAAATGACATTGTGCAGTGTGATGCTTGAGGCTTTTGAAAAATACAGTGACAAGACAGCCTGCATTTACATGGACAGGGAGTATACTTATGCTGATATGTACCGCATGGCAGCGGCTTTGGGTAAACTTACAGGCGGCGGACGTGGAGTGACGACTCTGTTCCTGCCGAAATGCCCTGAACAGTTTGCGGCTGCATATTCAGTTCTGCTGACTGGAGGAGCATATTTGCCTGCGGATATTTCATATACATCATCATAGCTCAGCTATTGTCTTGAAAAAACAAAATCTGAGACAATAATTACGGTAAGATGTCTTGCGGATAAGATACCAAAGGGATATAGCGGAAAGGTAATATTTGCAGACGAAGCTGACCTGACTGAATGGGAGGACTTCACACCTGTGCTGCCCGGACCGGATGACCTCTGCATAATCATCAACACGTCAGGTACGACAGGAAAGCCTAAGAGCGTGATGCTAAGCAACAGGAACGTTGTCAACTGCCTTTACTGCACACCTGATTTTTCAGGCGCTTCCGAAGGAGACCGGCTTATCGCCCTGACGAATTACTGTCACGATATGGCAATATTCGATATGGTCGGACTTTTCTTCTACGGCGGATGCACAGTTATCCCAGATGAACAGCAGGCACGTGAACCGCTCAAATGGGTCGGGATGCTGAAAAAATACCGCATCTCTCTGTGGGAATCCGTCCCCTCGTTCATGGAGATGCTCATGACGGAGCTGGAAACTCAGTGTATAAGAGAGACCTTCACAGATATGAAGTGTATCATGCACGGCGGCGAGCATCTTCGTCAGGGAGTGGCATCTTTCATCCGCAGTACATTCCCGAATGCCGCACTTTATAATGTCGGCGGCCCGTCAGAATCAACGATCTGGAACATCCGTCACCTCGTTACTGATGAGGACATAAAAAGCGGGACAATCCCATACGGCAGTCCCATGCCGAATATGAAGTATCATGTTTTCAACGACGACTTTGAGGAGTGTCCGTTCGGGGTGTCAGGCACCCTTTACTGCTCCGGTACCGGTATCTCCCAGGGCTATATGGGAGCTCCTGATGAGACAGCAAAAAAGTTTAAGGAACGTGGCGGTGTTGTGTACTACGATACAGGTGACCTCGGTATACGCAGACGTGACGGTATTATCATGATACTGGGCAGGAACGATTTTCAGGTGAAGATACACGGAAAACGTATCGAGCTTTCCGGCATCGAGCATATTCTTGAGGAGCATGAGAGCGTGATCCGAGCATCGGCAGTATATTCAGAAAAGGCAGGTAAGCTCGGCGCTGTCTATATCGCATCAGTAGATGTTACATCAGCTGAGCTCACAGCCTATATGAAGGAACGCTGTGCCGGTTACATGATACCTAAAGTGTTTGTCAGGACGGAGCAGATACCGCTCACGCACAATGGAAAGGCAGACAGAAAAGCCCTGGAGGAAATGATACTGAGCAGTGCTGCAAAGCCATCTGACGAGAAAAAACAGTCGCCGCAGACAGGCAGCCTGCGTGATGAGATATTGGGACTGTTTGAAGAGGAGCTTGACTGCGATATTGACGATGAGGACGTTAACTTCTATGAGATAGGCGGAGACTCCCTCACGGCAGTAAGGATAGCTGCAAAGCTGCGTCATATGACAGGCAGAGATATATCAGTATTCAACATGATAAACAGTGATACTATCGGCACTTTTCTTGATGAGCTCTTGGACTGAGCGTATCTATACGATAAAACCTTCCCGGACCCGAAGTTCAGGAAGGTTTTATTTTTGTGGTCTGTACAGGTGACAGATATTATACGCATTTTTGCCTATTTATTGCCTTCAATGTCTGATTTCAAAAATCCTTTGCAGGTTTCCTCCATGACAGCTCTGGCAGCCTCTGGACGGCAGTCAAGTTCACACACGGCAGCGTGATAGTGGCCGCCGCCTCCGTGTACAGCGCATATGTCATTTGCAGAGATGTCTCCGCTTGTACGTACAGAGCAGCGTGAGCGTCCGTCCGGCAACTCCCGGACAGTTACTCCTATCAGCATTTCCTCATACTGCTCAATATATGAATTTATCCCCTCCAGCTCTGAGTCGGCAATATCAGCAGTTTTCAGGTCATCAAGTGTGATGATGCCGGTCATCAGCCTGCCTTTGCAGGAAAAGTGAAGGCTCTCTTTCAGCAGCTCCTCGATAATGCGGCGCCCTGCGGACTTCACAAATATATTTTTTCTGCTGATATTGAATGTATCTGCGCCGAGCTTTTTGAGAGCTGCGGCAGTTTCAAAGGTCTGAACGCTGGTATCGGCGGTCTGGAAGCAGCGAGTATCCGTAACAAGAGCAGTATACAGCAGGTCAGCTATCTGCTTGGTTATCGTCACATCCATTTCTCTAAGGAGCTTGAAAATTATCTCACTGCAAGCTCCGCAGTCCTCCTCGACGTATCTATAGTCAGCCTCAATTGAATTGTTTCTGTGGTGGTCTATGCAGAAGGTAAAGTGCCTGTCGGAATAATTTCCTGTTCTTATCAGAGATACAGTATCCACTGAAATGTACACCGGCTCTGTGACATCATCCTGCATTGATGCATCAGTCATAGGGCGGTGTATATTGGGTACAGGGTCTCTGCCTGTGACCGCACACTTCTTTCCCAGAGACTGAAGCCCCAGCGCAAGTGCAAAGGAAGAACCGATACAGTCGCCGTCAGGTCTGATGTGATATACAATGACAAACTCGTCGTATGAGCGCAGCTTTTCAGCCATTTCCCCTATTGTTACGTCCATTTTATCACCTCTTTTCTGCTATTATACCATGCTGTCCCCAAAAATTCAATATCCGATAGTCTGTGCTTTTACATACTCAGTAAAACTGCACAGTTAAGAGCTGAGTTTTTCTAAAAATTGTCATGCATACCGGGTATTGATAGTTGAGATGTTTTATGCTATACTTATAGTAGATGCTTGAAAAAATCATAACTTGCCTGTCTGCTGTTATCCTATTGCTTTGGAATTCATAGCGTGAAAGTCAGGAAAAAAGAAATGTTTCAGCATCTTATTGACATTTAATGCCATACGGCACAGACATTTTTGAGGAGGAACAAAAAATGAACATGAAAAAAACACTGGTACTTACCCTTGCACTTGCAATGCTCACATCATGCGGACGTGTTGAGAGCATATCTGATGATGCAAAAACATCAGGCAGCAGCACCGAAACAACAACAGAGGTGACAACTTCTGATGAGCCAACTACCTCTGCGGAGACTGCAACTGAATCAGCGGAGACTTCTGCAAGCAGTACGTCCCAGAATGATGCTCAGGACGAAAACAGCGATGCTGTCACATGGCTGGGCAGGGGAGTTTATATAGCTGTAAAAAACGGAGTTCCTGACCGGAGCTGGTATGTGTTCTATGATACAGGCAGCGGTAAGACTGCCAATTCTGATACAGGTATGGGTATAGGTTTTACCTGTGAGCAGACTAAAGACAGTATCACCTTCCATTTCGGAAGCATTGAAGATAACTCAGTAATGACTATGTCCAAGGATGAAGAAGGAAATGTCACCGGAACAATGAACGGTGATTCATACGTGTTCTATTATCAGTCGGACATGGACCCGGATACATTCAATGCAGCGGAAGTTGACGGCAGGGGAGACATCATAACCGATGATGGTTCCGCATCTGACGGTGTGATATTGAATTATATCGGTGAATACAGCAACGGCAGGGCTATCATGAATGTACTGCCTGGTCCAAATGGTGCAAGCGTTACTGTAAAGTGGGCAGGCAGCGCACTGGTATCAAGCACCTGGACAATGGACGGAACTTACACACTGTCAGGGGATGACCTTATCATCACCTACAGCGACTGTGTAAAGACCACGACCTCATACAACAGTGACGGTACACTTGAATCAGAAGAGACTGAATATACCGACGGTACAGGAACAATAACCGTTCACTATAACGGCACAGCAGAATGGGCCGATAATGTAGAAAATGCCGCAGAGGGTGACGAATTTACCCTTCTCAGATAACAATTCCCGCAGCCCTTCATTTTGTCAATGGCCTTTGTCAGAGTGTACAAATCAATGTATATATATATATATCACAAAATCTCGTGAAACTGTCCGAAAGTTATTGACACTTCTTGCAGAATATGGTATTATATGCTTAACAGGGAGCAAGGCCTCAGGCTTTGTCAGGGGTGCCCTGTCCTGATACTGTAAACCGACGATGTCCGCTTTATGAAGGAGTGATTTTTATGAAGGTAACGAAATGCCTGTCTTTGCTGCTTTCCTTGGCTTTAGGAGCTGCCCCTTGTACAGTACTTCCCATGAGCGTTTCTGCCGCCGATGCAGGATCTGCCGTTTCTGACGATTCTGTGGATGAGGAAGTTATTTACGGCGATATTAAGTTCGATACCCTCTCCGGAGGTGTCAAGGTTTATGCCGGCGACACCCTTGACCTGAGCGGTGTGCGTCTCAGGCTCGGTACATATTCCGGATATTATTCTAACTTTGCTTATGTCAGTGATTATAACTGTGCTTTCACAGTTGGTTCCGGAGAATACTCAGAACTGTATGCCCTGGATGACAGCAATGTTGACCTTACGACTCCGGGAAATTACAATGTTATTATAAAGCCTGTTGCAGGCGCAGTGGGAACCTTCTATACCCAGAACAACATGACCAGCTATGGACTTTCTCATCCGGACGGCTATTATGACATATGCATGAAGGGAAATGAAAGCAGTATACCGGTAACTGTTTACGACAAGGAGACTGCTGCCAATACTCCACTTTATCTGCGGTTTTTTACCGAAAATATCGAGCTGACGGTCAACGAGAGCACATATATTGAGCTTGTAGGTGCTGTTGCATCTGATATAAGCTGCGAGATAGCTGATGATTCGATAGCTTCAGTAGCTGATGATTCGACTTCTGAATTCATCGGAATAAACGGCCTCCGGGAAGGCGAGACCACTATCACGGTCCGTGCCTCTGACGGCAGGACTTTCACAGAGAATATAAAGGTCTCTCAAAATGAAGTGCTGACGACAACTGAACCCTTGTACACTGCGACAACAACGACTACTACACTTGCATTTCCGGGAGATACTGAGACCTCTTCAAGATCATCCGAGACCCAGGGGACGACTACTGTAACAAAATGGTGGTCTGAGTTCGAGACTACGACGACTACTACGGCAGTTTCTTCTATTACAGAAACAACAACTTCTGCAACGGCTGGACCGGGAACTACTCCGGCCGAGACCACAACTGTTCCGGATGTAACAACAGCACAGCCTGTTTCAACTGACGCACAGGGCAGACTTGTAGATGAAAACGGAAATGTTATCATCATCAATGGTACATCTGCGGTCATGACTTCACCGGTATCGACTACTACTGTAACTGAACTTCCGCAGACAGGTCATCCCGGAGTCCGGGGCTCAGCAGTTGTGCTTGCAGTCATTTTGACAGCCGGCGGTACCGCATTGGTCATAAGCAGCAGAAAAGAAGATGACGATAAGTAAACTCAAATGAACAACAGGGCAGTACCTTACCGCAGCGGCAGGGTATTGTCCTGTTTTTTAACAGCAGACTGAAAGTCAGAGGCAGAATGTTGACTTTCCAGGAATGCTGTGGTATGATGATACCATGGCAACTTCATAGTGAGAAGGATGATAATGAAGAAAAAAGTTTTGCGTATCACCGGCATCGTGATGATAGTCTGCGGAGCGGCAATACTGTCTGTGCTGGCATACATGAAGATAAGCAGGGAACTGTATCTGCGAAAGCTGCTGAAAGAAAATATCGTCTTTGAGGTCCCCGGACTGGACATAAAGGTCCCTGTGCTGGAGGGGACTGACTCAAAGGCTTTGCAGGTCTCAGCCGGACATTTTGAAGGCACGGGCTCGCCGGGCCATGGCAATTATTGCATTGCCGGCCATAACAGTACTATATATGCTGAAATTTTCAATGACCTTGACAAAATAAGTATAGGGGATGTAATGTACCTCTATGACAAGGACGACTCCCGGACCAGGTATACCTATGTTGTCACGGAGTACAGGATAGTGGAGCCAAGTGAAACAAGTGTCCTCAGAGACTTCGGTGATGACCGGCTCACTGTGATCTCCTGCACTGACGACGGAAAGTTCCGGCAGGTGGTAGTCGGCATCAGGAAGTGAATGTCCAGGAGATACTATAAAACAGTAAAGGCGGCTAAGAGCCGCCTTTTTTATGCCTTAAACATCCTTATACATCTGAATACCTGTTCTGCTGAGTCTGCAAGTGCACTTCGGGCATTGGAGTTCTCCATTGCCTGTTCAAGGGTGCAGATATTGCGAAGAGTCGGGAAAAATGCGCCGATGCCCTTTTCGATGCAGAGCTCAGCCCCTTTACGGACACCTCCGCAGAAGGCTATGACCGGTATGCCGTACTTTTCAGCTATCCCGGCGACCCCAACAGGAGCCTTGCCCATGGCAGTCTGACCGTCCAGACAACCCTCACCGGTTATGACTGCGTCTGCATTTCTGATATGTTCCTCCAGCCGGGTCTCACGTATGATAAGCTCTATACCCGACGTGAGCTCTGCCTTGAGATAGTTCATCAGTGCAAATCCAAGGCCTCCGGCTGCTCCTGCACCTGGTGTATCAGGGGAAGAATCGGGAGCGATAGTCCGGGTGACCTCAGCAAAATTCCGCAGACAGCCGTCCATGAATGGGATGTCCCCGGCAGATGCGCCCTTCTGGGGGGAGAATACAGCACTGCATCCGCTGTCTCCGCAGAGGGGATTTGTTACGTCGCTGGCAACTTGAAAGCTGCACTCCCTGAGCTCCGGTATCACAGCATCGGCTGTCACCTTTGAAAGCCGGGAAAGCCCCTTTGCTCCGGGACCTATCTGCCGGCCGTCCATGTCAAGAAGGCCGAATCCGAGAGCCTGCAAACAGCCGGCGCCGCCGTCGTTGGTAGCGCTGCCGCCTATACCGATAATGAACCTCCGGCAGCCACGCTTTACAGCGTCAAGAATGAACTCGCCGGTGCCGTAGGTAGTCGTGACCATGGGGTCACGCTCGGATGGGGAGAGCAGTGTCAGTCCGGATGCCGCCGCTGTCTCGATAACTGCCGCAGCTCCGGGGAGGAGACCGTATCGGGCAGTTATTTTTCGTCCAATGGGGTCAGAGACCTTCGCCTCTGCAAACTCTCCGCCAAGTCCGGACACAAGGGCCTCAACAGTGCCCTCACCGCCGTCGGCTATGGGCAGGACAACTGTCTCTGCGTCCGGGATCGCCCGCTTTATTCCTTCTGCTGCGGCATTTCCAGCCTGTACTGAGCTGAGACTCCCCTTGAAGGAGTCCATTGCTATGACTATTTTCATTTCTGACCTCCCGTATAGCTGAGACCGTATTTTTTATAGAAATCCACAATGTCCTTTTCACTGCGTACCAGCTCGGCATACATCAGTTTTTTTGTGGACTTGTCATAGAATCCGATAGTTTTTTCACCAGTGCAGGTGCTTGATTCTACCCTGATGTCACCGGCTGAAAACGGCGGCGGTACAGGGGAGGGGATATTCTTTTTAAATATGCTCATGATAGCTGTCACCTCGTTTCAATTATACCACTTCGGGAAGAGGTTGTAAATACCTGAGGGATTGACTTTGCCGGTTACTGATGATATAATTAGGGTACAGAAATTATCACTTTGTGACAGGAGTGGAATATATGAAAAAAATTGTGGTCCTTTGTGACAGCAGTGAAAAATTCACGGGACTTTTTCCGGAAAAATCAGAGTATATAGTTGAGTATTCAAAGTCGGCAGATGTGATGCCTGACACTGACTGTGTACTCATATCACAGGAGTTCATAGGAGACAGACTCACTGAGACAGCGGCTTCTCTCAGCAGCCGCAGTATAGCCTTTGGAGTGCTCACCTTTGACAAGTCAGAGGAAAATGAGGAATATCTCCTCGACTGCGGAGCCGGAAATATATTCGGTCTTCCCATGTCTCCGGTAATTCTTGAAAAACGCATCGCCGTTCTCACAGAAACATCGGACAGGAGAGGAGCTGCGGACCCCGGACTGGAGCTTTTCTCGCAGCTTGCTGCCGCTGACCAGAAGTGCGGTGCCTATTCTGTGCCGGAGTCAGTATTCCCTGATGTATACAAACTGGTGCTCCGTTTGCAGGAGCGTATGGACAAGCCTGCACAGCTTGTGAAGTTCAGCTTTCACACAAGACTTGGCGGTCCCCTTGAACCGGGAATACTTGAAGAGGCATTCCCCATAGTTCAGAAGTGCCTGAGAAGAGGGGACATCGTAAGTATCTTCGGTCAGTGCCTTTTCGCCATACTCATGGGTGCGGACTCAGAGGGCGGAAGAGTGGCCGCAGACCGTATCATCAGCACCTATAACGCTCATTTCTGTGACAATATCTACGATATGAGATACATCATGAACGTTATAAAATAAAGCGGGAGGCACCATGGACATAAGATTTGAACGCCTACAGGAGGCAGATCTTGAAGAGACTCAGCAGATGTGCATAAGAGCCTTTGATGAGAGCTATCCCTCTGACAGCGTTAAAAGAGTCTACCGGCGTTTCAAGGACGATCCGCACTACTATTTCATTGTGGGAAAGGTGGGCGGAGAGATAGCGGCATATACTACAATGGCCGTGCTCTATGACCTATTCGACGGGGAGAATCCCATTGCAACTCTCTGGTACGTCTGCGTGGACGAAAAGTTCAGACGTCAGGGGATAGCCGGGGAGATGCTGCACTATCTGGAGAATATCGCAGTTGAAATGGGCTGCGAGATGATGGTTCTCACCTGTAATGTGAACAATACCGGTGCCCATGAGCTTTACCGCTCAATGGGATTCTCCGACAGTATTGATAAGGCATTTGTGAAATATCTGGACGAGCCGAGATAAAAAAGCTCCCGCATCCATAATCGGGGTGTGGGAGCTTAGCTTATTTTTCCGGTACCTTCATTTTCAGAACTGACCGTGCGTAGGCGATAGTCTGACGAAGCTGGCCGTCCTTGTCAATTCCTGCAAGTCTCAGCTTGTGAGCGTAGGAGAGCAGCTCCTCATTTGCCGGCACCCCTGCATCCTCAAGGTCATTTGCAGTCATGAACGGACGTGACATTATCCTCCGGAAGTCCTCGTACCTCTCCATGAGAAAAGGCTCTGTGTCGGCACATTGCGGCAATTTTCCAAGGCCGTCACAGAGGGCGAGCTGTATCAGGTCGAATGGCTCCACAGAGGAATCGAAGAGCTTGTTGGTCTTTTTCAGCTTTGACCTTGCCCGTGCCATGGTGTTAGGTTCCATGTGGAGCTCCGTCATATTCAGGACGTATTTTGTGAGCTCAGGGCCTGCACTGAGACGTTCGAGGAATGTCTGCACAAGGGGAAGTCCCTCGGTCTCATGGTTGTATGAGTGTACGGTCCCGTCCTCAGATACCGAGGTGCTGACTGCCTTTCCGAAGTCGTGACAGAGGGCGGATAGCATGAATCCAAGGGGAAATTTAGCTATGTCACGGCGCTTTGAAGCCTCGTCAAGTGCCATCATCGTATGTGTCCAGGTGTCGCCTTCAATGTGGTACAGAATGTTCTGCGGAACTCCTATAAGAGCCTTCAGCTCCGGGAACCATTGGTCAAGTGAATCTGTTCTGCGGAGTTCCTCAAAGTATTCCGAGGGATTGCCATGAGTCAGAAGCACCTCAGTAAGCTCCTCCATTTTATTACCGGGCATGACCGTCCTCCTCTCTTTGCTCCGCAAGCAGCTCTGCCTGCCGTTTGATGCGCTGTCTGGCCTGTTCACGGAGTCCAGGAGGCCCCATTATCTCTATGACCGGACCAAAGCTCAGCAGCCGTATAAGCAGTTCAGTCTCGTCAAACTGGTCGTACCATAGCTCAACAGTGTACTCGCCGGACTCAAGGTCACGGACTGTATGCTTTTCGTAGGAGGCAAATTCCAGCATGAAACGCTCCACACCATTGCGCTGGGGAGTTACCCTTATCACCGCAGGCTCGCTGCACTTCCGGCTTGAAAAGTAGTCGTCTACAGATACCGGAGTCCGGAAGGTACGGCCGGTATCCACTATTTTTGTCAAGCGGCCTATGTTGATGATGCCGCTGCTCTTTATCCTGTCATTCCGCAGCAGATAGCAGTATACCCGGAACCTGCCGTTTTTAGGGGAGTATTCCATTTTCAGCAGCACGAACTTTCCGCTTATATGGTTGCCGTGGCCGGAGGTGAACTCTGCAAATACGATCTTCCGTGTCTTTACAGCGTCAAGTGCGGTCCGGAAATTTCTGATGTAATCCTCACTGAGAAAGTCATCACCGTCGGAAAAACGGTCAGTTATCCGGAATTGCTCTTTGGTGTAAAGAGGGCGGACATCCGAGAGTCTCTCATCAAGCTGTGAGAGCGTATCGCTGTTCATGAACAGTCTTATCCGTGGGTCTGACAGCTTTGCTTTCAGCCACATCTTCTGCAGCTTTGTCAGCACCTTCACAGGTGCGTTTTTTGTTATCCGGCGCAGCTTGCCCTCAGGAGTGCGGGTGAAAAGTCCCCAGTCCTCACTGCCGGGGATGAGCTTCTGAGGCAGAAAGAGAACGGAGTCCCGGAAGCCCTCTCTCTGTACTGTTTCACGGACCGTCTTTTCGTCTGTGACTTCATTTCCCAGCAGCTTTGCCGCTATCCGGAAATATGTGCCGTATATCTCACTGAATATGTTCATCGTCATCACCGCCGTACATTCTGTTCATTCGTACAATATCGCTGTAAAAGCGCTCCCGTATGCTATCGGCTCCGCCCTCTATGCCGACTATCCTCCCTATGAAGGTCTTTGCCCAGTGCATTATCTCATTTGGGTCAAAGACATCAGCAGTCAGGGTATAGAGGCGTTCACCGGTCTTTTCAAGGGTACAGCACCGTTTTTCACGCTCCAGACGCTCAATGATATAGGGCTCTTTTTCCACGTCAGCGAAGAATGTTATCTTCATGGGAGTGACGGTGCCGGTGAACCTCCTCATCCCGAAGGACACTCCGAAAACGTGAGACATATTCTTCAGGAAGGTCTCATGCAGAGCGTCGTAATCCTCATAAATACCGCCCATTTTTGCGTCCTTCATGTAGTCCAGGCGGAACGCCGAGAACCTTTTCAGCTCCGGGATATATGCAGCAAGATAGCGTCTGCCGGTCTGCACTGATACAAGGAGCTGCATAGGGACTACCTGGTTTTCGCTGTCAGCAGTTTCAGGAGACCTTCTGCGTTTTTCGGAAAAGGTGCGAAGTGCAAGGTAACGCTTTTCTTCCATGGCGGAAAGTATTTCAGGGAGGAGAATGTCCTCCAGGGTGTGTATCATGTAGTTATGCTTTATGTAGAACAGGTCATTTTTCAGGCCTGCCGCTTTTAGGATGCTGTTGCCGATAATGCCGAAGGTCCGGGTCTCAGAAAAGAAACGCAGAGCATCATCAAGACCTTTGAATTTTTTGACAAAGCTCTCTGTACAGTCCTTTGATAGGGAGTAATACAGCGTCTTGCCTTGCTTTTCAGAGCTGATGATGCCCTCCTCTGTGTACTCCTTCAGTTTGTTGCGGACAGTCTGCTCATCGAAAAGCTGAGCGTAGTCGTTGTTCAGAAGGTCAACTATCTCTTTGAGCGTCATGCTCTGGCCGTCATGGAGGATGTCCGTTATCAGGAAGTGCAGACGGATGTCATTATCAGTGAAGCTCTTGGAGTAATAGGCGCTGTACAGCGGATTTTCGTGGATATGTCCGCTGTCAACGGATATAGATACGCTCCGTCCACGGAGAGAATCGTCGTAGCGCATAAAGTCGCCCATCCAGCTTTCAACACGGCGTTTTTCGTCGCCGTAGGTCCTGACGCTCTTGCGGTCAAAATCGCTGCGTACCTTGCAGCCATATATGAAAAAGTCACGGACATAGTCACGGGTCTTACCGAAATTTTTTATAAGCTCTGAAAATCCGGCCATATTTTTCAGCTCCTTCCTTCATTTATAGTTTAACAGAAAAAATGTGTTTTTGCAATACGGTCCGGAGTGTGTGCAGAAAAAAATATATGATTATTTCCGTTTCCTGTGTTATACTTGAGTCAAGCTAAAGGAAAGAAGTGAAGAAAATGTTCGTACATTACAAGAAGAATGAAAATATGCTCCCCATAAAGATATGGCAGACCGATGCGGAGGCTGTGGGGGAGAAGTGCATAGAGCAGGCTGAACACCTTGCAAAGCTGCCGTTTGCTCACAAGTGGATAGCTCTTATGCCTGATACCCACGCAGGCAAGGGAATGCCTATCGGCGGAGTTATCGCCTGCGAGGACGTTGTTATCCCGAATGCAGTCGGAGTTGATATTGGCTGCGGAATGGCTTACATTCAGACAAATATCCCTGTTGCAGTGCTCCGTGAGACTATTACCGGCAGCGGAAATCTTGTGCAGACTATCTGCGGTGACATCCTGAGAAATATCCCTACAGGATTTGCACATTACAAGACTCCTCAGCAGTCGGAAGTACTTGACAGGGCAAAGGCAGAAATGGGACGCTATGAAGCTGACAAGGAACTCATCCCCCAGATAGAGGAGGGCTACTTCCAGGCAGGTACTCTCGGCGGAGGAAATCATTTCATAGAGCTCCAGCAGGACGATAACGGAATGTGCGGCATAATGCTCCACTCCGGAAGCCGTCACTTCGGAAATATAGTGGGACAGTACTTCAATAAAATAGCCCATGAGCTCAACGACAAGTGGTTCTCTCAGGTACCCGGAGAGTGGAATCTCCCATTTCTTCCGGTGGATACTGATGAGGGAAAGAGATACCTTCTGTGGATGCAGCTCTGCATGGATTTTGCCTATGAGAACCGGAAAATAATGCTGGAAAAGGTAAAGGCTATTTTCTTTAAGCACGTTGAAAAGCACACAGGCATCGTTCCTGAGTTTTCAGGTGAGATAAACTGCCACCATAACTATGCGGCTCTCGAAAATCACTTCGGAAAGAATGTCTGGGTACACAGAAAGGGCGCTATCCGTGCCCGTGAAGGTGACATGGGAATTATTCCCGGAGCTATGGGCTCATACAGCTACATAGTTCGTGGAAAGGGCTGCCCCGACAGCTTTATGTCCTCATCCCACGGGGCAGGCAGAGCCTACTCCCGGACTGCTGCACTTGATAAGTTCTCCGTTGAATCTGTAATGGTGGACTTAAAGGAGCAGAATGTGGTCCTTGCAAAGAACAAGAAGTCTGACGTCGCTGAGGAATCACGGTTCGCATATAAGGACATCAACGATGTCATGTCCAATCAGACTGACCTTACAGAGCCTGTAAAAAGACTCTTCACAGTCGGTGTTATAAAGGGTTGATATTTCGTCACTGACAGCAGACAGAGGCAGTTCATTCAAGAACGGGTTCAACTCCCAGAAAAGTGACGAGTTTAAGGCACAAACAGCAGTCAACATTATCCTGTCAAGATAAAACGTGCCTTGTTTTTTAGAGTTCACGGCATGACCGGAAGTTATGCCGCTGAACGATCTTCTCTAAGACGTGCACTGCATTTTTTTCATTATTTATTGAAATTATCATTTACACGTCTTGTATTCTTTAAGGCGCACACAGCAGTTACAGTACATATGGAATTGTATATTGCGTCTTGTTCGTTCAGTCACCATACGGCTCTTACAGCATTATTTCTTGGGACGCAGAGAGCTTTCCTACGGGTCAAAGCACTGTGAAAAAATGAGCCGTGAAGGTGACCGTCATCAAAAATAAGTCAGCAACAGCAAAAAGATAAATGGTTATTGCAGGTCCGAATCCTGCCCTGCGGCAGCGTATGGTAAATGCTGACTTGAAAGGAGTATCACTATGCTTAACTATTTAAAGAATGAAGCAAATTCAACATATACAGAGAACGGTGCACTGGCTTACCGTTCAACACAGTCTTTCTGCCTGGATATGTTCTTCAAGGCAGGAGCTATGCGTAATTCCTCCGCAAAGGAAATTGCGGACACAGTTGCCCGTGCCTATGCTGAGGACCCCGACAAGACAATGAAGCTGATATTCTTCGCCCGTGACGCAAGAGGCGGACTGGGTGAGAGACGTTTCTTCCGCATAGCGGTATCTGCTCTCATGGAGCTCGCTCCTGAGGCTGTCCGCAGAAATCTCGAATTCTTCCCTGAGTACGGCCGTTTTGACGACCTGTTCGTTCTGCTGGGAACTCCTCTTGAAAAGGATGTGGCAGAGATAACTGACACTCAGCTCCGCTTTGACAAGGCTTCTATGGCCACAGGCGGAAAGGTATCTCTTCTGGCAAAGTGGATGCCCTCAGTTAATACCTCCTCAAAGGAGACACGGAATATGGGCAGACATCTTGCAGGACTGCTGGGAATGTCCGAGGCTGAGTACAGAAAGACACTGTCTGCACTCCGCAAGTATGGCGATATCCTGGAGAACCGCCTCCGTGAGCGTGACTACACTTTCAGATATGAGGTGCAGCCCTCATGCGCTATGTTCAAGTACCGAAAGGCATTCATCCGCAATGACGGAGAGCGCTACACTGAGTTCCTGAATAGGGTAAATTCCGGTGAGACTAAGCTCAATGCAGACCGCCTGTATCCATACGACATAGTCCGCAAGGCTATAGACGGGGATATTTCTGAGACTGAAAGACTGTCTCTGGACACTGCCTGGAAGTCACTTCCTGACCTGACAGCAGCAAAGGGTGAAAACGCTATTGCAGTTGTTGACGGTTCCGGTTCAATGTACGGCGGCTGTGGCATACGTCCTATAGATGCGGCTCTGTCCCTGGGCATATACTTTGCAGAACACAATACCGGTGCTTTTGCAAACCACTTCATCACCTTCTCTCAGACTCCCCGTCTGGTTGAAATAAAGGGCAGGGACATCGTTGAAAAGGCAAGGTACTGCCGTACCTTTAATGAGATAGCAAACACTGACCTGGAAGCAGTTTTCAAGCTGATACTCAAGACTGCTATAAAGAACCATGTCCCTCAGTCTGAGCTGCCTGCAAAGATATACATAATCTCTGATATGCAGTTCGACTTCTGCGTAACCGGCGGTAATAACGATGTGCTGTTCCATGCGGTCAGAAAGCTCTACCGTCAGTACGGCTACAAGCTGCCTGAGGTGATATTCTGGAACGTTAACAGCCGTTCAGACGCAATGCCTGTTACTCGCTCCGAGACCGGTGCTGCACTGGTCTCCGGCTACTCTCCTGCGGTATTCGATATGGTGATAGGCGGTGAGTGTTCACCTGAGAAGGTCATGGACCATATCCTCTCCTCGGAGAGATACGCCTGCATCACTGCTGTATAAGACACGCAAAAGGCCTCCTGTTTTGCAGGAGGTCTTATTATTTCAATTCAAGCCGCATCTCCGCCGTGGACCGGCTCCGGGACTCCCTTGCACTGTCATGTACGAAGTCCTTTGACATTTTACGCTGTTGATGCTATAATAGTCTTTGGCAGACTCTTCAGGCCTGCCTTATCATTTGCGCTTAAAAGGAGCGGTCAGCTTGATATTATTATCTGCACAGAATATTTCTAAAACATATATGGAACGCAAGGTGCTGGATGATGTGTCCTTCTTCCTGAATGAGGGTGACAAAGTCGGCATCATAGGCATCAATGGCACCGGAAAGTCCACATTGCTGAAAATACTTGCCGGTGCCGAGGAAGCAGACGGCGGCGATGTCATCAGGACCAAAGGCATAAGAATATCCTACCTTCCACAGATACCGGAATTCGACGACAGCGGCAATATACTTGAACAGGTAATGTCACATCTGCCTGCTGACCTGAAAGAGTCGAAGGAGTACGAGGCTAAGTCCATACTTGACAAGCTGGAGCTCCCGGACTACAGCCGTGACATCAGCACACTTTCCGGCGGAGAAAAGCGCCGGGCGGCTATTGCGGCTGCACTGATACAGCCAAGTGAAGTCCTTCTTCTGGACGAGCCTACCAACCACATCGACAATGAAACTGCTCAGATGCTGGAGGACCTTCTTCTGAAATACCGTGGAGCTATCGTCATGGTGACTCATGACCGGTACTTCCTCAATAAGATATGCCGAAGGATAGTTGAGGTAGACAGGGGAAAGATATATTCCTGCGAGGGGAGCTACAGTCAGTACCTTGAATACAAGGCTCAGCGTGAGGCTGATGCCGAGGCGGCAGAGCGAAAGAACAGGTCACTTTACCGCCGTGAGCTTGAATGGATAAGCAGGGGAGCCCGTGCAAGGGGGACAAAGTCCAGGGACAGGATAGAGCGCTTTGAGGCGCTGAAAAACCGTGAGGTCCCGGTGGAGGCGGAGAAATTACAGCTTCAGTCCGTGTCCACAAGACTTGGCAAAAAGACTATTGAGATAGAGAATATCAGCAAGTCAGCAGATGGCAGACCGCTCATTACTGACTTTTCATACATCATCTCCCGTGATGCCAGGATAGGCATTGTAGGACACAACGGCGCCGGCAAGAGCACCTTCCTCAGGATGCTCACCGGAGAGGTCCGGCCTGACTCCGGCACAATAACTTTGGGAGACACGGTAAATATCGGCTACTTCTCTCAGGAGTGCGAGTCAATGGACCCGTCCATGCGTGTGATAGAGTACATACGTGAGACTGCCGACCGTGTGCAGACTCCTGACGGCACAGTGACTGCATCACAGATGCTGGAGCGATTTCTGTTCACCTCCGAGCTTCAGTGGAACCGTATAGAGAAGCTCTCAGGAGGAGAGAGGAAAAGACTTTATCTGCTGAAAATACTCATGACAGCTCCGAATATCCTCCTTCTGGACGAGCCTACCAATGACCTTGATATTGCCACTCTGACCATACTTGAGGACTATCTTGAGAATTTCAGCGGAGCAGTTATAGCTGTTTCCCATGACCGGTACTTCCTTGACAAAATGGCCGATGAGATATTTGAATTCCGTGATGGACAGTGCATAAGGTACAACGGCAATTACAGTGACTATGCAGAGAGAGTCCGTGCTGAAAGAGAGCCTGCCTCAGAACGTCCAAAGAAGAAAACGGACAAGAAGGAGCGTGTGTTCATCGGAAAGACAAAGCTCCGCTTCTCCTTCAAGGAACAGAGGGAGTTCGACACTATCGACGACGACATAGCCGCTCTTGAACAGCAGATAGCTGATACAGAAAAGGCAATATCCGCAAACAGCTCGGACTATGTGAAATTGCAGGAGCTCTCCGACAAAAAGACGGAGCTTGAAACTCAGCTTGACGCTAAAATGGAACGCTGGGTCTACCTCAACGACCTTGCAGAGCGCATAGCAAGGGGAGAGACAGTCTGACCTGACAGGTAAACAGAAAGCACCTTTCGTAGTGAAAGGTGCTTTTTTTCATATTATCTTAGTAGACCATTCCTCGATGTTCCAGATGTTGTCTGCAATGTCCATATAGAAATCCGGTTCATGGCTCACCATGAGGACGGTTCCCTTGTAGTCCTTTATGGCTTTTTTCAGGGACTCCTTTGCATCAACGTCAAGGTGGTTGGTAGGCTCGTCCAGTACCAGGAGGTTTATTTCTTTCAGCATTATCCTGCATATCCTGACCTTTGCGTTTTCGCCGCCGGAGAGTACTCTCATCTGTGAAGTGATGTGCTCTGTGGTCAGTCCGCACTGTGCAAGAGCTGCACGGACCTCTGCATTTGTCATTGAGGGATATTCCTCCCAGATAACGTCCAGTGCAGTCTTTGAGGTGGACTCCTCCTCCTGCTCGAAGTAGCCGTACTCGACGAACTGGTCGTGTTCAACGTAGCCTGAGAGCGGCGGAATGATTTTCAGAAGAGTTTTGAGGAGAGTTGACTTTCCTATGCCGTTGACTCCACGAATGGCTATTTTCTGACCATTTTCCACCTTTACAGATATTGGCTTGGTAAGTGGCTCATCGTAGCCGAGAACTATGTCCTTGCAGTCTATTACCACACGGCCGGGAGTACGTGCCTTCCGGAATGAGAAGGTAGGCTTCGGCTTTTCACGCATGAGAGTTATCTTGTCCATTTTGTCCAGCTTTTTCTGACGGGACTTGGCCATGTTAGTGGTAGCGACTCTTGCCTTGTTGCGGGCGATGAAGTCCTCCAGGTCTGCTATCTCCTTCTGCTGTTTCTCATAGGCCTGTTCTATCTGCTTCTTTTTGAGCTCATACATCCTTGTGAAGTTGTCGTAGTCACCGGTGTATCGGGTCATAACGGCATTTTCAACATGGTAGACCACGTTTATGACGCTGTTCATGAAGGGAACGTCATGTGATACCAGTATGAAGGCGTTTTCGTAGTTCTGGAGAAAGTTTGTCAGCCAGCGGATATGGTTCTCATCGAGGAAGTTTGTAGGCTCGTCCAGAATGAGTATCATCGGGTTTTCCAGCAGTACCTTTGCAAGAAGTACCTTAGCTCGCTGACCGCCTGAGAGCTCCGCAACATCTCTGTCAAGGCCTATCTCGTTAAGTCCGAGTCCGTTTGCGTACTCGGATATTTTTGCGTCGATAGTGTAGAAGCCGCTGTAGTCGAGGATGCTCTGTATCTCCCCGACATCCTCCATGAGCTGAGTCATTTCCTCCTCGGAGCAGTCTGACATCTTATCGTAAAGGGAAAGCATTTCCTTTTCCAGTTCTGAGAGGTGGTCAAAGGCCTCACGGAGGACATCACGGATGGACTTTCCCTTTGCAAGTGTGCTGTACTGGTCGAGGTAGCCGGTAGTAATGTGGCGGCACCATTCTATTTTTCCCTCGTCGGGCTGGAGCTTGCCCATGATTATGTTAAGAAATGTGGACTTTCCTTCGCCGTTGGCGCCTACAAGACCGACGTGTTCACCTTTGAGAAGGCGGAAAGATGCGTCGTTGAGTATCTGTCTTGCGCCAAAGCCGTGGGTAACGTGTTCAACATTGAGTATACTCATTTTATCCTCCGAATAGTTCCTTTTATTGTTGTGATATAGTAATTATAACACATATCAGCACAAAAAACAAGACCGTCTATCCGGCGGCTCGGCAGTTGCTGAACGGTACGTTTATAAAACGTAGAATACACGTTGACCGACTATATAAGGCTGACAGAGATACTTGAAAATTGGTACTCCAATTTCACGGCAAATGTCATTGACAGATAAGCTCCATAATGTTGAAAAATAACGGCATTCATGATATAATTGTGGTATAAAATTATGATTCTATGTACGTTTTCTATAAAATGGAGGTGAGCTTATGTTCTGTCAGAAATGCGGAAAGAAGATAAATGACGATGACATTTTCTGTGCTTACTGCGGCGAGTCCACGAGTGAAGAAACGATGCCGTCAGGCCAGCAGCCGACACCGGTCATGCAGCCCTATCAGGCTAACCCATTTATCGGCGGAGGTCAGCCGGAGGTGCCGTCTAAAAAGGGAAAGGGACTTATAATAACTGTCACGGTACTTGCAGTGCTCCTTGCGGCCGCTGTGGGAACGGTGCTCTTTCTCCTGCTGAAGGATGATGACAGCGGCTCCTCAAGAAAAAAGAGCAGCTCCTCTTCATCGGAGAATGTCAGTGAGGAGGCAGTGACGGACTTGCCTGAAACGGTGATCTACACTTCAACGGAGACCACAACAACTGAAACTTCGACTGCGGCCACAACTTCGACTACTATGACTGCTACTACCGAAACGGAGACTACTACTGTGACTACCGAGCCGCAGACTGAGCCTCCCTCACTATCTGATGACACTGAGGCAATGAACGAGGCAATGTTCTACTCCACAGATGAAAGGCCTGTCTTTGAGGAATTTGATTGGTGCTACGGCCAGTCAGGAATGGTTACATCGCATCCTCAGGATGCTGAGCCGATAACCGACCCTCTTGGTTTCAACGGAGGCTGGAAGGCAATGATGATATACAATGACGGCTCCTTCCTTCGAGAGATAAATAATTTCAATATAATTACAGACGGTACCTCTGCCAGCCTGTCTATCGACTGGTACTACGGGGAGATGCCGAACACAGAGCCATTCTTTATGGAGGATTCAGATGATACACTCTTCACTGGCGAGGTCATCGAAAACGGCATATCCGTTGACGGACCTGCACAGCTTATTCTGAACGACTTCTGGAAGGCTGACGGCAAGGAGTACGCACTCGGAACAATGAATCTTATGTATGGATATACTGCTTACGTAGCAATGGTCAGAAAGTAGGTCGGCGGAAATGTTAGGTGAAAAAATAGACTATATACTCAGAGGCCTTGAAACTGATATTTCGGAGATAGCAAAGTATGCCGGAGCTACACGCTCTGCGTTCAGTCATCTCCGGGGAGGTTCAAGGAATTACGACAGGAGCAGCAGGACAGTCCGGAGATTCGCAGACGGACTTTGCACCTATGCAGAAATGACGGAAAAGACAGATACTCTATGCCGGATGATATCCTCAGATGGTCTTTCCGGAAACGAACTGCGGAGTGCGGCTGTTGAGTGGCTTTTTTCAGGTGAGCCTCCATTACATAAACAGGAGCGTCCGGACCCGGTGCTCTTCGGAAAGAAACTAAGTGCCCTCATGGAGCTTGCCGGAGTCTCAGGCAGCAAGCTGAGCAGGGAGCTCAACATAGACGCATCCTATATCAGCCGTATGCGGAGCGGAGAGCGTATGCCGAACAAAAAGGACCAGCTCATCTCCAGGATGTGCTCATGCCTTGCAATGAGGATAAGGGACAGCCGCCGGCTGAAAGAGCTGGGGGAGGTCATAGGGGTGCCGGAGGAATATATTTCCGCAGACTCTGCCGCCGGAAATATATTTGAATGGCTCTGCGGACAGGAGGACTCAGAGGATGTAAGTACAGTAAAGGCACTGATAAGGACCATAGAGTCACTTCCTGACTCTTTCCCGGATGCATCTGCGGATATAGCTCCGGAGCTGGTCAGCCCGATGATAGTTACTGCCGGAGAGTATACCGGCGACGAAGGACTGCGGTCTGCCGTTATAAGGTTCCTTGCTGAGGCGTCAGAGCAGAGAGCTCCTGAGCTCCTGCTGTATTCCGACCGGGACATGGACTGGATAGACGGAGACTTCCGGAAGATCTGGTCAGCGCTTATGCTCAGATGCGTAAGGTCCGGGGTCATGATAAAGATAATCCACAATGTTGAAAGAAGTGCGGCCGAGATGATAAAGGCCATAACGAACTGGCTGCCTATCTATATGACAGGAATGGTGACCTCATGGTACAATACTGTACCTAAGGGCAGCAGGTTCAGCAATACTTTTTTCCTCATGCCGGGAAAGTCCTGCATTGAAGGAAACTGCATATGCGGAATGGAAGAAATGTCGGAGTACCGCTATATCACCGACGCTGAGAAGCTCCGCATCAGGGGACTTTATTTTGACAAGCTCATGGAGGACAGCCGTCCGCTTATCAGGTTTTCAACAGGTCCCGGCGCCGCTGTGGGAAACTACTCGGTGTACAACATCGGACACATACAGATATGTATTGGAAAAAGAGAGGTGATAGTAAACAAGCTGACCGGTCATTTAATAAATTTCAGGATAACGCATCCCATACTGTGCAGAGCTTTCAGGAGTTTTGCTGAGAGCATAGTCTGACAGCAGGGACCATGAAAGGAGATGTTGATATGTCTGAAAATATTTGTCGTAACTGCGGAGCAGAGCTTCTTCCCGGAGCTAAATTCTGCTCGAAGTGCAGAGCGGCTGTGGAAGTCCCGGCAGCGGAGACCTGCAGGGCCTGCGGAGCGCAGCTCCTTCCCGGAGCGAGATTTTGTTCAAAGTGCAGGACCTCAGTGGAAAACTCCGGATACGAGGAAGCTCAGCCTGTGTTATCTATGACAGCGGGCAAGAAAAAGTCCATGACAAGGCCTGTCAGCATTATCCTGACAGCGGCCTGCATAGTCCTTGCGACACTTTGCGCTGTTATTATCCCGAAGAGGATAAAGGAGGTCAGTAAGCAGGAGGAGCCTGAGGAATATATAGTTGCCGGGGACGAGCTCACTGATGAGCAGATAGAAGAATATCAGCGGATAAATGCCGCTGTTGACAATGACACTCTCTTCGAGGAAGTCACCGAGGGCGAGACTATCATGAATTACGAGGACGCCGTTGGTTACTACGAATGGATGAACCGTGATGAAAGCGAGGTCGATGAAGATGACTGAAAAACGCTCAGGGAAAAAACTGATCACAGCGCTCATCGCTGTTCTCATCCTGCTGGCATTCCTCTTCACATCTCTTGGCTATCCGGGATTTATGCTGAAAAAGTTCAGAGCTAAGACTCCTGACCCGGTCATAACCACACCGGAGCAGCTCCTTGAGAGCCTTCCGGACGGAGAGCTGCCTGAGAGGCTTATCCTTACGGGAAACAGTGCTCCGTTTACTATAACTCCACAGCCGGGAGTGACCATATCTGCTGAGGAAAATGCCCTTGACACAGACCGGGAGTTCACTCTTACTCCCTGCGGAGCAGAAAAGGTGCAGGAGCTCAACAGCGTGCTCGATGAAAACAACTGCGGTATGGACCTTGTAAAGCTGTGGGAGCTTGACGCCGGCCTTGCTGACGACGAGTACCTTCCCGGCACCTATCATGTGGACATCGACCTTGATGAAATAGGTATCTGGGAGGAGAACTACCCGCTGGTGCAGGTATGCCGCATCGACGATTCCGGCAAGTGGTACGAGTATGCCTCTACTATTGAAAACGGGCATCTGAGTTTTGATTCCGCACAGAATTCCCTTTTGGGAGTCATAGTCATAACTTCACTGACAGTCATAGGCGGAGTAGGCATCAACGAGTACGGCTCCGGAGAGTTTCTTTTCGGATTTGATGCTATGAGCTGCTTTGAGAAGGGCGTCGGAGCAGACAAGTCAACAGACCTGGGAAAAAAGCTGTTCAATCTGAAAATTTCCTATTCCGAGTCAGTGGAGACAGCGAGAGTCAACGTCGCAAGTGCCATAAAGAGCGTCAAAAAGTCCAAGGCTGCTGACATTGAAAAGCGTACAAATGAGCTGCTGAAGGGAAAATACGGAAATGTGACTTCCGGAGATAAATACGAGGCTGACAAGGCGCAATATACCATTCAGGCAAGAAACGAGATAGTATACGGCAGTGATGAATACAAAAATGCAGCCGCCGAGCTCAGCCTTGCAATGAAAAAGGAAGGTCTGAAAATGGACCTTACTGAGCAATTCGGAAAGCTGTGCCTTGATGCATATAATTTTCACAAGGAAGTAACGAAGGTGAAGTGGCCGGAATATGTTGTGGACGTCTATCTGAAAAAAGACTATTTCCAGAGCGGAGTCACAGTCAGCACACTGCCTTTCGGACACTGTTATGTTGTTATAAAGGGAGCTCCTCTGATGACGGGAGTTGATGAGGGCGAGACTCTTATCACCATTATCCACGAACTGCTCCATGTAAGTCAGAGGGAGTACCGCTCAAAGCTCACGGCGAATGTAAAGTTCGACGAGGCTACCGCACAGATGGTGGAGTTCGACGCATTTGCACATTTCAGTCCCTCCGGAAAGGTCAAGAAACTGGCTACAGAGAATGCCAACGACCTGCAATACTACTTCGTGCCGTTTGACTCTAAAAAGACCTACATTGACGGAGTCAAGAAAAATCCCGGAGCAAGTAACGGAGAGCTGGGCTATCCGCTTTATCATTTCGTTAAATTCATGCAGAACAACTATAACAGCCAGATGTCCTACCCTCAGCTTTTCCAGGTATACAGCGGATGCAGTACACTTGCAGGTTTTACTGACATAATGAAAGCGGCCTATAATATGGACGATAAGGCTCTGACGGCCGCATACAAGAAATTTGCCAAGGAATATCAGACTCGTTTCTACGGAATGACCGCAGGCTGGTATGCAGACCGCTCCAAGGCGGTGGAGTGGGCCATGTCCTCAAAGGGCTTTGACAAGCAGGGTGACCACGCAGTCATAAAGAATCAGGCCTATCAGTTATTTGTCAGGAGGATATACCCGATAAAGCCGCCGGAGGGAAGAAATCAGGAGGTGAGCGTACTGCTTGCCTACGATGAGAATTACAAGGAGCTCACAGATTTCGAGATGATACCTGTAGGCAATAAGGACTACATGAATACCAGGCATGGTATAATGTACAAGCCTAAGAATTACTACAGCATGAAGAACGTCTACACCCTTGAGATAGACGGAGGCGCTAATACAGAGGACGTCACCAGCGGCTATACAGTATGGACTCTGTTTGCTCCGGAGCCAGTTGGAGAGGTGACGGTCAGTGAGGGAATGCTCAATTTCAAACTGCCTGAGAAGTCAGATGCAGCAAAGTCAGGTTACATCGACGGCTACAGAGTAACCATTGACTGTCTTGATGACGGCAGAAAGACCGTGAAGTACTACAAAGTCAGCGGCTCAGGGAAGGACATATCACTAAATGCAAAGAATCTCTGCGAAAAGGACACTGACCCTAAGGAAGCACATTTCAGGATAAGCATATGCGAATACATAAAGGAGGCTAACGGAAGGCGCTCCTTCGGTCCGGAATCAGACCCCATAAACAGCATTGTGGACACCATGAACGAGACTCTTGCAGAAATGGGAGCTCAGGACGGTGTTATTACCGTGGCTCTTGGCTGGCAGACTGCCGATGACCTTGACCTCCACGTAGTGACTCCGGACGGTTCGGAGATATATTACGGCAACAAGTCAGCCGGCGGAGGTACTCTTGACGTTGATATGCAGGTAAGTGACATTGTGTCCAACCCGGCAGAGCACATAGTTTTCCCGGCACCTGCGGAGGGTACATATAAAGTAAGCGTCGTTAACTTTACAGACAGAACAGATGGCGTTGATTCTCCCTTTGTTGTGGTGCTGAAAATAGGTGACCAGATAAAGACCTTTGAACTTACTGTCGGCGGATACAGTACATCTGTATGCTCCTTCACCTACGGTGCGCCGGAAGGTGATGAAAAGGGGAATGAATATCTTGACTGATATAACAAATAACGGGACCTCATAACGGGGTCCCGTTTATTTCTGTTCAATCCGTAACGAACCTGTCCAGGAACATATCGTAGACACTTTTTCCTTGGTCCTTAGGGTCAAGGTCAACGTCCTTGGCACTGCTGCTGAGTGATGAACCGGCAGGAAGAAAGTCATAGGCGATGTTGTGCTGGACCCATTCATAGGCCATATCATCGGCAGTGCGCCATCCGGAATAGTCGGCGCTGTGTATAGGGTGGGTATCAGCGAGAGCCTGACATACCAGAGTTATGCTTTCGAGGTCCTGTATCCTGTATGAGTCGATGACCCGCCAGTTGTCAGTCCAGTACAAGGCTGTGAATTCCTCACCGTCCCAGGTGAAGGTGTATGTGCTCCCGGAGCCGTCAGTGTCACAAAGACCTATGGACTCCGCAGGGGAAAGGGACTCAGTTGCAGACGAAGTGACCTCCATGGTGGTGAGCTCTTCCTTCTGAATGTTCTCCGGAGCTGTAAGCTCCGCCGTTGTATCGGCAGCAGTTTCCGTGACCTCTTCCGGTGAGTCTCCGGGCACAGCGCTGTCAACATTTTTGCAGCCGGAAAGGGCAGCAACTGCCCCGGCTATGATAAGTAATGCTGGATATTTCATATGTTTCCTCAGTCTGATGTGATTATTATTGCGGCTGCTGTTTCCTCGTGGACCTGTTCCTGCAGCGTCATACCTCCGCAGGTCTGACAGAGTAGGCTTTTTTACCGCCGTGACCGCCGAATATCTGCCAGTTCCCAACTCCGAGACGCTGGAACAGGGCAGTTCTTTCATCGGCACATAGTAACTTGTCGGTGTCAACGGAGGTCATGAGGATAGGCGCATATCGGTTATATTGAGCCTGCTGTGCAGTCATATCCTTCATATTTATGAAGATGTCGCCTGTAAAGGCAAGGTCGTGAGTGAAGTCGATGAGCACGGACTCTCCGGCAAGGTGGCCGCCTTTGCCCTCATAAAGCTCGAAGTGGAGCTCACCAAAATCGAAGTATCCGGTCTGTTCAAGGGGCTGAGTTATCTCCCGGCTGTCACCGACTACAGTCAGCTTTTCGGGAGAAAGCCTTCCGTAGGAGGTCAGTACCTTGCATATGCGGATATACGGCTTGTGGAGCGGATTGCGCTCACGGAAGCCGTCGTCGCCGGAGCTTTCAAGAGTCAGGCACTTCGCAGTTCTTGCACTTGCATAAACTGTATCAAAAAGCGGCAGCAGACCGCAGTGGTCAACGTCTGCATGGGTCACGAAGGCTTTTTTAGTGATGTTGTCGAAGTCCGGGATGATGCTGCGGAACAAACGCAGCATCTCGTCCTTGTAGCAGGCATAGCCGGTATCGACGAACAGGTACTCGCCGCAGCTCTTTATAATGGCAGTATTGCTTCCACAGGGCGGTTCTATGAGAGTGATAGAAGTGTTGTCAGTTATTGTATGCTCTGTCACTCTCGGAGAGAAGCTGTCTCCACGTGATGCAGCAAGGAGCTCGGCAAACCGGCTTATACTGTCAAAGGTCCTGTAAGGTGAAACACCGGACTCGTCAAGTATCTGCATAGCCAGATTGGTGTTGACCATTAGCTCGCTGCGGGCGTCGCCGGATATCTCCATTGAGGAGGAGAGCTGGCTGACGAATGTGTTGTAGAAAAAGCTGTTGTCATATATCTTGTCTGCATGGTTATAGTCTATTACCCTGAGACTGCATATCTTTTTAGCCTCGTCGATAAAAGCGTTTATCTTGTTGGGGTCGTCAACGATGAGACCCATTTTGAAAAGCTGGTACTCAGTGCCGTTTTCCTGTGAACTGATATAAGAGATATTGAAGCTGAAATCGCTGATAAGTTCAAGGATAGCAGTTACGCTGCCAGGCTCGTCCCTAAGCTGGAATTCAAGGAGGACGACACTTCGGTTCTCCTCGTCGCATTGGAGGTAGCCTATTGCTCTGAGCTCTTCTGCCGCCTTTGCAAGCTGGTCAGCAGTTCCCTCAGCGTCTATGAACAGCATATGTGAGTCAACGGCCTTGTTGTAGCTGACTCTTGTTATGTTGACTCCGAGGGCTGCAAAGCACCTGGAGGCTTTAAGAAATGCGCCGATATGGTTCGGCATTTTAGTAACAAATGTACGGTTCATTATCATCATCCTTTTCGGTGAATATATATGATTATAGCATAAAACCGCCGTAAAATCAATCTGTTGCCAAGCGTTGACAATATTATGCTGAAATGGTATAATATAAACATAGGAATATTGGGGAAGGGCATCTTTCCTGACAAATGAAACAACAGCAATAAAGTCCGGACTGCCCGGACGGAAGGGGAAACTATGAAAAAAGCAGTATCATTTATCATTTCCGCAGCAATGGTCTGCGGAACGGCACAGCAGTTCGCAGCACCAGTATGGGCCGGTGAGTCATCTACCTATGTGGAGTACCACGACGAGGTGAGAGCTGAAACAGAAAATGAATTTCCGGACCCTTACGCAAGGTATACACAGGTCACAGAGGGAAGTCTTGTTTTCAATGTATATGACGAGTTTGCTTTACTTGAAGAGTGTACAGATACCGACGCAGAAGAAGTGACTATACCTGATACTGTGGAGGGTGTACCTGTAGTTGGCATTATCGGCAAGCCTTTCGGATTCTGCCATAAGCTGACGGCTATACACATCCCTGACGGCTTTACTCACTTTAGCTGGTTCAACCTCATTTGTACTGTACTTGTACCTCTTGGCAGCGAAGAAGAGCCTATGCCGACTGTTTTGGCAGTAACAGTGTCCGATACCAATCCTGACTTTACTGTGAAGGACGGCCTGTTATACAGCAAGGACATGAAAACTCTTATCGGCTGTCCTCCGGCAATAGATATGAAGGAGCTGACTATCTCTGAGGAGACTGAAACTATCGGTGACTATGCCTTTGTAGAGTGTATGTCTCTTGAAAAGGCCGTTATCCCGGAGACTGTCAAGCATATCAACAGGAACGCTTTTACGGGATGCTTCGGACTGGAAAGCGCAGAGCTGCCAAGTACTATAACAAAGCTCTCCGGAGATATGTTTTATTCATGCACCTCCCTTAAAGAGGTAAAGTTCAACGGAGAGATCTCAGTTATAGGAATGGGAGTATTCAACGAGTGTACCTCTCTGACAGAATTTGAGATACCCGACACTGTGACCACAATAGGTTCTGCCGCATTTGAAGGCTCAGGATGCATAGAGAATGTTGACGGCATCCACTATGTTGGTAACTGGGCAGTCGGCAGTGACAGCGATATTGAAAAGGCTGAGATAAGGGAAGGCACCATAGGCATTGCGGAGATGTCGTTCATGGTACGCAAGGATATGAAGAGTCTTGATATACCCTGGTCAGTCATTTATGTGGGAGACATATGCTTTACCGGCCTCAGCAGCGGAGAGAGAGCTGAGATACACAACAGGAGCCCGTACATCAATGAGCTGACCTTTGCAGTAAGCAAGAATTCCACAGATATATACATTTACGACCCACAGTGTGATATTTTCGACAGCGAGAAAACCATACCTGCGGAGTTCAAGTATCTTGCACCTGAAAATGCGGGAGAATATCCCGGCGATGTTGACCTCGTCGAAGAGAAGTACCTTGCAGGACAGGTGGCTATCCACGGCTATGAGGGCTCTACAGCCCAGGAGTACGCCGAGAAATACGGCCGCCGCTTTATCCCGATAGAGCTGCTTCCCGGAGATGCAAACTGCGATGATAAATTCAACATTTCCGATGTTGTAATATTCCAGAAGTGGCTCCTTGGTTCCTCAGACCAGCGCATTCCGGTATGGCAGAATGCCGACGTCTGTGCCGACGGAGTGCTTGATGCCTTTGACCTTGGGCTGATGAAGAAAAAGCTCATATCTGCTGAATGAGCAGCGGAGGACTTTGTGCAGATAACGATATAAAAGAGCTGCCCCGGAGCGAAAACTCGTTCCGGGGCATTTGCATATGCTGACCTATAGGATAATTATTCAGTCATTCAGAATAATATCCATTGCTTCACTGATAATATCCTCAAGCTCTTTTGAACCGTCGATAACGTTATCGGAAGCTGACAAATGGTATTTTACCATGTGAGTATAAGCTGGTCTTGCAGATGTCAGATATGTTTCCATTTCACAGCGTATCTCATCGGCAGCAGCTTCTTTCATATCTCTGAGAACTCTTCTGGCCATTGCGATATCCAATGGTGTATCAATGAATATACAGCAGTCCAGGTAGTCTCTTATCATATCATGCTGGTATCCAAAGGGGTAGTCAAGCAGCAGAAAGTCATATCTTCCGCAGCTTATCATACGTTCAATATCCGCTTTTAACGGGGACAGGTCCCAGACGTTGACGTCAGCTCCTTCTGATAACCATTCTGAAAAATCAAGGACTTCTCCCTTGAATGAGTAGTTGTCAAAGTGAAGGGAGGCTGCGTTGGGCAGACGGTCTTTCAGGGCGCTGACAACAGTGGTTTTCCCGCCTGCTGTTACAGCGGCTATAGCTATTATTTTCATGGCAGGCTGTTCAAAGGCTGTTTTTCAGTATCTGAACGACTTCGTCACGGCTGAGGACCTTGTAGCCGCCGGTCAGTATAATAGTACCGTCAGCGATGCCCTCTATCATGTCCTCAGATGCGCCAAGGTCGGAGATGTTCATGATAAGGCCGAGCTCCTTCATCCAGCCTTCCATAGCGGCAAGGCCTTCCTCAGCGAGCTGCTGGTCGGACTTGCCCTCCGGGGAGATGCCCCATACCTCACGTGCAAAACGTGCGAACTTTTTCAGTCCATAGGGCATGATGTACCTGTAATAGGGGAGTGATACAGCAGCCAGAGTCATTCCGTGAGTAGCGTCAGTGTAGGCTCCTACAGACTGTCCCAGCATATGTACCATCCAGTCAGTTGACTTTCCACGGGAAACAAGGGTATTCAGCGCCCATGTAGCAGTCCACATGATGTTGGAGCGGGCCTCGTAGTTCTGAGGGTCCTTTACTGCGATGCGGCTTGAATGTATCAGGGACTTCATCAGACCTTCGCTGATGTAGTCGGAGGTGTTGTCGTCCTCACCGGAGAAGTACTGCTCGCAGATGTGGTTCATTATGTCGTAGATACCGGCAGTCATCTGGTACTTAGGCAGTGTCATGGTATATGTGGGGTCAAGTACAGAGAACTTCGGCATGACCTCGTCCCCCGAAAACGTGACCTATTTTAAGATGCTGTTCGTGGTTGGATATAACTGCACCTGCATTCATCTCAGAGCCTGTTCCTGCCATAGTGAGAACGCAGCCCACAGGGACTATCTCACAGGAGGGCTCCTCAAATCGGATGTAGTACTTCTGCCAGGGGTCCTCGTCGCAGTGGACTGAAACGGACACAGCCTTTGAGTAGTCGCAGACCGAGCCGCCGCCTACAGCAAGGATGAAGTCTGTCCTGTGCTTTCTGGCAGTTTCCACACCCTCATAGAGCTTTTCGAGAGTGGGGTTTGGCATTACTCCGGGGACCTCTGCAACGTTCTTTCCGCAGTCATTCAGTACAGCGATGATACTGTCGTAGAGACCATTCTTTTTAATGGAGCCTCCTCCGTAAACAAGGAGGACATTGTCGCCGTACTTTTTGAGCTCATCCTTCAGGGAGCTGATGGCGTTCTCACCGAAATAGAGCTTTGTGGGGTTGTGATAGCTGAAATTTCCTAACATAGTCTGCCTCCTGTTATGCCATATTAGCAAGTGCCTGGAATTCGGCGCCTCTGGGGTTGACTATGCCCTCGGTGATAACTGCACCGGGAGCGCTGTTTTTGAGGTTATCGACAGCCTTTCCGAAACCGCTGCCGCCGGATGTTGCAAAGAGGACTATCTTCTTTCCGGAGAAGTCAGCGCTTTCGAGGAAGGTATTGATTATTGTAGGAGCGATGTACCACCAAACGGGGAATCCCACGAAGATAGTGTCATAGTCTGAGAGGTCGGGAGCTGGGGCGGCTATAGCAGGTCGGGAGCTGTGGTCGCTCATCTCGATGCTGCTTCTGGACTGTTTGTTCTGCCAGTTCAGGTCCTCGCTTGTATAGGGGACTTCCGGTTTTATCTCAAAAATGTCGGCACCTGCTTTCTCAGCGAGTATCTTCGCTGTTTCTGCGGTTTTTCCGCTTGCTGAAAAATATGCTACTAATGCTTTGCTCATGGTAGATTCCTCCTTTTAAATATATGACACGGCAGTATATGGCCGTGCAGAAGTCTGACACAGTGTCATTATTATCATTATACGATATTATTGACACCGTGTCAATATATTTTCCCTACGATTTAAAAAATCAGCATTTCGCATAATCCGGAGCGGCTGATTTTGTGAGAAATGTCCCTGGAACTTACTTAGAGTTTTATTGAAAAAAGTCCGGCGATATGGTATAATAGAAAAAATTGCTGAGGAGGTATTTATGGATAAGACAATAATAAAAAACCGTGCCGGAACAGCGGTAGATGTGCTGATGTATGCGATACTCCTTGTGCAGATGCTCTACGTGTTTGCCGGGAATACGCTCCATGAGATACTTGGCATCATATTTTTTGTATGTCTGGTATGCCATATCGTCCTTAAACGGAAATATTTCCGGAGCTTTTTCAGCAGTGTGAAAAAAACTCCCGTCCGGAAATTCTCTGATGCTGTAACAGTACTGCTTTTTATAAGCATAATAGTACTCATGGTGAGCAGCATGGGAGTTTCAAGGTTTATTTTTCCGTGGTTCAAAGCCTTCGGAAGGGCGGATATCCACAGGTATCTTGCAACATCAGTGCTGACTCTGTCAGTGCTTCACGGAGGTATGCATGGCTATATGCGTACAAAGCGGAAAAAGACCGCAGCAGCACTTATAGCCGCAGGCTGTGCAGGAGCCATAGCAGTTGGACTGGCATTGGTGCCGTACCTCAACCGGCATTTTAAGGAAGTGAAGATAGACTATGAAAAGGCGGTCAGCGGTGAAAAAGTACAGTGGAAAGGTGAAAAGCCGCTTGTGGTGTACTTCACGAGATTAGGGAATACGGACTTTGAGGATGATACTGACGCAGTCTCCGGAGCTTCACTGATGCTTGCAGACGGTGAGCTCATGGGAAATACACAGTTACTTGCGGCGATGATAGATAATGCAGTTGACTGTGACGTCAGGGCTATAACACTGACAGGGGAGAAGTACCCGTCCAGCTACGGAGATACAGTTTCTGCTGCGAGTGATGAGCTGAAAGACAAGGCCAGACCGGCTATCGAGCCGATCGACGTTTCCGGCTATGATACGGTGATACTGGTATATCCGCTCTGGTGGGGAACAGTACCCATGCCGGTGGCGACGTTCCTTGAAAGCGGAGACTTCACAGGTAAGACATTGTATCTTGTGGCAACTCAGGGCAGCAGCGGATATGGTTCGAGCGTAAGCGATATTGAGGGTATGGCCGAGGGTGCCGATGTGAAAAAAGCGATGAGCATTTATTGTGACGACATCCCGGATTCACGGAAAAAAATAGGAGAATGGCTTGAAGAGATAAACAAATAACGTGCAGCGCCGCCTTTAAGGTGGCGCTGTTCTGTCCTTGTGTAAAAAATATTCCGGTGATTTGTGCAAAATGTATATTGACAATTTTGATTGAAAGCGATATAATTGAATCAAATCTAATTTTAATGGGCTAACTATATCCAGTGAGGTGTACTTATGGAAAGAAAAGACCTTCAGAAATACCTTGGCAACGGGGTAAAGAACATCGTGAAAAATGCCGTGAAGTCCGTTTTCAGCGACCCAAGAGAGACTGCATTTGTAATGCGGTTCTCAGCAGTTTCCGCAAAGGCTTCCGCTAAAAGAGAAAAATTTGAGGAACAGGGGGAGCATATCCCGCCGTTCCTCATTGCAAGTATAACAAGTGCCTGTAACCTCCACTGCAAGGGCTGTTATTCCCGTCAGAACAATGCCACATCGGACTGTGCTCCCAAGGACCAGCTCTCTGCCGAGGAATGGGACCGTATCTTCACAGAGGCCGAAGAACTGGGCATCAGCTTTATCCTTCTTGCAGGAGGGGAACCCCTCATGCGCCGTGACGTCCTGGAAAAGGCTGCCGGTCATCCGGATATAGTTTTTCCTGTGTTCACTAACGGAGTTTTCGTCAGCAAGGAATACTTTGAGCTCTTCGACAAACACCGTAACATCATCCCGGTGCTCAGCATCGAAGGAGACCGGGAGGCTACAGACCAGCGCCGGGGCAAGGGCATCTATGACCGTCAGACGGCAAATATGGCGGAATTGAAGCGCATCGGCACTCTTTCCGGAGCGTCGGTGACCGTGACTAAGAACAACCTTGACCTTGTTATGTCGGACCGTTATATCGAGGGACTTTCTGCTCTTGGCAGCCGGCTCGTTATTTTCGTGGAATATGTCCCTGCAGACGGCAGCTCCGCAGATATTGCTCCTGATGATGAGGACAGAGCCTACATGGAGCAGAGAATGGATGCACTCTGTGAGAAGTACCAGGAGATGATACTTCTGAGTTTCCCCGGAGATGAAAAGTCCAGCGGAGGATGCCTTGCCGCTGGACGTGGATTCTTTCATATCAATTCACATGGGGATGCCGAGCCATGTCCTTTCTCGCCGTATTCCGACACCAACATAAGGGACTGTACCCTGAGAGATGCACTGAAGTCGGGACTTTTCCGGAAGCTCAATGACTCCGGCATACTCATGCAGGACCACACCGGCGGCTGTGTACTTTTCCAGCACAGGGAGTTTGTGGAGGATTCAGCCGCAGGGGTCCATTGACGGATCATTCAGTCTTGAAGATATTTCTGACCAGATTGTAGAAATGTGGCTGGATGCTGTTATTGTCGTGACCGCCTCCGGGAATGGGGTTCCAGATGTGGTCAACTCGGTTTGCTGAGAGCATATTGTGGTAGTTCTCAGGGTTATTACCGACAACACCGTCGAATACCGCACCGCTGATGAGCACCATGTAGGGCATTTCTGAGAATCTCATCTCGCTGGTGCTGAGCATACCGGGAGCAAGTCCGGGAGCAGTGCATACACTGCCCACATATCCGAACTTATCGCACATTTTCACACCGATGTAGAATGACTCCCTTGCACCCATTGAGAATCCGCTAATGGCAGTATTCTCACGGCCGGTCTTGACGGAGAAATTCTGCTCTATCCACGGCATCAGGTCTGTCCGGAGGTCATAGATGAAGTTGTCGTAATTCTGATTATTTACAGCGTCCATGCCGGTGCAGTAGGGCATATCCTTGCTGGTGTAGATTTAGGGGAACACCACTATCATTTTCTCAGCCTCGCCCTTTGCGGTAAGGTTTCCGATGATGTTCTGGAGACCGGAATCTGGGTCAGAGAGAGTAGTCTCGTCGTTCCAGTAGCCGTGGAGCATATACAGCACCGGGTACTTTTCGTTCTCATTATAACCGGCAGGGAGAAGGACTCTGACTGGAGTCATTCGCTCTCTGGTAGTGGAGTAGTAGGTACAGCTACGCATTTCGCCGTAGTCAACATCTGCTGACCAGTTTGCAGCGCCGGCGGGAAGGCTGTCAACGATATTTCCGCTGGCTTTTTTCACGTACTCAGCCGGTGTTATTACGGGACCCTCAGCAGTCCCGCTTTCTTTTTCTATGAGCATACGTCTCATAAGTGCAAGGTCGAAGGAGTCGAGCCTGCTGTCCTCACAGAGGTCACCGGCAGAGCTGTCAGCCAGCTTTGCATCAGGAGCTGCCAGCAGCCATTTCTGAAGGGCAACTATGTCTGCAATGCTGAATGAGCCGTCACCGTTTACGTCTCCCCGGACCTTTTCCTGCTCAGGCTGAGCGGAGCTGTAGTGGTAGACATCCGGGAGCTCATCAAGGGTCAGGAGGTAGTCGCTGTTGTAGACCTTGTTCAGGTATGAGGCGGTATTTATTTCATTGCTGTCGATGAATGATGTATGCCAGGTCATGAACCACAGCCACCTTGAGCCGTCGGCTCTGAGCTTTTCCGGGTCCGGGATAGGGCCGTTCTCATGGAGGCAGACCGGTTTATCAGCGACCTGTGCAGTTTTCTGGTACATACCAAGGAGTGAGTCAGTGTGGTTGACATATGTATCAGCGCCGATGATGTCAACATACTCATCACCGGGGTACCAGCCGGAGTTTACATCGCCGCAGTAGCCGAGGTTCCAGATGAGGTTGTCAAGTCCCCAGTAGTTTGTGTATCTGTCGTACATTATGCGCCAGAGCTTTTTGAAGTTCTCAGCACCGCCCTTGCCCCACCAGAACCATTTTCCGTCAAACTCGTGGAAGGGTCTCCAGATAACAGGGACACCAGCAGCTTTCAGCTCTGAGAGGGCCTTAGCGCCCTTGTCCATGCCGGAGATAAGGGCATTATATTCCGGAGTTCCCTCAGTGAGCGCCTTGTCCCAGTTGAGCTGAGTATTCATTGATTCAGTATGACTTCCGCTGAAATCGCTGCCGCAGTGCCAGCATATAGTAACGATGCCGCCCTTGCTGTACCAGGACTTTGCACGGCGATTGCAGCCGGAGAAGTCGTCGCCCATATAATCCAGTCCACGGAGAGCAGGGTACTTTCCGCTTGCGTTTTTGATTATATTGAACTCGTAGTCCTCGCTGCCCATCCAGGTAGACTCCTGCTGGCCGGATATAACATAATTGCCGTATGTGTCGCAGAGAAAGCTGTAAAGTGACTGAGCCTCCGCAGATGCATTTGGATTAGAGAGCCTGCCGCTGACCTTTGAAGGGGAGCTGCCGGCATCCTCTACAGTGAGGCTGTCCAGGTAGGTCCAGCCCCATGAGCCCTGTACGGTAACGGTGTTCACACCGGCGGAGAGGCTTGCAGTGAGACTTACAGTGCTGAACTTTCCGTCACCGGTGTATTCGCAGAATATCTGCCCGGCATTGCGGCCGTTTACTAAAACGTCCTGATTTTTTCCTGCCTCGTCATATGGCTGACTATAGCGGATAGTGAGTTTTTTTGCTCCGGCAGAAGCAGCATTTACGCTCAGGGTCACAGAGTCACCGGAGTCTTTCAGGTCAACGGCTTTTCCCCCTGACGCACCGGAAAGGCTTACTGCTGATGTGGGAGAGTCGCCGGTATCGTAGATAGTGCCGGACTCAAATTCGTAGGTATCACCTGCGGCCTGGGAATCCAGCGGAGCAAGAGAGAGAGAGCTTAATGTAAGAGCAGCTGTTAGAATAGCGGAAAAGAATTTTTTCATGGTAAACCTCCTGTAAATTATTGTGGTTAATACTTCGTTCACAATTCTATAACTATATGATACACCATATCATCCCAGGGAGGAATGATTTCTTGGACAAAAAAACTTTCTTTTTGGACCATTTGACAAAATGAAGGATGTCTGCTATACTGTAACCAAAAGACATTCCGGCACACCGGAGAAGGGGATCGAATATGGAGAGTATAGGCAGGATAGGACTAATAATGCCTGAGATAACTGACCCGCTGGACTACGAGCTTCTTGGGGGAGTTTTCAGCCAGGCGAAGGAACTTGGGTATGATGTTATAGTTTACACCGGAGTTATAAACTCCATGAGCAGTGAGAAACGGGACAATTACATAGAAGGCTTCGAGAATATCTATTCACTTGTCTGCAAGAGCAGCCTGGACGGTATTATCTTTGCGGCAGACCGGTTCCGCAGCGAGCTTGCACAGAAAGAAATATCAAATTATATTGCACAAGCCGGAGTGCCTGCCCTGGCCCTGGAATATGACAAGGGCGGGATGCCTCAGATAATATCCGAGCAGCACAGCGGAGCCTATGCCATGACCTCCCATCTGATAGAGGTACACGGGTGCAGGAAGGTCTGGTGTTTTGCTGGGTTCCCGGACCATGAACCATCAAAGATGCGGCTTCAGGGATACCTTGACGCAATGGCTGACCATGGCCTTGAGGTGGATGAAAACTCTGTCCGATACGGCCATTACTGGAGGGACATCCCTGAGCAGACAGCACGGGATATAGCCGAGGGAAGGCTGCCCTGCCCGGACGGGGCAGTTTGTCTGAACGACTCGATGGCCATATACTTCACAAACGAACTCATCCGGAACGGTATTGCGGTACCGGAGAAAGTGAAGGTCACAGGCTATGACGGGATGTGGTATTCCGCCCTTCATGACCCGATAATGACAACAGTCGGCGGACGTGACAGACAGTTCGGAGAACAGGCGGTACAACGGCTTTATGAGATGATGACTGGCCGGACCTGCAAGCCTTTCGGCAGCAGACAGACTGTTCGCATAGGCACGAGCTGCGGATGTGATTATAACAAAGTTGCTGCGGACCGAAGCCTTCTGGGTTCACTTGAAAAGCACGTAGTCCACCAGCTTTTCAGAGGCTTTGAGAAGAAGAGCTTTCTGCGGATAGACTTCATCAGCAGTATGTCCGAAGCTGAAAGTGTGAAGGGGCTCATGGATGCCGCAGACAGGGCCGGACATATTCTTCCCGGCTGGAAATGGCTGGACATAGCGCTTTGCGAGGACTGGCAGCCAGACTTTGACAACCCCTCTGCCTACCGACAGCACAGCTTTCCTGACCGTATGTACCTTGCGCTGTCGAAACGGTACGGGGAGAATGAGCAGAGCGGTTATTACTACCCAACTGCCGATATAATACCTGCACTCGGACGTCCCCACCAGCCTCTCATAACCGTGCTGACATCCATGCACTGTGCCGGACAGATATTCGGCTACACAGCAATGGCCTATGACTCACCGGATTCAATTGAGCTTGACGATTACTTTGTAAACTGGAACGATGCCATATGCAGCGGACTTCATTCACTGCAAAAGCGGCAGTACGTAAATTATGTCCGGCAGCAAATGGAGTCACTTTCCACAACAGACACCATGACTGGTCTGCTGAACCGCCGTGGATTCACGGAGAAGCTCCCTGACAGGCTGAGCCGCCTACGCAGTGAGGGGATGCTGCACAGTCTGCTGCTCATAAGCTGGCTGGATGCTCCTGAGGCCTTTGACCCGGCAGTATTGATAGCAAACGCAATAAAGGCAGCGGCCATCGGACAGCTTTGCGGACGGCTCGGTGACTTCATTTTCGGTATCCTCCTCACTTCATCAGATGCCGCCAGTATCGCCTCAGCACTCAGTGATGAGCTCGGTGCCTCACTTGGAAATCCTGCACTTATCCCGGAGCTTATCACTGATGAAATGGTGATAGAGGGAACTGCACCTGCCGACGTTGAAAAGGAAGTTGCGGAGCTATGTCTGTCATTCACAGAACGGCGTACAGCGGAACTCAACAGGAATTCTGCCTATCGTGAGGAGATGTACTCACTCCGCCGCAGCATCATGACAGCTCCCGAACTTGACTGGAACATCCCTGACATATCAAGGGAGCTCGGAATAAGCAAGACTCATCTTTCAAGGCTTTACAAGGAGCTTTTCTCCACAAGTATAAAGGAAGACATCATCCTTTCAAGGATGAACCGTGCGGCACAGCTTTTAAGTCACACGGACCTGAGAGTAGGGGAGATAGCTGAGCAGTGCGGATACAACAACGAGAATCATTTTATGCGGCAGTTCAAGGAAAAGAAGGGAATGACCGCATTGCAGTACCGACGTGCCGGGAACAAAGCTTCGGGGAATGAATTGTAAACTTTTTGTGAACGGCAGCATCTTAACAAAATACAAACATTTATATGTTATCATAGCGTCAGAAAACAGCTCAGAGGTGATATTATGAAAAAGAACCTTTCAGGACTTTACAAATTCATCGTATTCTTTCTGCTCATTTCATTTGTTGTAACCTGTTCATTCATACTTTTCCTGCACTTTCTTGATTTTGACATAAAGCAGCTCTGGGCAGCGGCACCGGTGACATTCGGCAACGTGATATTCATAACACTCATCTTCTGGCTTCTGGACTCCCTGCGTATGAAAATATTCACAGAGCGTCCTATAAAACGCATAACAAGGGGACTTGAGAAGATAGCTAACGGTGAATTTTCTGCAAGGATAGCATTTTTTCCAAGTATATCAGGAATGGCTCAGTACAATGAGATAATAGAATATGTCAATAAAATGGCACAGGAGCTATCAGGTGTGGAGACTCTCCGGACGGACTTTGTGTCCAACGTTTCCCACGAGATGAAAACTCCCCTTGCAGTAATACAGAACTATGCCTCACTGCTGAAAAGCGGCTCTGTGACCGACTCCGAGCGTATGGAGTATGCAGCGGCGATAGAGGACTCAACGAAGCGGCTGTCATCGTTGGTGGTGAACATCCTCAAGCTCAACAAGCTGGAGAATCAGCAGATATATCCGCAGTCGCAGACCTATGACCTCTCCGAGCAGCTCTGCGGATGCCTACTTGAATATGAGAGCGAATGGGAGCGGAAGAACATTGAGATAGATACTGATATAGCCGATGAGGTAAAGGTCTTTGCAGACCCGGAGCTCCTTAGTGTAGTATGGAACAATCTCATTTCCAATGCGCTCAAATTCACAGATGAAGGTGGAAAGGTCAGCCTTAGCCTTCATGAAGAGGACGGACGTGCAGTGGTCTCTGTCAGTGATACCGGATGCGGTATGGACAGCAGTACGGGGCGGCACATCTTTGAGAAATTCTATCAGGGAGACACCTCACATTCAGCAAAGGGCAACGGTCTCGGACTTGCTCTTGCAAAGCGGATAATAGACATCACAAATGCAGAGATAACTGTTGAGAGCGAGCTTGGAAAGGGCAGTACTTTCACGGTAAGACTTCCGAAAGGAGTGGGATGATGGATAAGAAATTCAGCTACACTTACTCAGCCTCACGCAATGCCGAGGTAGGTGAGATAAGGAAGAAGTATGCCGCTGCTCCAAAGACCGATGACAAGCTGAAGCATCTCAGGGAGCTTGACAAAAAGGCGGAGCTCCCCGGTACGATAGCAGCCATGATAACGGGAGTCATAGGCACTCTGATGCTGATAAATGGGATCATCTGCATTATCCGTGGGGAACGCATTACGGCAGGGGTCATACTTGGAATTGCAGGGATAGGCTTTATGGGACTTGCCCTGCCAGTGTTCTATAAGATAACGGCACATCAGAGAGCAAGGATAGCTCCGGAGGTGCTCAAACTCTGCGACGAGATAGAGAATGGAACGGCTGATGAAAGCTGACAAAAAATAACACCGTACAAGGCCATGAAAGGGTCCTGTACGGTGTTTTTCAATTTCTTATTGACCGGACTGTGAAGGTCCCGGCGGTCAGGATGACTGACATGAGCACCAGCCATTTCTTTTCGGCAAAGCTGCCGGAGCTCATGGAAAAAATGTAAAAAATCCCCAATTTGTCTTTCAGCAGGAAGTTCGTGATGAAGTATATGACAGCGGACATATAGCCTGTGATAGTATCGTCACTGACTGCGGCACCGAAGAGTCCCACAGCACCCAAAACGGCAGCGCTTGCGGCTGAGCCTGTAAAATGCCGGAAGGTCACGGCGGAGCCGCAGTGACGCATATACAGCACAAAGGCACCGATAAGTGATAGCAGAACTGCCATAGCCATAAGCAGTCTCAGCAGGCAAATAAGGGAGTAGCTGGTCTTTTTAGAGCGTACCACATCCCTGATGCTCTCGTTCTGCTCCGGCATAAAAACGGGAGTCAGCAGAATTATCCCGATGAGCGGGACCAGCATTTCAAGGGGCTGAGCAGCCTGTTTTGAGTCGAGGTATCTTATGCTGAACAGCAGGGGAGAGGCCAGTATCACTGCCAGAGCCAGAAGGTAGTGAACGAGAAAATTATGCTTTGCGTCTGAGCAGACTACCTTTGCCAAACAGCCTGATGCCATTGAACGCTCCCCTCCTTTTTGTTTCATATACAAACACAGTCAGTGTCACCATAGCAAGTGAGAACACGATGTAAAAAATGCGGTTGAAAACGAACTGACTGTGATACGTCATGAATATATCTCTTCCGAAAACGGTATTGTGGCGGCATATCAGTGTAAAACTGCGTATTTTTCCGTAGAGCTGACCGCTGCCTGTGAGGAGGCTCAGGAACCAGGATAAGAACTGAACTATCACAGCAGTGCCGCCTGAAAACAGCTCAGTGAACAGCATACCCACAGCCGCAGCTTCCATGATGTTAGGCACCAGCCAGAATGAAGGCAGAGTAAACAAAGCAGTCATACTGATATTGCTGCCGTAAATAGAAACAGCCTGTATCTGGGCAATTATCATAGTGATGAGAAGCGGAAGGAACATTGCGGTGATAAGTGCGGCATATCTTGTGAAAACCAGCCGGAAGGAGGAGATTTTCCTTGAATACACAAGGTCGGACATTCTTCTTCGCCTGTCCTCAGACGTAAGAGCTGCGGCCACGAATACTGGGAGTATAGCAGCGTCGATGCCGGTATAGTCGCTGAAAAGTCTTGCAAGGGCGCCGGTCACCCGGTCCTTATTAGTGAAATTATCGTACTCCTCCAGTGCCTCCTCTTTAGTCATCGGGACCTGTGAGAATTTAAATATCAGGTCATCAGGCTTGTAGGAGGAGCCTCCACCGAGGGTCTTGTTCACCTTTTTCATTATCTCCAGGAACCTGTCGTAGGTCAGACTGCTGCTTACCGGTACACTGTCAATGATGTATCCATTATACTCATGTAATCCGTCATAAGAAGTGTAATGTTCAGCATTGTCTCTGAGTTTTGTAAGTTCCTCCATAGAGAGTCCGGTCATTTCAGTAAGAGCGTCCTCGATGACTTCCTGTTTCTTTTCATTGAGGGTGACAGACTTATAGAAACCGAATGGATAGCAGATGTAAAGGTTGGCGAAATAGTCCTCAGCAAGAGACAGGGCGGCACCGCTCATTATCAGGTCATGGTCCTCCACAGCCTTTGTTTCTCCGAAAGGCGGTCCCACCTCGGTCCTGCAGTCGGAGAAGTACTGGGTGAAGAAGAAAAGAGCGACTATCACGCAGTAGATGAGATAGGTCATTGACCTTGCAATACGTTTACAATCCTTGAAGAAGATCATATATCCTCACCTCCGGTGACGTCGCAGCCGCTGCTGTGCAGGCAGTACATATATGCGCCTTCAAGGTCAGGCTCAGTCTGGACCGTATTAGGCAGGTCGGGCTCCGGGTCGGAAACTATCCGGACTGTGGTATAGTCATTCTGAGCGAGCATACCGGTGACGATGTACTCTTTTTTGAGTTGGGGCAGAAAGCGTTTTTCTACGTTTGCAGTGTAGACATGACCTCTGGCATTTTCGATGAGTTCACTGACAGTTCCTTTCCAGAGTATGCGGCCGGAGTCCATAACGGCTATTTTTTCGCAGGTGGCCTCCACATCCCCGACGATGTGCGTAGACAGAAGCACGATCCTGTCCTCAGCCAGCTCGCAGAGGAGGTTCCTGAAGCGTATCCTTTCTTCCGGGTCAAGTCCGGCAGTGGGCTCGTCAACTATGAGGACTTTGGGGTCATGGATAATAGCCTGAGCGATGCCAAGACGACGCTTCATACCACCGGAGAGCTCTTTAACTTTTTTCCGGCGGTGCTCCGTGAGGTTAACACGCTTCAGCAGGGACTCCACCCGTTCCTTGCGGAGCTTTGAGGGCATACCGGAGAGGGCGCCCAGGTAATCAAGGGCCTCATCGGTCCTCATATTCGGGTACATTGAAAATTCCTGTGGGAGGTAACCGGTCATGGCACGAATCTCCGAAGCATTTTCAACAGGCACTCCGCAGACGGTAATTTCGCCGCTGTTTTTTTTGTGGAGAGCAGCAAGGGTCTTCATGAGGGTTGTCTTGCCGGCACCGTTCCTGCCCAGGAGCCCGAACATACCTTTTTCGATAGTCAGGCTGATGTCAGATAGTGCCTGTTTTTTTCCGTAGAACTTATCCACATTTTTTATAATTATACAGTCATTCATTTCACAGCCTCCAAAAAATAATGACATGAGTTTTCCTCATGTCATAATGATAATGGGCATATTTCAACTTTTTATCTACTTTCTGATTTTTTTGCAGAAAAGGCTGCAGATACTGAGCCGCCGCCCGTACTGGAGTTGGCTACTGAAATATCACCGCCGCACTTTCTGCACAGCAGCCGGCAGATGTAGAGACCGAGACCAAAGTGTACCTTATCGTCAGTATTTTCGTCACGGTAGAATGGCTGCCAGGCCTTGCGGAGGGCCTCATCTGAGAACCCTTTTCCGTTGTCGGTGACTGTTATGGTCAGCCTTTCGGCATCCGCAGAAACGCTGCACTCTATGTTATTTTCGGTGTACCGCAGAGCGTTACCGAGGAGATTCTCGAACACCTGCATGACCAGTCCGGTGTCGGTGTAAACAGTCATGTCCGCCGGGCCATCTGCCGAAAAGCTGAATCCGGTCTCTCCGCAGAGCAGAGAGCCGGTTTCCCGGAGCTGACCGCATATACTTCCGAAAGAGCAGCATTCCTGCTCAGGGATAATATCCTCCAGCTTGTGGAGTCCGGACATCTTTTCGGTATAGCGTTCAAGTCTGCCCACCTGTACAGACATTTTCCTGATAATATCGGCCTGTTTTTCCGGACTCAGCCTTTCTCCGAACTTTTCAGCAAGTTCCGTATAGCCTTTCAGAACGGTCACAGGAGTTCTGAGGTCATGGGAAAAAGCGGAATTCAGCCTTTTGCGTTCTTCAAGGGACTTCCACAGCTCGTAGTTGCTGTCATAGAGACCTTTTTTCATTTCCTCAAATGAACGGCAAAGCATACCCAGTTCATTATCTGAGTGACATTCGACCTTGAAGTCAAGATCGTCGGAGAGTATTTTTTCCGCAGCCTGAGTGAGGACGTCAACAGGCTCTTTTATTTCCTTGTGATAGAATATTTTTACCGTGACCAAAAGGCAGAGAACAGACCACAACGGTATCAGCAGGAATTTTCCGTACCTGACAGCGAGATATATCCTGTTAGCGGAAACGCTTTTGTCGGGGGGGCCGCTGTTCACTGAAAGACCTGAAAGTCTTGCATCGGACCAGGCCTCCAGGTATCCGGAAACTGTGCAGATAAGCAGTACACCGGCAGCGCATACAGCAAAGCATACAGCGAGGTACCTGGAAAGTGAGGAGGGGATAGACTTTCTTTTCACTTTACCCATTTGTATCCTACTCCCCAGACTGTAGCGATGTGTTTATCCTCACCGAACTTTCCCAGCTTAGCACGTATGCGGCGGATATGCTCTGCGATAACGGAGCTGTCGCCCTCAGCGTCGTAGCCCCATATCTTCTCATAGATGCGTTCCTTGTCAAAGACCTGACCGGTATTAAGAGAAAGGAGCTCTATAATGCGGAACTCCTTGTTGGCGAGCTCCACCGGAGCGTCACCGACGGTAAGGGACTTTTCTGTATAGTCAATGACTGTATTGCCGAAGAACCGGACATTTTTCGCAGAGTTCACACGGTGGTCCCGTCTGATATGAGCTGCGACACGAGCACCCAGCTCATCCAGCGAGAATGGTTTGATGATGTAGTCATCTCCGCCGGCAGCAAATCCCTTTATTTTATCCTGGTCATCGACTTTTGCAGTCAGGAATAGGATAGGGCAGTTAACGTGGTCTCTTATAGCGGAGCATACCTGAAATCCGTCTGTACCGGGCATATTCACATCAAGAAGGATAAGGTCCGGGGACTTGGCAGCGGATTCAATAGCCTGGGTCCCGTTATAAGCCGTATAGACCAGGTATCCGCCCAGCTTGAAATAGTCTTTTAGGAGCTCCACAACGTCCTTTTCATCGTCAGCAACAAGAATACTGTACATTTTCAACGCTCCTTTCCGTGATATTGTAAATAGTAAAGTTCAACTTTTTATCAACTCCTATATTATACCCTTTAGCGCAGAGAATGTCAAATTCTGTTGTTCCGGACTTGTATTTAAGGGAAAAATAGGTTATAATAGGAGCATAACTTTTATCAGGAGGAAGCCATGCTCAATAAAATATTCAGTTTCTTTAACTCAGTTGATGGAGTCATGTACTATCCGGTGCTTATCATCGTACTTGCTGCGGCGGGACTGTTTTTTTCATTCAGGACACGGTTTGCACAGGTGAGACTTTTCGGGGAGGCCTGCCGGCTCATAAAGGAGAAGCCAGCCGGTGACCAGAAGGTATCGTCCTTTCAGGCATTGATAGTATCCACAGCGTCAAGAGTTGGAACGGGCAACATTGTCGGTGTATCGACAGCTATCTGTCTCGGAGGACCGGGAGCCTGTTTCTGGATGCGGGTCATGTGTATTATCGGAGCGGCATCGGCATTCATAGAGAGTACACTTGCACAGATATACAAGTGTAAGGATGAAAAAGGGAACTGCTATGGCGGTCCTGCATACTATATCGAGAAGGCTCTGCATCTGCCTATAATAGCGGCAATATTCTGTATTTTCCTTATAGCTACATATGCCTTCGGATTCAATCTGCTCTGCTCATACAATCTACAGTCAACCTTTGAGGCATACGACTTCTACGACAGCACCATTACTCCCGTAATAGTCGGAGCAGTTCTTGCCGTCATAGTTGGATACTGTGTAATGGGCGGAGGAAAGAGGATAATCAGCATAACCGAAAAGGTAGTCCCTGTAATGGGCATACTCTATGTATTCATCTCACTTGTGATAATAGGCGCACATTTCACCAATATCCCTCATATGTTTGCGCTCATATTCAAGGATGCCTTCAACTTCCGTACAATGATCGGAGGACTTGGCGGTTCATGTCTTGTGTATGGTATCAAGAGAGGACTTTACTCAAACGAAGCAGGAGTAGGTTCAGCACCTAATGCCTCCGCTTCCGCAGACGTTACTCACCCGGCAAAGCAGGGACTTGTCCAGACTGTATCCGTATACATCGACACACTTCTTCTCTGCACAGCAACAGCACTAATGTGCCTGAGCTCAGGAACAGCCTATAACGAAGAGGTGTCCGGAGCTCCCTATGTTCAGGACTCTATCTCTACAGTTTTCGGAAAAGCGGGACCGGTGTTCATCACAGCAGCTATGATACTTTTTGCCTTTACGACGCTTATCGGAAATCTTTACTATGTTGACAATGCTCTGACATATTTGAACAGGAAATGTCCACCCTCAAAGAAGTTCATGACAGCATTCTACATAGCCTGTATAGCAGTGATATTTTTCGGAGCCATAACTCCGATGGACTTTGCCTGGACAATGGCAGACATTACAATGGGTGGAATGACACTCATAAACATCCCATGCTGTTTTATGCTTTCCAGGAATGCAGTGGACACGCTCCGGGATTATGAAAAGCAGAAGAGAGAAGGAAAGGACCCTGTATTCCATGCCGAGGACATCGGGCTTGACTCTTCAGGGCTCAGCTTCTGGAAGTGATGATATGAGCAGGAGGCGGAAGATATATGATAATAGACATATCGCAGGAAGTTTTTTCATGTAAGGTCTATCCGGGAGACCCGTCACCGGAAATGGAGCGTCTGCTCAGCACAGACAACGGCGACGTCTGCAACCTTACAGCCTTTTCGATGTGTGCTCATAACGGTACACATATAGACGCTCCCTTTCATTTTTACGGGGAGGGAAAGACCGTTGACCGCATGGGCCTGGAGCCGTTTGTAGGCGACTGTTATGTAGCACGTCACAGCGGAGAGGTCACAGGCGAGGATGCAGCCGGTATACTTGCAAGGGCAGAGAGGGCAGGAGCCTCAAGTCGCATCCTCATAGGCGGAGATGCAGTTGTCACTGCCGGAGCGGCGAAGGTATTTGCAGATGCGAAGGTGCTTCTGCTTGGAAATGAGAGCCAGACGGTGGGGCCGGAGGATGCACCTATGGAAGTACATCTCATCCTGCTTGGTGCAGAGACAGTCCTTCTTGAAGGCATCGTACTTAAAGATGTTCCGGAGGGACGTTACTTTCTCAGTGCCGCACCTCTTGACCTTGCAGGCTGTGACGGAGCGCCGTGCAGAGCCTATCTTATCAGCAGATAATAAAAAAATGCCGTCCTTCGCAGGGCGGCATTATTGCTATTAAGGCGGACCTCAAATGAGCCGGTCAGTCTATGAACCAGGCCTCAGTCAGTTCAACTGCGCTCTTATCGAGCTTTCCGGAGCTGTCCATGTAGTCCCAGACCTCAACGTCTGCTCTTGTGACAGACTCAGGGAGTTCAAGCGTAAGAACAGCCTCGCCCTGTGCGTCCAGCGTGACCTTGTCAATGGAGAGCTGTATCCACTTGCCTGACTTTCCGGTGTCCTCATTCAAGAAATTCGGGTCCCAGTACCCCCAGCCGATATTCATGGAGTTTTCCGGTCCGGCTTTCAGTCTCACATACAGGGTACGTCCGCCGAGACCGTCTGTAAAACGCCACTTTCCGGTATCCTCCGCATTATAGTTGACATATATCTTTGCTTCGGAGCTCTTTCCGGAGGCCATGAGCTTTCTGAGCATACACATATCATAGGCATCAAGCCTGCCGTCCTCGCAAAGGTCGGCATTTTTCCATGACAGCCAGCCCTTTGCCGGGTCACCGAGAAGGAATCGCTGCAATGCTGAAACATCAGTCAGGTCAACAAGGCCGTCAGCGTTTGTATCGCCGGACATAGATATATCCAGAACATCTGCTACTTTATTACCGGTGACGGCAGGGCAAACCGGTTCACTTTCGTTTCTGAAAGCATATGAAACACAGTTCCAGCCTTTGACAAGGGGGATGTCCTCTGAATCCATATAAAACTTATTGTCATAAATACGGCTGTTCTGTCCCCAGCCGTCAACAGCCATATAGAGGTCAACAGCATACAGTACTTTTTCATTTCCGTTCTGGTATCCTATATTATTCCGGACTATGACATTGTTGCCCTTTACCTCGATAAAGCTGTCTGCACCGTTCAGGCCCTTGATGCCGGAGCCGTCAAAGATGCAGTCCTCCACAAGAGCACCGATGGTATATTCCTTGATGTCAACGCAGTCTGCCCCGACATTGGAGATGCGGCAATTTCTGACTGTATTGTAGTGGCAGTCAAAGCCATATTCGGTGGTACCCTTTGCACTGCCGATATAAATACCTTCACCGTACTGTGGGCTGACAGTTCCGCAGTCGTGGATATAGCAGTTTTCGATGAGGCAGTTGGACGTATCATCTCTCAGGTGGATTCCCTCTGTGCCGGTATTATAAACCTCACATCCGATAATATTGGAATTGCTTCCCTTATCAAGGATGATGCCCTGAGCAGCTTCGCAGGCGACGATGTTTTCAATGTTCCAGTATTCACCCATAATGTGAAGAGCTATTTTATTCTCCTGGGACACGCCGCACAGGACGGCAGGGTCATCCGGGTCTGCACTGCAAATGGTAATAGGCTGTTCAGCGGTACCGCTCGACTCCGAGAAAAAAGCGGCCCAGTTTCCTTTCCAGACGTCATTCTGATAAGTTCCGGGAGCGAGGATGAGTTTATCTCCGGGCTTAGCATCAGCAAGAGCGTCAAGGAGCTGCTCTGTTGTTGAGATATTCACCTCACGGGTACCGTCAGCATCCACAGAAAGAGGGACGCTGCTGTACATAATGGCGGCAGCGGTCATGATAGCAGAAAAACGAAGCATACGTTTTTTCATGTTGAGCACCTCCGGATGTCAAAAGTCGTTCAATAATATATGCCAATGTTTTTTAGCCAGGAAGTCATAGTTCCTAAGAATTTAGTTCTTTATGTCCAGGCCTCGTAAAACATATCTTATATATATATATTATATCACGGATAAGGCTGTTAGTCAAACAAAAAGAGCGAAAGCTGATTTACTTTGTCGATAGTGCACAAAATGTGGAAAAATTTTTGGCTGAAAAATGACCCATTTGGCCCATGTATTTTTTGAATGGATATGGTACAATAAAGGTGTGTAAATAAATCCCCTCATATTTCAAAAGGAGTGATCTATATGAAAAAATTGATGAAACGCACTGCTGCGGCAGTCCTCTCGCTGGCGATAATTGGCGGAGCTGTTCCGCCTGTAGCGGGAGTTTCACCGCTGAAAAAACCCTCTGTCACAGCAAATGCTGCTGATAATATCTATTTCGACAGTGAGACAGGTGTGCTGACTCTCGACGGAGAGATAGCTAACTTGGACTATTTCTGGAATTTGTATGCTCAGGACGATCAAAAAATTATTCTTGATATCAAAGAGATCGTAGCTACGGAAAATTGTGTTCTTAATAAGGATTGCAGTAATTTTTGTGAGCTGATACGTTCAGCGGAAACTAATCTGTCTATAAAATATGGTTATAAGAGCCAACTATGGAAAATTGACCTTTCAAAAGCCGATGCAAGCAAGGTCGAATCGGCTTACGATATGTTTGAGGATATGGGGAATCTTAAAACAGTTATTCTCCCTGACTTCAGCAGCGGCAATCTTAAAGATGTTTCCGGTATGTTTAGTGGCTGTACCAGCCTTACCTCACTGAATCTCAGCAAAATGAATACAAGCAATGTGACTAACAGCCATGCGATGTTTTCAAGGTGTGAAAATCTGAAAACGATAACAGTTTCCTCCTTATGGAACTTGGATAAAGCTACAGATTCTGATTGGATGTTTAATAAATGTGGAAAACTCGTCGGCGGATACGGAACTCAGTGTGACTTGATAGGAGCCTATGATAAAGAGTATGCCCGCATTGATCTTCCTGGTTATCCGGGTTATCTTACATCCAATTCCAAAGACACAATAATAGAAGGAGAAGTATACACCCTTGATCCTGAAACAGGACCGGTAGATGACATCGTTATAAGCTATGATAATGCACTGGTCCTTAATGATGTCTATGTGCAGTTCGATGACCGCTATGAACAAGGCTGGGGCATAAAGAAAGTTTCAGGAATATACAGATTCAATGAAACCCAAAGCTCTGGTTATTACTACAAAATACCGGATTATGATCTGGAAAATGTTAATGTCTATACTCTTGCAAACATAGTTGACGGCTCTATGGAGCCTGATGAACTTGACATCGACTGCGTGAGATACGGCGATGAGCTGACAGATTCTATCATTGCAGGTATTGAGATAACCACCGGTACCGGAACAGCGGACGATCCGTATATACTCGAACCCTATACGCTTGTCCTGCCAAAGGTGAATAAAGTTGAGTGCATAGATGATTCTGCACTTCGCTTCAATATGCTGCTGCCCCATAACATTGATTCAGTGACTTTCAGCGGCGCTGACGGTGATGTGACCTACACAAGAGAAAATGACTTTGATGCTGCAAATATAGAGTCATATTTCTACAGCTTTGACTATCCCTTCACCCTTGCAAATGCCTCTGAGCCTGTGTCAGTTACTGTTACAGCGTATGGCGAACCAGCTCGTATCGTAAAAACCATAATACAAAATGAGGACGGCTGGAACGGTAAATGGTACAATGCAGATACATCCGGAGATACATATGTACCTAAGGATTACATACAGAAGAGTTATCTTGCCAAATTTGTAAACGGCGATTATATGCTTGGTGATGTTAGTGGTAACGGTAGGATTACTAGTAAAGATGTAAAATTGCTGTATGAATATGTTAACGATCAGACCGGTTTTTCGGCATCAGAAAAAGAATACATTGAAACAGTCGGAGACATTTTCTGTCCCGGTGACGGCGTAGACGAAAAGGATTGCTCAATGCTGAGTTATGCTTATGATGAACAACATCTATCTCATAAATGGGGCCCATTCCCAGTGTATGGCAACGTACCTGAGTATGATGAAACACTGGTATCAACGGGAGAATATCTCTACGGCGAAAACTATGTAATAGGTGCATCTCTTACCCTTGACGGCTCTATCGGTGTGAACTTCCAGGTTAACCTTGGCGAAAACGCTAAAAAGGCAGTCCTTGACGGACCCTCCGGCGAGGTAGTCATAACCGACTTCGATAACTACAAGCATAAAGGTTATGGCAGCGGATATGACAGCCAAGATGAAGAATGGTTTTATGCAATATATTATGACGGCTCCTATATGCTGAGCTACTATGTTGATGCAACTCAGATGAACGACAAGGTAACACTCAGGCTCTATGATGAGAATGACAACCTCCTCGACATCAGAAATTCAAGCTATGTCCTCGACGATGACAAGACTATCGAGTACTCTATTGCTGACTACATAAGCAATTACAAGTCCAATAACAAGTATACAGATGCGCTGGTAAATTCTCTTGACAATTACTGCAAGGCAGCATCCAACTATTTCAACGGCACAGACTACAGCATTGAGGGTATTGAAGATATAAATACCGATGAGCTGGATGAGTTAGCCGGCAGTCTTGACAGCAGTATAAAACTCTCTCTTGTACTTGATTCAAAGACCAGTATGCGAGTTTATTCCGATAACAGCACTATCAAGCTGGACGGTAATAAACCGGAACTGCAAACCAGCAAATACGGCAATTTTTACGAGATACCCAACATTGCCGCCCATGAACTCACTGAGCTCCATACACTGACAATGGACGACGACGGACCGGTAAAGTACAGTTTCAGCCCGATGATATATGTAAAGCGAGTTCTGGAAAACCCGGATGCCAGCGAAGAGCTGAAGAACGTGGCTAAGTCTATTTACGTTTACGCAATGGCTGCGAAGAATATAAACAGCATAGAAGGTGGAGTGTGGGGTTAACAATTACCTTGATGCATTAACTGCGACTGAATTATCTGAAAGGAGTTTTAAGATGAAAGAAAAGTATACTACCCCCGAAATGGATATAGTTGAGTTCGAGAGTGAGGACGTTATTACAACAAGCGTTCCCGAAGTTGAACCACAGTAAATAAAAACAACAGGCAGCCTTGAACGGCTGCCTGATTTTTTTGATCACAGCACAAAACTCAATGTCATTAATTTTGTTATACCCAAACAGCACAGTGTCTGTGCCCCCGATTAACGGGGGCACTCGTTTTACTCGTTCACTTTGTACGAAACTGTCAGTCTGCTATCGCATCCGGCAGTGTCATCAATTATGTCGCAGTTAAAGACTCCGGGTGGGCGTATGTGGGTCACGTTGACGCTCACAAGCTCGTTAACATTGTACAGACTGATAGTCTGTTTGGGTTATGGCAGTATTTTGCTGTCTGCATTTTACGGTTCAGTTTTCTGAGCCGTTTTTTGTTATTCTGTTATAGAAAGTGCCGGGAAATTGGTTTTCCCCTGACTATTCAAAATGAACATATACAGAAGAGATAATTTGTTTAGTTTACTGATTGAAAACAATCTTCCGCCGATTGTTCATGTTGTACAATTATCTGTAAAAAAGATGTTCGATTTAACGGTTTACAGCAGCCGTTGTTTTGTGTATAATATAATTACAGTATGATGAATGTATTTTATAAATATTCAGGGGTGATTATAATGGTTTGATTTATTTATTTGCATTAAACTTGTTCATATAGTTTTAAAAGCGAAGCACAGTCCTCGCTGATTATTGGCGAATGCACATATGGTGGTAGATGGGAAGACCTAAATAATTATGATGATACAATTGTAATTAATGAAACCCGTGCAAGCCAAAACAGCAATTCTAATTTACGAACTATTCCATAAAGCTATGATATTACCACAAACATTCTACTGCTCAGTATTTTCCTCCTGTTGGAAATCAAGGTGAAATAAATTCTTGTTCAGGCTGGGCGACAACATATTATCAATTCACATAGGCTGGGATATTGAAACTAATGTTGATAACCAAAAAGTCGTTGTGCGGAGTCACTCTGATCCGAGTAATCGAGGCGGCCATTATATGGCAGTAGTTGGATATGATGATAATTTTGAGGTTACCGTAGGCGGACAAACATTGACTGGAGCGTTTAAACTTGTAAACTCAGCAGGCTGTTCAGAATTATTTATTAGAATTGATCGATTTTTCAAGTTTACAGAAATTTTTAGCTGACTATAACAGCGACGGAACTGTTAATATGAGTGATGTTATATGCATGGTACAGCATATTTCAGAAATAAATGGATCTCGATTCTCATTATACGACAATTTACCCGGACTTGACTATTCACTGGCAGATTTTATTGAAAATGAATTGAATATATCTATATCGGATTTTATTGATGAAAACAGCTATATTTTAAATGAATCCAATGTTTAATATTAAAGGAGGTAATACTATGAAAAAACTTATATCCTGCATCCTGTCTGCTGCAATAGCGGCCGGAACTGCTATTACCATGGCGGTATCTGCGGAGGAAGGTTCAAATGGCATCTCCGGATATACCTTTGACGAAATAATGAGCATGAGCGACTATGAGCTCCTCAGCATGAAAGACCAGCTTACATACGATGACGAGACTTGCAGTGGACACTCCAATTCCACCTTTCCCTATACGATTTCGGGATTGTACTCCGACAGCCTCCTTGCCGCAAGGTACAAGGACAGTATAATCGTATCCGACACCAGTCTGACTGTCTGCTATGCGATCTCACAGGAGGTCACCGATGAACAGCTTGCAGACCTTTATGAGAGAGTTGACTTCATTGACTGTGACGGCATACCGGGGACAAAATATGTGACTTCCGTTGACAAGACAGCACAGCTTCTGAACGTTCCTGCCGACATCATAAGCAGTGCCTATCTTCTTAATGATTATAGGTACCGTTCAAGGGAGGATACCTTAGATTTGGTCATAAACGGCATAGCATATGCAGGGGTCGAGGTGAAATATGACATCAGCGCCTACGGAGAGGAGAACGCTGAAAAGTTCATTGCGTCGGTCCTCCTTTACACCGACCAGCGCACGAATCCGGCTGTTGCCTTCCGGTGGCCAGACTACCATGGCGCCGGAGCCTCCCCTGTTTTTACTGACTATTCCTTAAATGAGCTCATGGCTATGGACGACGATACATTGAAGGCCTTCACTGACCCGGTATCCGGTTTTGAAAACGTTCAGACAGTTGGTGAGCTATACTCCGAAATGCTGGAAGAATCACCTCTCAAGCTCATATACGAAAACCTGGGCCGTGTAACGGCGGTGATAAAGCTGAAGGACGAGGAAACTTTCCAGTCACTTTACAGGACAAAGTACTACACCGGAGCGTCCGGAGAGCCGGTTGAGGCCACCGTAATGACAAAAGAAGCCGTCGCAGAGTTCCTGGGACTTCCGCCTGAGATAATATTCAGAGTCTATGAGGATGAACTCACCGAAAACTCTGTTGTAGTGGAAATGAATATCTCCATGTACGGCAGCGAGAACGTGGAAAAATTTTTCGCTCTGGCCGATATGAGGCTGGATGAGAATTTTAACTCCGGTATACTCAGCCATTACTATGAACACTGGGGAGCAGTCCCTGAGGAAACTACTACTACCACCACTTCCACAGTCACCACAACTACGACTGTGACTACCACAGTCACAACTACACAGACAACTTCCTCTTCAACTCAGACAGATGAGACAGTAACATCCACTTCCACTGAAACCTCGACCACAACTACAGAGGGTACAGGCACCGTAAGCACTTCATCAGATACAACTACCGTCACACAGACCGACGAACCAGGAACACTTCCCCAGACCGGTTATTCCGGCAGATATAAGGCAATAGCCTGTATCGCCGTACTTATGACACTTACCGGTTCTGCAATAGTTGTGAAGTCAGGCAAGGGCGAAGAAAACTGACAGAGTCTCCAGAATAAATAATAACTAAAAACAGGTCCCGTGCATAACACGGGACCCTTTCTTTTATAGTCTCCAGGAGGCAGCTTCACGTCTGCTCTCAACAAAATTCCTGTATATGCCTTCCTCACTCATAAGAGATTCGTGAGTTCCCTTCTGAGCTATCCTGCCGCTGTCAATTACAAGTATCTGGTCGGCATGACGCACGGTTTTCAGCCTGTGAGCTATCATTATTATGGTTTTCTCCTTTGTCAGGGCCTCTATTGCTTTCATTAGCTCGGCTTCGTTTTCGGGGTCAACATTTGCGGTAGCCTCGTCAAGAACGATTATCGGAGCATCCTTCATTATAGCACGGGCAATGGAGATACGCTGCTTTTCACCGCCTGAAAGTGAAGCACCGCCTTCACCGATGACAGTGTCGTATCCATCCGGAAGCGCCATAATAAAGTCGTGACAGCAGGCTTTTTTGGCCGCATCTATGACCTTTTCCATAGGAGCGTCCGGCTGTCCGAATCGGATATTGTTTGCTATAGTGTCCGCAAAGAGATATACCCTCTGGAACACAAAGCTGTAATTCTTCATAAGAGCGTCCATGCTGTAGTCCCGGACATCTTTCCCTCCCAGTGTGACTCTGCCCTCATCAACATCCCAGAAACGTGAAAGCAGAGAGGTGAGGGTAGTCTTTCCGCCGCCGGAGGGTCCGACGATAGCAGTTGTTGTATGTTCAGGTATATCCACTGAAATTCCGTCTATTATCCTGCGCTTTTCATAGGCAAAACTGATATTCTCAGCAGTTATGCTGCAATTCTCAGGGACTTCATCTCCGCCGGCAATGTCCATCTGTGGAGTATCCAGTATCTCCTGTGCCTGTCTGACGCTTACGTCGACGGTTCTCAGCAGTGCGGAGTACTGTCCGGCAGTGTCGAGCTGTGCATAGATGAGGTAGGAGCTGATTATCATTATGACAGCGGTCAGCAGGTCCATGCTGCCGTCAATGTGCAGAAGTACAGATGCAAGCACAATAACAGTTCCTACGGCTTTCAGCCAGAAGCTCTGCATCGTCATGTAAGGGATGAGTTTGAGCTCCATTGCGGAATTGGCCTGTTCGTTCTGGTCTATAGCCTTGTTGAACTCACGGCTCCTTTCGCCGGTGAGGCGGAAGGTCTTTACCTCAAAAATTCCCTGGATATATTCGATGACCTTTGCTACAAGTGCAGAGTCTTTTTCCAGCTTCTGCTTTGCCATGCCTGATGAGACCTTCATCATACCGCTGTTTATGGCGAAGAATATTACGAGTCCGCCGCAGAGGATGAGTCCGATACGCCAGTCATAGAACAGTATCATTGCAGTGATGACTGCTGTTGTGAGGAGTCCGGAGCAAACTATCATAACTACTCTTGTTGCGACGTTTTCGAGGTTCTGCATGGTGTTGGTAGTTACGGACATTATGCGTCCGAGGCTGTTTTCGTTGTAGTACCCCATAGGAAGATAGCGCAGATGCTCAGCAAGCTGCATACGCTTGTTGGCGCAGGTATTGTAGCCGCCTTCGGTCTGGAGCATCGTGGCCTTTGCCTTGAATGAACCGGAGCCGATAATGCTCACCAGCATTATGCCAAGGCAGGTAAGGCAGGTCTTACCTGTAACATCATCATCGAGAAGAGCCTTGACCATGCAGGCTATAGCAGGTATTTTCAGAGCCTCGAACATTGCCTGGAAAAGACTCAGGACTATAGAGGCATAGAAGCGTTTTCGGTCTTCTTTATCACAGAAATCAAAGAAGTTTTTCAGTATCTTAAACATCTTCTTCACCGTCCTTTGCTGAGATATGTGCTTTCCACATTGAGCTGTAGAGACCGCCCTTTGCCAGGAGCTCACTGTGAGTGCCTTCTTCTTCTATATTGCCGTCCTTAATGACATAGAGCCTGTCAGCGTTCTTGACTGTGGAAAGTCTGTGTGCGATAACGATGAAAGTTTTGCCCTCTACCAGCTTTGCCACGCTGCGCTGGATAACTGCTTCATTTTCAGGGTCCGTGTAAGCAGTGGCCTCGTCGAGGATGATAATGTCTGCATTTTTGAGCATTGCCCTTGCAATAGCGATCCGCTGACGCTCACCGCCGGAAAGATGTCCTCCGGAGGTGCCGACTACTGTGTCATAGCCCTTTTCAAGTCCCATTATGAAATCATGGCATCCGCATTTTTTTGCAGCCTCCTCGACTTCACTGTCAGTAGCAGACTGTCTGCCAAGCCGTATGTTTTCACGTACTGACAGGTCAAAGAGAAAGTTGTCCTGAGAAACATAGGCTATCCTGCTGTTGAAGTCGTCACTGGGGATGTCCTTTATGTTTACTCCGCCAAGAGTAATACTTCCGCTGTCAACGTCCCAGAGACTTGCTATCAGTCTTGCAGCAGTGGATTTTCCGCTGCCTGAGGGTCCAACGAGAGCTATGAATTCCCCACTGTGTATAGTCATTGAAATGCCGTGGAGTATCTCCTTGTCAGAATAACTGAACCGGACGTCATCAAGTACAATGTCACCGCCGCTGAAGGGATGAGTCAGATTTTCCGGACGAACCATTTCCGGAGCATCAATGATGTTTCTGACCTCAGTTACGATAGTGTCCATTTGTGCGATGTCGTCGGAATATGACATTACTCTGATGAGCGGTTCGATGAGTCCGACTGTAAGTATTATGACCGTGATGAAGTCGGCAGCAGTAATTGTGCCGTGTATAGCCATTATGCCTCCTATTGGAAGAACTGACAGCATAGTGGCCGGCATTATACACATTGCAAAGGTCATGTACACATTGCAGGAGCGCATCCAGTCAACAAAGCTGGCAGCGCTTTCCTTGGCAGCAGCGGCAAACTTCTCATAGCTTGACTGTGCCTTGCCGAAAACCTTTATTACCTCGATACCGTTGATATACTCAGTGGTGACTGCGTTAAGACTCTTAGTTGCCCGGACAGTCCTGCCATAGTTTTCTTCGTAGCCGAACATCATCAGGCAGTAGCACACAATGCCAAGTGGGACTGTTATAAGAGCAGCAAGTCCGAGCTTCCAGCTTACAATAAACGTGCAGATGAGAATTATCACCGGAGCTCCTATACCAGTGGTAAACTCCGGAAGAATGTGGGCAAGGGTAGTTTCGATACTGTCGATACGCTCAACTATTGTGCTTTTGAGCGCACCGGAAGGCTGGCTTATAACGTCACCAAGAGGCATTTTTGCCAGCTTGTCAAGGGCCTTTTTGCGTATTACTGCAAGGGTGTGGAATGTAGCAAGATGTGAGTTTGCAGTTGAAAGGGCGTGGAACAGAGAATGTCCCAGCCAGAGTGCGGTAATAATGGCGCAGTTGGTGATATACGAGCTTTTGTCTGTGCTTCCGTCCAAAAGGTCCCTCACTATCTTTGCGATGAAATAGTACGGCACTATGCCGCATATCATACTCAGTGCCGCAAGGAACACACTTACAATGAATTTGCCTTTTCGCTCACCGGACTGGCTCAAAAGCCAGCCGAAGGAGCCGTTCTTGTCTTTTCCCATTAGGATTCCTCCTGCCTTTTTCGGTAATTCTGGGGTGTCATGCCCATAATGTCACGGAATGCTGCTGAAAATTTTGAAGGGTTGTCATAACCGAACCGCTGTGCAGTTTCTGCGATAGTCAGTTCGCTGTCGGAGATGAGCATTGCAGCGGCGGATTTCATTTTAAAGCTCTTGATGTACTGGTAGATAGGAGCTCCGTACACTGCTCTGAAAACCTTACGCAGAGCAGCAGGCGGCATACCGGATATATCAGAGAGCTCGCTGACGGTGAACGACTTTCCCAACCGGCTCGTTATCAGCGAATGTACATCCTTTACCTTTTCGGTCTGGCTGGCAGGAAAGTACTGCCGCTGCTCCGTCTGCATCTCAGGGTCAATGTCGCCCAGTAAAAGCAGCAGCTCCACGGTTTTGGCTCTGAAATATTCCAGCCTGACGCTTTTAGGCGGGTGATACAGCTGCGAGAATAGCAGATTCAAACGCTCATCTGCTCTTATGATGAACTCCTTTTCATCATGGCAGAATCTTTCGCTGAGTGCATCAAGGTCCAGCCTGAGCGTGGGAAAATAACTCCTCAGTGACTCCTCAGCAAGGCCCTGCATGAAGCCTATCGTCATGCCATGATAGTGGGACAGCGGCAGCTCCACCCGGCCCTTATGGTGTATCCTTCTGTCGATACGGAGGTCACCTGCCTCCATGTAATATCGTCCTCCAAAGGCATTTTCATGCTCTATGCGCCCTTCACGGCAGTGGTCTATGCACAGTACTGTCTCAGCGTTTTGATACTCCGATACACAGCTTTTCAGGTGGAAGTCGTTGTACATCAGGTAGACTCCCTCAAAAACACGGTACATCGTCATAAAACCCTCTCCGGAGTCGTCGTCGAGCCTCAGGACTCTGCACTCGCCCTCTGCGGCTATCTCATGGACGTTTGAACCGAAGCCGGCCTTGTCAAGGGTCTCAAAGATGTCCTTGAATATCATTTGTAGTGCTACAATAGATATTGGACAAAAATGAAAAAAAGAATAGAGAGATAGACGAAAATCTGTTAGAATAAAGTTACCACACCAAATTCAAGTCAGCGAAAATCTGTTAGAATAAAGTTACCACACCAAATTCAAGTCAGAAAGAAGGTCTATCTCTCATGAATAGTATAACACAAGACATGAAGTTTCGTCAATCCCTGATGAAGTATGCAGAGAAATATGGTGTAAGCAGAGCAAGCCGAAAATATAATAAAACCCGCTCATACATATATTTCTGGAAAAGCCGCTGGGATGGAAGTGTGGAATCCCTGGCAGCACAGTCCAAAAAACCGCATCATCATCCTAACGAACATACAGAAGCTGAGATAAAGCTGATAAAGGATCACCGCAGAAGATGCCCTAACCTTGAATTGCCTGAATTGTGGCACAGGCTTAGAAAAAAAGGCTATAGCCGCTGCATAACAAGCCTTTATCGTGTAATGAAGAAATATGGTATGCTTCCTCAGAAAAAGGAAAAGAAAAAGCGGATAATTAAGCCTTATGAACAGATGACACACGCAGGCGAGCGTGTTCAGATAGATGTTAAAGTTGTTCCGAGGAAGTGCATAGCTGATAAGGAATTAAAGCTCTACCAGTATACCGCAATAGACGAATATACTCGCTTGCGTTTTCTGTACGGATATGAAGAACAAAGCACCTATTCTTCGTCAGACTTTGCGGAACGTGCTGTAAAATGGTTCAAAAAGCATGGTATCACTGTTGAATGTATTCAGACTGATAACGGTTTTGAGTTCACAAACCGCTTCTCACCAAGTAAGAAAGACAAGAAGACTATGTTTGAGAATAAACTTGCTGAACTCGGTATAAAGCATAAGCTTATCCGTCCGTATACTCCAAGGCATAATGGCAAGGTTGAACGCAGTCACCGAGAGGATCATAATAAATTCTACTCATGTCACAGCTTTTTCTCGTGTGCCGATTTGAACGCACAGTTAACTGTGCGTTCAAATCGAACCAATAACCGTCCTATGCGTCCTCTTAAATGGCTTTCGCCTATCGAATTCTTTCATGCTCACTGTACAATATGATTGACAAACTTACA
>CACWPR010000003.1 GCA_902762855.1 Ruminococcus flavefaciens
TTGCTCTCGGTGGTGTAGTTTCCCGAACTGCAACCAATGCCGTCAAAAACGGCTCACAAAGCGCTGATAGGTTTTCTATCACTTGGTTTTCGTAGAAACAAAAAAGGACTCGATTCCAGTGTTTTCACATTTCGTGAAAGCCACTAAAACCAAGTCCGAAACTTTGTATACTATTTTTTGCCGAAAAAATCGAGATTTGCCTGTATTTCGACCTTTGAAGGGGACTGGATCTGCTCTTTTGAGAGTTCAAATCCTTACACATGGGTAAAACAGCCCAATGTCATCTATGAAAATCGATGTAAATTTTTCGAGATTTGGGTAGCAAAAAAGCCCGATATTTCGGGCTTTTTTTGGCATGTCATCAATTTTGTTATGCCATCATGGTACGCCTGACTGGAGTCGAACCAGCGCACATGGCGTCGGAGGCCACTGCTCTATCCACTGAGCTACAGGCGCATAAAAAACCTACGATATATATTATACCAGAAAACGGAAAAATATGCAAGTGGTTGAGAGATTATTATAAAATAAAATTAAATCTCAGCTACAACTCCCTGCTCCGCCTTGACTTATGGATGAAAGTATGATATAATGAATGCAAAAGCATTCATTATTTCATAATGCTCAAAATCAGATCCCGCATTATTATTGTTCATCCAGGAGGCAGTGAAATGGAACTCATCATTGCGAACCGAATCTTACAGGACCCGCTGTTCCGGGGAAAGCTGGCCGAAATTGAAAGTCTGGAGGAGGACCGCATATTCTGCGGCCACGGCCTGGAGCACCTTCTTAGCGTGGGCAGAATGGCTATGCTCATGTGTATTGAAAAGGGGGTCGAAGTCTCCCCGGATGTCCTATACTCGGCCGCACTTCTCCACGACATTGGACGTGTAGAGGAGTACACCCTTGGAATTTCCCATGACATCTCAGGTCCGGAAACTGCCGGAAAAATACTGGAACAGGTGGGATGTGACCCGGAAGATTCACAGCAGATACTCCGCCTGATAGCCGGTCACAGACATAAGGACCCCGACCCTTTGTCCCTGGAAGCAATTTTCTATGCAGCTGACAAAAAGTCCAGAATGTGCAGCTTCTGCAAGGCGCAGGAGGAATGCTGCTGGCCTGATGAAAAACGAAACCACAGTATCGAGGTGTGATATGAAGATAGGTGAAAAAAACTTTGACCTTCGTGAAAGCTGCCTTATTATGGGCATTCTCAACGTTACCCCTGACTCATTCTCCGACGGCGGACGTTTCAATGACATAGACTCTGCTCTCAGACAGGCCGAGAAACTGCTTGCAGAGGGCGCTGACATTATAGACATCGGCGGCGAGTCCACAAGACCCGGTTACGTCATGATCTCAGAGGAAGAGGAGATCGAGCGAACGGCTCCTGTTATCCAGGCGGTCAAGGAAAGATTCGGAGTTCCCGTTTCCCTCGATACCTATAAATACAAAGTCGCAGAGGCCGGTATACAGGCCGGTGCAGACCTTATCAATGACATCTGGGGACTTCGGTATGACAGCGGTGAAATGGCTGCCCTTATCGCTGAAAACAACATCCCCTGCTGTCTTATGCACAACCGTCACGACCAGAACTATTCTAACTTTTTCGAGGACCTCATCTCCGACATGGGGCTGACTCTGGATATTGCCCTGAATGCCGGCATAAAGCCTGAAAATATCCTCATAGACCCCGGTGTTGGCTTTGCTAAAAGCTACGAGAACAACCTTGAAACTATTGACAGGATAGATGAATTCGGCCGGAGACTTGGCTTCCCTGTACTGCTTGGAGCTTCAAGAAAATCTGTTATAGGACTCACCCTTGACCTCCCCTCAGACCAGCGTCTGGAAGGGACTATCGCCATTTCAGTGGCAGGCGCAATGAAGGGAGTCTCAGTACTAAGGGTGCATGACGTTAAAGAAAATCTCAGAGCTGTAAAAATGGCTCTTGCTATAATGAAAGGATACAAACGTGGATAAGATATGCATTGACGATCTGAAAATTTTCGCAAGACACGGCGTATTTGAACATGAGAACACCAACGGGCAGGACTTCTATGTCAGCGCTCAGCTCTGGCTGGACACAGAGTCCGCAGGAATGACCGACGACCTTGAAAAGTCCGTTGACTACGGTGCTGTATGCGGACTCATCGGGAAGGTGATGACCGAAAATACCTTCAAGCTCATTGAGTCTGCGGCTCAGGCAGTTGCAGAGGCTATTCTCACTGCATATCCCCTTGTAAGGCAGGCTGATGTTGAGGTCCGTAAGCCTCATGCACCTATACCAATGGACTTCCGTTCCGTATCAGTAAAGATAAGCCGTTCCTGGCACAAGGCACTCATTGCTCTTGGCTCAAATATCGGGGACAGCCGTACCTATATATCTGATGCCGTAGAAAAACTGCGCTCCTCTAAGTACATCCGGGAGGTTAAGCAGTCTGATCTGATAGTCACAAAACCCTACGGCTACACCGACCAGGACGACTTTCTCAACGGAGCGGTACTCTGTGAGACCTTCCTCTCCCCTCACGGTCTCCTTGACCTCATGCACTGCATCGAGAATGAGGCTGACCGCAAAAGAGAGATACACTGGGGTCCCCGCACTCTTGACCTCGACCTTATATTTTACGACAAAGAGGTCATCGACACCCCTGACCTGACAGTCCCCCACCCGGATATGCAGAACAGAGACTTCGTTCTGAGACCTGCCGCAGAACTCATGCCAAACTACATCCACCCTGTACTTGGCATCTCAGTTGCAGAGCTTCTCAGAAAGCTCAAAGAAAATGGCTGAGGTAAATATTATTGCCGCAGTCGCCTCCGACGGCACTATCGGCAAAAACGGCAGTATACCATGGGACATTCCTGAGGACAGAAGCTATTTCCGCAGACTTACCACCGGAAACGTCTGCATAATGGGACGAAGGACATTCGAGAGCATCGGCAGACCGCTCCCGGAGAGACAATGTATCGTAGTGTCCTCGGAAAGGGAATATACCGGAGAAATGCTGTGCTCAGCCAGAAGTCTGAGGGAGGCTATTGAAAAGGCAAATGCCTATATCACGGAAAATTCACCTTCCGCCAGCATATTTCTCTGCGGAGGGAGCCGCATTTATTCAGAAGGTCTTGAACTTGCCTGCCGGCTGTACCTGACGGAGCTTGACAGGCCGTACCATGGCGATACTTTATTCCCTGAGTTCTCCTCTGAGGATTTCATCTGCATCAGCCGCAGGTCAGCAGAAACTCCGGGATGTACATTTGCAGTATACGAAAGAACAGGAAATAAAAAATATACCGGTAAAGGAGAGTGCAGCATGAAGCTTGCAGAGGCATTACAGGAAAGAGCAGACCTCAATCGAAATATCGCTCAGCTCCGTGAAAGGCTGTGCGCCAACGCTATCGTCCAGGAAAACGAAAGTCCTGCTGAGGATCCGAAGGACCTTCTCAAGGAACTTAACTCATCTATTGACCGCCTGCAGGAGCTCATGGAGAGGATCAATCTCACAAACAGCCTTGTTGAATATGAGGGCAGGACCATTACTCAGCTCATCGCTCAGAAGGACTGCCTGAAGGTACGCATCAGCGCATACAAGTCCCTTGTCAGCGATGCCAGCCAGACCGGACACAGAGCAAGAATGACTGAGATAAAGCTGCTCAGTACAGTTGATGTGAAGAAATTACAGTCCGAGATAGACAAGATGTCAAAGGAACTCAGACTTTTGGACAACACCATACAGTCCCTCAACTGGACTACAGAATTGAAGTAATAACTCCGGTGTAGCGCAGGCAGGGCGAATGCAAAGGGTCTCCTTTTCCCTGGATAAAAGGAATTAGTGAGCGTCAGGAGCGGCGCTGAAACGTCTTTGACGAAGGATCGTTATGCTCAGACAGCGCACAAATGCATCGTTATCGCTATAACTCATTACCGTGCATTGACTGACTGCGTGAGGGCGTGGATAGGGGAAATGGAGGCAATTATGGAGATATCTTATATACAGCTCATGGAGGAGCGGCACAGCGTCCGCACCTTCGACGGAAGACCTGTCCCTATGGAAATAAGAGACCGGCTGATACAGGCTGCTGAACAGACTGAAAGTCCATTCGGCGCAAAGGCAAGAGCAGAACTCATCGAACAGGCTCCTGGTGCCGGAACACCTCATCTGGGCACTTATGGAGTTATCAAGGGAGCTGCTCTGTACATGGGGATAGTCTCTCAGCGTCATCACTTTGAACTGGAACACATAGGCTACGTCGGCCAGGAATTGCTTCTGCTGGCTCAGAGCATGGGTCTTTCCGGCTGCTGGCTGGGCGGAACTTTCAACAAAACTGTCTTTGCCAAAGCCATGGGTCTTGGAGAAAAAGAGATAATGCCTGCGGTCATACCGCTTGGCTGGCCGGCTGACAAGGTCCGCATGACTGAAAAAGTCATGAGAACTACCACAAAGGCCGACTCCCGTCTACCATGGGACCAGCTCTTCTTCCGTGACAGCTTTAAGGTACCTCTGACGGAAAAGGCTGCCGGACACTATGCCGCCGCCCTTGAATGCATAAGACTCGCTCCCTCTGCTGTGAACAAGCAGCCCTGGAGGATAATTTTCCATGACCACGGCTTCCACTTCTATCAGGCTCATACTATAAATACTCCCGGCCGTGAAATGGACATCCAGCGTATAGATATGGGCATAGCCATGTGCCAGTTCCACCTGGCCATGAAGGAGCTCGGCGCTGTAGGACGCTTTGCAGAGCGTCCCCAGGACGGTGTATCAGCAGACACGGAATGGGATTACCTCATATCCTATGTAAAATAGCCCTTTTCTGCATTTTTTGCAAAAAAGACTTGTATTGTGCCGGAGTTTATGGTATAATACCTATATATGCATTAATGTAAAGGAGGGAACAGCTTGGAGGAATACATTTACCTCATCATCGCACAGACAGGAACAAGGCCTGCAAGATTCTTCAGATTCTTCACTAAAAAGCCTTATAATCATGTCTCCCTGTCCGGTGATGTCACCCTCTCGGAAATGTACAGTTTCTGCCGTACCTACCGCAGATTCCCCCTTCCCGCTACCTTCAACAAAGAGACCGTCGGTCAGGGTACCCTCGGAAAATTCCGGTACATCCCCTGCGAGATATACCGCATACCCGTTACACCCGGCCAGAAAAGTGAGTATAACCGCATAATCAGGCACTTCGCCAACAACCGCAGCGTATACTCATATAATCTCCTCGGTCTCCTTGCTGTTTATTTCAATATCGAATGGAACCGCAGAAAGAGCTTTGTCTGTTCACAGTTCGTGGCTTACACCATGGATAAAATAGGGATCCCACTTGAAAAGCCTTTCTGCCTTTATAAACCCGATGATTTCCGCAGCTTTCCCGGTTCTACTCTCATATATTCCGGTGAGCTCAACAGCTTCTACTACGATATGCACTCAGATATCAGCCAGCAGAGAAATCAGATAGCACGCTGACCTCACCTCATCCGGGGAAAGTATATAAGCACCGCAGTACAGACTGCTGTCCGGCTCGGCTGCCGAAAGGTCTATATCCACTCTGTGCTCCAGCACCGTCACAGAGGCTTTACTGCCGCTGACGTCAAGGCTTGCAGGAGCGATCTTATCCCCGGCCATACGGTTGTAGGAGTTAGTATAACAATTTATGAACATCCATGACCCGCCTGTCAGGAGCAGATACAGAAATATCGCTCTTATGGCGGTTTTTTTCTTTTTTATGGCCATTATTTGTCCTCTTTCATGGAATCAAGCAGTTCCCCAAGAGACTTTCCTATGAGCTGCCCGGAGTACTGGACCTGTTCCAGAGTATTTCCGTGAGAACCTACTTCTATAAGCAGGCTCCCGGTGGTAAGGTCCTGATTGTAGTGACGGTAGTCAAAGAGTATGGGCCTGGTCAGTCCAGGTGAATCACTTTCCAGTTTTTCCTGAAAACGACAGGCAAAGTGAAAATTCTTCATGTAGTCCGGCATCCCCATAGTCCCGTCGTCACAGCCGGATATGAGCATTATCTGCGCCGCCTCCCGGCCATTAATGACTGAATAAGGCTGATATGCAGTATTCTCCCCTCCTATTGCATCCCTATGGATGTCGAGCGCTACCTTGATGCTGGGATACTGCTCCAGTATAGGCACTATTGATTCCCTGCTGCGGTCGTAGGCTCCGTTGTAGGATGGATAGTCATGAATGGTGCGAACGTGTATCACTCCTATCCCCTTTGCCTCCAGCTCTGCCTGAATGGCATCCCCTACCATGACTACATTCTTGGTCTCGTCAGTAGTTCGGTAGTTGAAGGACGGGTCATACTCCTCCCGGACATACGGCTCAAAGCTCTCACAGGTGTGAGTGTGGTATATCAGCACCTGCGGCTCTGAGGTGTCACTTATGGTGAAATCCGCAAAGCACTGGCTCTCACGCTTCAGAACGTCGTTGGATACGGAAGTCTTGTTGTTGACCTGTCCGCCGCCTTCAAGGTCGATGAACGTTGTCCCGGAATAGGGTCCGTAGGTATTCCTGATTATCTGCCCTCCCCCTGTGTTCCACTGACTGTCAGCAGGATAGGGCTTGTCGCCTGGGTCATCTGAGGTCATTTCAAGTGGACTTTTCAGCCGTGTCACCACATCTGAAACTGTCTCCGCCGCATAGCCATAACCCTCTGACAATATAACTGCGGAGTTAAGTATGTCCTGTTCCTCCGGGACCTCCTGCCGGACCAGAGCCTTTTCCGGATAGTCCACCGATGCTCCTGCTGAGGGAGTTTTCCCGGCACTGAGACTGCTTGTCTGTACCAATGCAGACCTTATTCCGGAGACTCCCCTTGCACCTGCGGCAAGTCCCAGAGGAAGTGCTATAAGCAGGCATAGTTTAACCGCAGCAGTCAGCCTGCGTCGTTTGCGTCTTGTCATATCCTCACCTCATTATTATATCCTTTCAATTGATTATATTCACCAACGGACAGGATTATTTCTCCCAGCGTAAAAAAGGCAGTCATTTCCTGAACTTTTCCCGCATAATATCACATGAGGTGATAGCTATGTATCTTTGCTGCAACATAAAAAAATTTCTTAGGCTGCTGCTGACAGATGCCGCAATTTTTGCCATATGCGGACTGGTCTTTTTCGTCGGCAGAAAAGTCTTTCGCTCATCGGCAACATCAGAGGAAGAGTCTCCGGTGCCGCTTCCGGTAATAATGTATCACAGTGTCTGGGATACGTCTCCTTCGGAATACGTGGTAACTCCCGAACAGCTCGACTCAGACCTGAAATGGCTCCGGGACAATGGCTATTCCTCGGTCTCAGCAGAGGAACTTGTCAGGTATACTCACGGCCAGGGAGCTCTCCCGGATAAGCCTGTTCTTATTACATTCGACGACGGCCACTACAACAATCTTTCAGACGCACTGCCTGTTTTTGAGAAGTATGATATGTGTTTTATTGTCTCTGTTGTAGGGAGCTACACCGACTCACTTGCTCCTGCTGACCCTCATTGCAGTGCCTATTCATACCTTACCTGGGAGGACATCTCAGCTCTGCTCAGCTCCGGCAGAGCCGAGATAGGGAACCACACTTATGCAATGCACTCCAATTCTGCCGGACGTAAGGGATGTGCCAGAATGAACGGCGAGTCCGAGGAGGACTATCGCTCTGCCCTTCGTGATGACCTTACACTGCTGCAAACAGAGTCCGCCGCTGAACTGGGATATTCTCCATTCATTTTTGCCTATCCTTTTGGACTCATCAGCCGTGAGAGCGTTCCTGTACTGCGTGACATGGGGTTTCTGATAACACTGACCTGCTACGAGCGGATGAACTACATCTCCCGTGACCCCGACTGTCTCTTCGGACTTGACCGCTTCAACCGAAGCGGTCTGTTGTCAACTGAGGAGTATATGACCAGAATGACAAAGGACATTGAAGCATAGACCGCCATATATAAATTTTGCCCCGAAACTGTCAAATGTTCCGGGGCACGCTTCTATTCAGTTTTATTCCGTACCTGCTCAGTTCCGGCGCAGGCTGCCTTTGCCAGGCGGCCGCCTATCCAAGTATTACCAGGTCCTCGCCGCTGTGGTCGTAGTCGTAAGGAACGGTTGTCGTTTCTTCGGAGCTCTCACTGCTGTCTGAATGCTCCTCGCTGTCATTATAATACTTGTTGGACTCCTCATTTCTGTTATAGACTTCAGCAAATGTCTCAAAGAACTCATCAAAATCACTGAATCCCAGCATTTTCCAGAAAACAGCATACTGTCCCTTTTCGAGCTTATCGAATCTTTCCGGGAGCCGTCCGGTCCTGTCGTATTCCTCCATTATAGCGGTACTGTTGTCTGCAAAGTACTTTACCTCCGGCCAGAGTCCCACAAAAACTGAGACATACAGGGCGAAAATGAATGCAGAAACTGCCGACGCAGCTATAGCTATCCAGGCAAAGACCTTTCCGCCTAACTTTTTCTTCAATCCGATAATGGCCAGTATCACAGCTACAGGAACAGTTATGAAACTCAGCAGACTGCTGAAAACCACAAGATTTGCCACAGCTACACAAAAAGCCGCAACTGCGTGGCCGTTCGTCTTAGTCGGAGCTGTACGGACCGGGCCGCCATTCGGGTAGCCTCCCCAGTTTCCCTGAGGTGGAGGAGGATAGTTCCCCCAGCCGTTATTCGGCGGCGGATAGCCGCCCCAGCCATTCTGGGGACCGCTGCCTGGATAGTTTCCCTGAGGATAGTCCTGCGGGCCCTGTGCAGGACCTTCCTGGTCGTATCTGTTTATTTCGTACATATTCAGCACCTCTTATCAAAGGTCAGTCTGCCAGTTCCAGTTGCGTATCTCAAGCTCGTCCAGATTGAATGGGGTACGCTGGTAGACGCAGTAATTCAGCCAGTTTGAGAACATGAGGTTCGCCGTACACCTCCATGAGAACACAGGCACATTGTCCGGGTCATCATTCGGAAAGTAGTTATAGGGCATCTGTATGTCGATACCCTTGTCAAGGTCACGGCGATACTCATTTGCGATAGTGTCCCTATCGTACTCAGAGTGTCCGGTAATGAAGTACTGACGGCCGTTCTTATTGGCAACGATGTGTACTCCGGAAATATCAGAGGAGGTCAGTATCTCAAGCTGAGGAATCCTTTCGATGTCTTCTCTTCTTACCTCTGTATTGCGTGAATGCGGTACATAGAATATATCGTCAAATCCTCTGAGGAGCTGACAATTGCTTACCTCTGCCCTGTGAGGGAAAATGCCGAACATCTTCTTTTCAAGGGGATATTTTGGTATCCCGAAGTGGTAGTAAAGTCCGGCCTGAGCTGCCCAGCATATATAAATAGTGGAAAAAACGTGAGTCTTTGACCACTCCATTATCTGGGTTATCTCCTTCCAGTAATCTACCTCTTCGTACTCCATTAGTTCAACAGGAGCTCCGGTAATTATCATGCCGTCGTATCTGTTGCCGCTTATCTCACTGAAAGTCTTGTAGAAAGCCTCCAGGTGGTGCCTTGAAGTATTCCGTGATGTATGGGAGGCCATTTGCAGAAGGTCGATGTCCACCTGAAGAGGTGTATTACTCAGCAGCCTGAGAAGCTGACTTTCAGTCTCTATCTTCTTAGGCATGATGTTGAGGATGACCACCTTCAGCGGGCGGATGTCCTGATGCTCGGCCCTGTCACGGGATATTACGAATATATTTTCTTCTCCAAGCGTTTTGTATGCCGGAAGTTCTGCGGGTATCCTTATTGGCAATACATTTCGCTCCTTTCATATCATATGCTCATTTATTCCTGCAATTTTCACAGCCGTTCATGAAGCTGTCGATGTTTTCGGCTGTATTTCCGTCCTGTGGTATAAATCTGAGTTTTCTCAGTCTTTCCAGCTTGGACTGGTCATCAATTTCAAAAACTGCCTTGTCTATAGCTTTCAGGCAGCTTTTGAAGAGTACTGAGCGGACAAGACCGTCACAGAGCATAATGTCTCCGCCGTCATCGATGTCGTATATACAGGTATGGTCACCCTCATAGGAATAGGCGATGAAGCCTATCGGCTCTCCCCTGTCAAGGGCCTCGGTTATGTGCATCATAACTACGCTGCTGTGCTTTTTCACCAGCTCTTCGTAGCCTTCGGTGCCGAATTTTTCCTGTATCTCAAGCATTTTACTTCTCCTTGCCGATAGCAGTTCTGAGTGCACGGAGCTCATCTGCTGTGAGTTCTCTCCATCTGCCGGGCTTTAACATTCCCAGTTTCAGTGGACCTATACTGATGCGTCTGAGCCTTGCTACCTCAAGCCCAACAGCCTCGCACATCTTTCTTATCTGACGGTTCCTGCCCTCTTTAATTGTGATGAGCATGACTACTCTGCCAGGCTCCTTGTCTTTGACTACCACAGTAGCAGGGAGAGTTTTTTTACCGTCGATAACGACTCCCTCGGAGAGAGCCACAAGCTGCTCGTCGTTAATGTCCGGACGCACTGTTACCCTGTAGGTCTTGGACACATGGCGGCTCGGGTGCATAATGCTGTTTGCGAATTCTCCGTCGTTGGTGAACAGGAGAAGTCCCTCAGAGTTTCGGTCCAGGCGGCCGACGGGGTACACTCTCTCATCCACATCCTCCAGGAGGTCCATGACACAGCGCCTGTCAAGCTCGTCAGAAACAGTGGTAACGTATCCTCTTGGCTTGTTTAGCATTATATAAGTGAGATTCTTCTTTTTCGGCAAGGCGATGCGCTCGCCGTCTATGGTTATCAGGTCTTTAAAGCCGCACTTGTCGCCCAGCTTTACCGGGTGTCCGTTGAGCTTCACTCTTCCCTGTAATATAAGTTGCTCAGCGGCTCTGCGTGAGCATACTCCGCTGTCAGCTATCATTTTCTGAATTCTTATCTTTTCCACTTTTAAAACCTTTTCTCTCAGGAAAAAAAGCTCCTGAGCGCTGATATTAGCCTATTGGCCAAACTTTCTTTTTTCTCCTGGACCTCCGCCTTTTTCAGTGGAGCGTCCTCAGCGGAGAGTAGGATTATCCTGCGTACCTCCGTTCCGCCGCAGCTTATCTTTAGCTCTGCGGCTGGCTCTCCCTTTCTGACCGGAGCGTAAATGAACGGCGGAGATACAACTTCAATGGTGAAGTCCTCACCGGACATACCTGCTGTTGTTATGCTGACCTCCCTCACTTCTGGGACAGCAGTGAGATATTCCGTTCCGCCGCCTGCAAGAGGCAGTGCAACAGACTCCGGCAGCTCCGGAGATACCGTTTTTACTGCATCAAATCCGTAGTCATAGAGGGCAATATGGTCATTCCAGTCGTTCCTGTCATTGAGTGTCACGCATATCAGGGACTTGCCGTCCCTTTCGCAGGCGGACACAAGACACCTGCCTGCCTCGTCGGTAAATCCGGTCTTTACACCGTAAACTCCGTCATACATTGTCAGCAGCTTATTGGTATTCTTCAGCCACCTTGGATACGGCGGTGCTCCGAATTCCAGCTTTATGGACGTCTGAGAGCATATAGACCGGAAAATATCATTTTTCAGAGCGTTCTGTGCAAGAACGGCCATGTCCCTTGCGGATGAGCCGTGGCCCTCCCCTTCCAGTCCGGAAGGTGTGACAAAATAGGTCTTTGAAAGTCCCATTTCTCTTGCACGGTCGTTCATGAGGTCAGCGAACTTATCTATGCTGCCGGCTATCCTCACAGCAGCCGCATTTGCGGCATCATTGCCAGAGGGCAGCAGCATACCGCAGCATAGGTCGTACTTGGTAACTATGTCACCCTCCTGCAACCCCATAGAAGAGCCTTCAACATGGATAGCGTCACTGTCCACAACGAAGGGCTCATCCAGGCCTCCGCTCTCTATGCAGAGCAGAGCTGTCATTATCTTGGTGGTGCTGGCCATAGGCAGCTTTTCGCCGGAGTTTTCCTCCCAGACGACCTCTCCCGTATCCGCTGAAATGAGCACAGCAGCCCTGGCCGAGACCTCAGGCTGCTCTGCTGAATGTGCATATATTATCCTGAACGGTGCAGCTCCGGCAATAATCACCGCAGCCGTTAATATTCCCTTTATCTTCATATCCATACCTCCGTTTTTATCATGATATGAAGGGCATGGACTGAATATGTCAGGGATAGCTATTTCTTACTTTTTCTTTTTTGAGAGCTCTTCCATAGCTGCATCAGCAGCGTCAGCAGCAGCGTCGGCATTGCCGCCGTTCTTCTTCTTTCCGATGAAGCCGGATACCTTGTCGATGATACCGGGGACCTTCTCGATAGCTGTGCTTATTGGGTCGCTGGATGCCTCCATAGGTACCATTTTTGCAGTACCGTCAGGTGAAATGACCAGGAATCCTTCAGGCTTTATGGACACACCTGCACCGGCTCCGCCGCCGAAGAGGTCCTTGTCGTACTTTGAAGGCAGGTCTGAGCCGCCGGACGCAAATCCATAGGATACCTTGGAAATGGGGATGATGGTAGTACCGTCGTCGAGCTTTATGGGCTGTCCGATAATGGCATTTACATCAGCCATTTCCTTTATCTTCTCCATTGAGATGCCTAAAAGCTCGTTGATCTGAGTCTTATTTGTGTTCATACTATTTACCTCACTTCTGTATTATTTCTGCGCTGCCGCAGCTTTTTTGGCTTTTCTTGCTCTGAGCTTGCCAGGGATGAATACCCTGAATATAAATGTTATCAGGAACCAGACTCCTGCAATAACTGCTGTTCCAAGCCGGAATTTCAATCTTCCGGCAGCGTCCCATCGGCCTTTGTTCAGACCGAATCCCGGACGGATGTCCACGGTTTTGAGGCGGACTGTGAAGAGGCCACTGAAAAGCCTTATACCGTTGTATATGATACCGCTGTACTTTCCGTACTTCACGGCGCAGTCATAGGCATCCTCGTCGGCTACGAGGAAATCAATGTAGACCTCACTGAACTTGAAGCCCTTGAATATCTGTCTCAGAGGACGTTTAGCACTGTTCCAGACGTCTATGAGGAATGAGACCTTGTCGCCGAGAGACTTCTTCTCCTCATCGTCATCCTCGTTCTCATCCTCGTCGTCGAACTCGTAATAATGCTCCTCCGGGGCCTTTTTCTTTTTCTTCTTCTTTTTTCCCGAAGTCTCCTCCGGTGCTGGGACTTCCTCTATGCTTTCAAGAGCGGCTGCGTCCTCAGCGGAAAGGTCCTCTATTGAGACCTCCTCTGCCGGAGCGGAGGTTTCCGCAGGCTCAGGGAGCGCCTGTACTGCGTCAGGCTGTGGGATATTCTCCGCAGCCGGGTGCTCTTCTTTCTTCTTTTTCGACTTCTTTTTCTTATCCTTTGCAGGCTTTGGCTTTTTAGGCTTTTTGTTCTTCTTACGCTTTTTCAGCCACCCAAGTACGCCTCCGCCATCGGAGTCCATAATATTCAGCAGCCACAGCTTCACTTTATAGCTGAGCTTGCCGTCTATATAGCTTACTTCTCCGCCTATCGGCAGGATACAAACCAGAACTATAAGTCCGACTATTGCGAGAATTATCCAGAGTATTATTTTCAATACTATCAAGTCCTGCCGCTCCTTTCATCAGGTTTCAGAATTATCATCGGGCTCATCCTCTTCGGAGAGCACCGGCTGGTCCGGAAGAGGCGGCAGTTCAGCCACCGAGCTCAGACCAAAGCTCCTCAGAAATACGGGAGTAGTCCTGTATACTATAGGTTTTCCTGGTACATCCAGCCTTCCGGCTTCCTCCACCAGACCCTTTTCAACAAGATTATTGATAACAGAGGAGCTGTCGATGCCACGGACGTTCTCAACAAATCCTTTTGAAACAGGCTGATTATAGGCAATTATGGTCAACGCCTCCATTGCCGCATTGGACAGTGGTGTTGAACGTTTCGTTTCCAGAGCCGTCCTTATCTGAGGTGCGAACTCCTCCCGTGTACACATCTGATAGCTGCTGTCCAGCTTTTTGATGCAGATGCCGCTGCCGCAGTCGTCATAGCGCTCATTAAGCAGCTTTATCATAGAGGACAGTGCACCGGGATCGACCTGGCTGGCCTCTGAAAGGCGGTATATCTCTATCGGCTCGCCGCTGGCAAAGAGAATAGCCTCTAGTGCTCCGAGCTTTTCTTTGATCTCCAAGTCTTTTTCACTCCGTTCTTTCTTCCCTTGAAGAATATCATCATATTATCGTCGCTTATGGTGATGCGTCCGTGACGGGTAAGCTCAAGGACAGCAAGGAATGTTGCCACTCTTTCAGACCGGTCTGTCACTCCGTCGTAGAGCTTGTCCATGAACACCTCACCGGAGCTGTACAGCTCCCTGAGGATGTGTACCACCTTAGTCATTACTGAGACGATCCTCCGCTTTACCACGGAGTTTATCTTGTTCTCCACCCGGAGCTTTGAGACTTCACTGCGGATAGTTTTCTGCGATATTGCACTGTATGCCAGTGCCAGACGGTCTGGCTCATGGACCAGACAGTAGGTCATATCTGCCTTTATTTTCATAGGTCTTCGGACGAAAATATCTCCGCCCCTGAAAGCATCTGCCAGCTTTGCCGCTGCTATCTTGCAGAGGGAGTACTCAATAAGAGCGCCCTCCAGCTCCTTTTTTAGCTGCTCTGCCTCCTCCGGCTGAGGGAGGAGAAAGGCTGTCTTGATATATATGAGCCTTGCGGCCATTTCCAGGAATTCTCCTGCCAGCTCAAGGTCCTGCTCATGAGCCTGTTCCATATATATAAGATACTGGTCCAGCAGCTTTGAGATCTCGATGTCGCAGATATTCAGCTTATGCTTTGAGATCAGACTGAGCAGCAGGTCAAGCGGTCCTTCAAAGACCTCCAGCTTGAATGAGATAGTCTCCATTATCAGGTGCCCCACTTATGCTTTGGTATCTGCATAACTATATCCCATATCAGGTTGAATACCTTGTCATCAAGGATGTACAGCAGATTATACTTTGCAGGGATGATATTTGCATTCAATATGATAAGGAATGCGAAGAATCCCATCTGTATCTCCCTGAAATGCTCGTAGAACCAGCGGTCTACCTTAGGGCCGGTAAAGTACCTGAGCACGTTGAAGCCGTCAAGGGGAGGAATGGGCAGCATATTGAATATAGCCAGTCCTACGTTCACTGACATGATGAACTCTGTCACCAGCAGTGTACAGTAGAGAACTGTCACCTTATCGTTGATGTAGTAGTCAGTGATAGCATCGAGGCCCTTCTGAGTGCAGCGGATGCCGGCATTGACCAGTCCCGCAGCAAAAGCGGCAAGTATATTTGAGACAGGTCCGGCAAGAGCTGTGAGAGCCATGCCTGCCCTGGGTCTTCTCATTCTTGCAGGATTTACCGGCACAGGCTTTGCCCAGCCGAATCCGGTGAGAAGTATGAGTATGGAGCCGATAGGGTCAAGGTGTGCGAAGGGGTCTATGGTAAGACGACCCTGACGCTCTGCGGTATCATCACCGTTGAGCTTGGCAACAAAGGCATGAGCAGTCTCATGAAGAGGCAGCACCAGCAGAAGTGTCATGGCTCTGGCAAATATTTTAAGAAAAAGTTCAAGGTCCATATTAATCCTTTCAAAACAATATCCATAAAGTTATTCAAATATCATTATACTACATTCTTTCAGAATTTTCAAGTAATATGTGAAATTTTTCACCTGCGGAGGTAAAAAAATACATCCGAAAAAAATTTTTTGAGTTTTTTTCAAAAAACACTTGCTTTTTCTGAAAATGTATGCTATACTATTCATGTTGTATTTTTATAAGCTAAATAAGGAGGTGCAGCCTGATGGCAAAATGTGATATCTGCGGAAAGGGTGTTACTTTTGGTATCAAAGTTTCTCACTCACACAGACGCACAAACAGAACATGGAAGCCTAATGTAAAGCGTGTTAAGGCTATCGTCAAGGGTACTCCTTGTCATATCTACGCTTGCTCAAGATGCCTGCGTTCAGGTAAAGTTGAGAGAGCTAACTAATTGCATTAGAATCTCGGAAAGCGCTCGTTTCGGGCGCTTTTTTGCTGTATATCCGCCAAAAAGAAAGCCTCCGGTCTCCCGGAGGCTTTTTATCTTATTTTACATATTCAGCCAGGCCAGCTATTTTCTGGTCCTTTACTGCCTTTGCTACCAGTCCGGCAACAACGTTCGCACCAGTCTCGCAGAAGTGAGTTCCGTCTGTGGAACCCTCAACTACGCCCATAAGGTGGTAGAGCTTTGCAGCATCGTAGCCGATAGAGTTATAGTGGTTTACCATTATCGTGTTAAGGTCGATGCAGGGTACACTGTACTTTGATGCAAGCTGCTTGCAGGCATCACAGTATGTTGTGTAGCTGTTTACGAACTTTCCGCCTGAGTAGGCTTTCATGCCGATAACAGTTGTAACCAGTATCGGAGTTGCTCCCTTAGCCTGAGCAGTCTTGATGAACTCTGTCATGTACCACTCATATGAACCCTCTGTAGGAGAGTTAACATTGCCGCATATAGGAGCATAGCGGTCCTCGTTTGTATAATCAGCATCGTTTATGGCGAACTGTATCATTACATAATCGCCGGACTTCATACTGTCAAGGATAGTCTGCCATCTGCCTTCGTTGTAGAACTTCTTTGAGCTGCGTCCGGACATTGACTGGTTGGATACTGTGACCTCATCATTGAAGTAGTCGCCAAGGTAATATCCCCAACCCTGCTGAGGTGCATAGCTCGCTCTGTAGCTCTGTACTGTTGAATCGCCTGCTATGAATAAAGTCGGCATATCATTGACAACAGGCTGCTGTTCCTGTGACGGGTCATAGTACTCAGCATAAGGCTCATCAGTCTTTGTGAGTGTGATGTAGTCAAGATTTGGTCCGCCCTGACCTGCTACCGCTGACTGGAACTTGATGGTATTCTGGCCGGCCTTCAGAGGAAGTACCAGGCTGAACTCCTTCCATTCAGTCCATGAGCCGGTGCCTGTGAAGGACTGTACCCAGTAATTCTGCTCGTCGCCGTTTACAAATACCTTCATCTTGCGGTCTGTATCGGAGCCGTTTGCAAAGCGTATATGCATCATATAGTTGCCGTCTGACTCTGTGTTTACTGTAAACACGATATAGCTGGTGTCATTATTGTCAAGGTTGACATAGCCTGTAGCCGGAGTATTTCCTACTCCCTCAGTCTTGGTATAACCAGCATTAGTCTCCTCGGAAACGCCCTCAGACCACACCTGGTCAACTGCAAAATAGTAGTTATAATAGAGGTCTGTGGTAGTTGTTACTGTAGTAACTATCGGGTCGGGGTCATAGTACTCAATGGGAGGAAGTGTCTCAAGGTCAAGGAGGTATCTCTGGATGAAGAGAGCGTCCCTTACGGTCACACCGTCCTCATTTCCCTGTACATCAGCATTTACAAGGCCGTCATCAGTCATATGAGTGGAGTCGTAGCCGTTCAGGCCGTACTTGTCATCATTGGAAAGGTACTGCATGATGAGCACAACATCTGCCATGTTTACATCGTCGTCACAGTTGGCATTTCCGGGGTGCTTCTTCACTCTCGGAGCTGTTGTCTCTGTGGATGTTGTGGCAGTTGTTGTAGTAGTCGTTGTGGTCACTGTAGTCGTTGTGGTAGTTGTAGTCTCAACAGGCCACTCCACCTCTTCAAGTATCCACTTCTGACAGTCATGACCGTTGAGTTCCCACTGCTGGATGTTAGCACCGGCAGTTGTAAGTGCATTGCCGACTTCGATAGCTCCCTTATCTCCGCCGCATCTTGAAACGATGTTGTAGCTGCCGTCGGTATTGGGGAGGAATCTGAACCACTGTGCGCCATAGTTAAGGTTTGTATCCAGTGAGAGGTTTGCTCCGTTGTTGGCACTGCCGTTCTCAACGGTTATCTGATAAGTCGCACCGTCTCCCAGATATGACCATATCTCATAGTAATTGTAGCCCTTGTGCTTTAATCTCCAGACATTCCAGTCACCTACGGTATCACCGCTCCACTGCTGGATGTTTGCGCCTACAGCAGCCTCACCGTTCTTTACTTCAAGATAGAGTCCGCTGTTCACGTTCTTCAGGCGGTATGCCTTGGTGGTGTCCATTTCAGCAGGCTCTCTGCCTATGGTAACAAGGCCTGACATGATCTCAGCCAGCTTCATTGAACCCAGCTTGCTCTGGTGGAGGTCATCGTCCGCTGCGTAGTAGTCTGCCATAGCGTCATAGCCTATTGAAAGGCCGAAGTTCTGCCAGGGAGTGAACAGGTCAACTACCTGCACGCTCTGCTCTGAGCCAATAGTATCGAGCTGTCCGCCGAACCAGCGTCCTTCAAGAAGAGGGCTCCTGTTGAGGTCAGCACGTCTGCCCTGCTGCTTTACAAGGATTACCTCCATGCCCTTTGCCTTGGCTTTCTTGACCATATCTGTGACAGTCTCATAGTACTCGGTAGCATTGGAGTAGTTTGTGTCATTGATGCCTATTGCGATTATGTAGTAGTCGCCGGTCTTGCCGTAGGTCTCGATAGGAACGAACTGCCCTGCATCAACGAATCCCTTTGCATACTGTCCGCTGGCCGCCATATTTCTTACGATATAGCCCTTGTCGCTGACATAGCTGCCGAAGAACTGACCCCAGCCGTGCTGAGCAGTATCGGCGGTATTGTAATAGTTTGCAACTGTGGAGTCTCCGCATATCCAGACTGTAGGATTGGTAACTCCGGTAGTGTTGAGCTGAGTTATCTCGATAGCGCTCAGTGAAAAGGCGGTACCAGCCCTGCCCTCAGTAGCTCTGATATTGAGCTGACCGTCGGTTACAGGTATCTGGAAGGTCTCAACGGCATTATTTCCGGTGAGGTTCATGAGCTGGAGCATCCCCTCAGCCACGATGCTCGTTCTTGAAACATTTCCTGTTGTGACCTTTATCTCGTAAAGTCCCGTAGGAAGGTCTACATTAAAGGTATTCGAGCCGTCAGTCGACTTGAACTGAACTGCATCGCTGAGAGCTCCCGAACCGCCTGCTGCAACGTTCGCCACATTGCCTGTCTGAGCGAATCCGTAGCCCTTTGAAGAGCTGTAGGCTTCGGTAGCCGAAACTCCCGTGTATCCGCTGGCTGTGCCGCCTCCGCCAAGGTCAAATTTCCAGTTGGCAGTAGCTGCAGATGCATTCAAAGCTGTTTCCGGAGCCCTTGATGCAATGCCTGAAAAAGCAGTCACAGACAGAGCGAGGGAGGTCAGTCCGCTGAGTATTTTTTTCAGTTTCATATGGTGTTCCTCCAAATCCGTACAAAATAAGTACTTTTTAGCTGATTTAATTATATCACAGCTTTTTGGCAAAGTCAATATTTTCTTTATGTAGTTTTGAATCTTTTTTATCAAATACAAGTGCCATTTTTATTCCAAATTTACATATTCCCAAACTACGTGCAAAATAATCCTGTATTTTTTTAAATTTTCAGAGCATTATTTTTCACATTGAAATAATCAGTTCATACGTTTCTTATGTTGATATTTCACTTTATTTATGATATAATGAATGCAAAAGCTCTTGCATATACGCAAACCGAGCGCTCAAATATCAGTGTTTTTCAACAGGAGGTGTTACATATGAACAGCGGAAAACTTCATAAGGACCACCGTCAGCGTATGCGCCGGAGATTTCTCGTTACCTCCGGCAGAGGATTCAGTGACCATGAACTCCTTGAAATGCTCCTTTTCGGCTCCGTACCCAGAGCCAATACCAATCCCACCGCTCATATGCTCCTTGACAGATTCGGCTCAATAAGCGATGTCCTTTCCGCCGACCCGGAGGAACTGCGGAAAATAAAGGGTGTGGGAGAATCAAGCGTAAGGCTGATCATGCTCATGGGCGAGGCTTGCAGCAGATACATGAAGGCCGCTCCTCCTCCCACTGTTTTCACAAGCAGCGAGGAGCTTGCTGAGTATATCTCAAAGCTGACCGGAGAACTCACCGAGCCTGCCTGTGTACTGCTGTTCCTGAGCAGCGGCATGGCCATCACCGGTACTGAGACTCTTCCACTTTCAGAGCTCCTCCTCTCCGATTCTCCGGCGAAACAGCTCTCAGTCTGTATGCTCAGAGCCGGACGTGAGCGCCTGATACCCGTTATAGTACGTCCTGACTCACCGCCTATACCAGGCCCGGAGGACTACAGACTGACCAACATAATCGCCGGACTCTGCCAGTCCTTCGGAACTGACCTGCTGGACTCCATCATAGCAGGCTCCGGAAAGCTCTTTTCCATGCGTGATGCCGGTGCCTTCGGCTTCGCTGACAGAATGGAGGTGAGATAATGGACGCTGATAAGCTCCCGCTTGGTGAGCTGAGAGAATACCTCAGCTCCGTTTCTGACCGTGAACTTCTTGAGATAATACTCAGCACATGGAAGTGCCGTGCTCCGGAAGCGACCGCTGAAAATCTCATGAACAGCCATACCACCTTTGCAGACGCTCTGACCGCTGAGACCACGGACGAAAAAACTGCAACTGCCCTCCGACTCATACCTGCACTCAGCAGTGCTTTCATACAGAGCGGAGGCAGCAATTGCCTGAACAGCACCGGCTCAGCTATGGAACACTTCCGGCAGCAGCTATCAGCATTCCCTACTGAACATTTCTCTGCCGCAGCAGTAAATGTCCGGTTCCGTGGAGTCATAACAATGCACCCCTCATCCGGCACTTTTTCGGCTGTGCCTGTGTCCTGCCGTGAGATAGTCAGCTTTGCCCTGTCCAGCGGACATGATATAATGTTCATTTCACACAACCACCCCGAAGGCAGTGTCACTCCCTCAGAAAACGACATTTCTGCCACAAAGATAATCTCCTCCGCACTTTCTCCCCTCGGTATAGTCCTTGCTGACCATATCATAGTCGGCAGGAACAGTGCGGTATCTATGCGTGAGCTCTGCGGTGACGGTCCCTTCGGCTGCGATGTCCCCAGGGGATATAAGCTGGACCCGAACAGACTGTGACCGGAATTCTGCAAAATATTTGCAAATTATTCCCTCAAACCTTTGACAACTCCCTCGCAAGCTGATAAAATCTATTATGTAAAAATGTGTAAACCTGCCGGTCCCTCCGGCATGCCATGAGGTATTGATATGATAAACATTCTTATAATCGAGGACGACAGAAACATCGCCAAAATGATAAAGGCCACACTTTCCATAGTCAACTACAACGGCACCTGCTGCTATGACGGCAAATCAGGAGTTCATGAGGCTATGAAGGGTATGTACGACCTTATCCTCCTTGACATAATGCTCCCCGAAATGAACGGATTTGAGGTCATGGATGCTATAAAAAACTGCGGTACTCCGGTAATATTCCTTACCGCTATGCAGGACGTGGCTGACAAGGTCAAAGGACTGAGACTCGGTGCAGAGGACTACATCGTCAAGCCGTTTGAAGCTCTGGAGCTCCTTGCCCGTATCGACGTAGTACTCCGCAGGTCCAACAAGACCCAGAACATCATCACCTACGGAACACTCTCAGTGGACATTTCAAGCCACATTATCACCGACAGCGGAGTCCCTGTCCAGCTCACCCCAAAGGAATTCGACGTCATCGTCTACTTCCTCCAGCATCAGGACATAGCTGTGTCAAGAGAACGCCTGCTCTCAAATATATGGGGCTATGAGTTCGAGGGCGAGAGCCGTACTGTAGACATACACGTTCAGCAGGTCCGCCGGAAGCTGGGCCTGAAGGACAAGCTCATCACTATCCCCAAGCTGGGATACCGCCTGGAAAGTCAGGATAAGACATGAAGCTCTGGCAGCGTATCTTCCTCAGCTCACTTTGCCTTATAATCGTTGCGGTGAACGTTATTTCAATAGTCCTCCTCAACAACAGCCATAAGCTCATAATCGAAAGAGAACAGTCCCATGCTATCAAGGAGTACGAATACTTTGCAGCTTCCTTCGCAAACAGTGCTGTATACGAAAGGCTCCGCTCCGAGAAGATAATCCTAAGTGAAGCGGAGATAAACCAGATAGGCTCATCTATTGTTTCCTCCCGTCCGAATGGACAGCCTGCCGCTGTATATACATATGACAAAGAAGTGATCGCTCTCAGCAATCTGCCGGAGCTTTTCTCCCTGACCGAGTTCAACAGATTCATCGCCGGTATCAATATGACTGCTGACAGCTACAGCATAAGAGTTTTCAACTGCGCCGGTGTAAGGTATATGGCAGTCTGCTCTACTCTGCGTGTTGAGGACAAAGTCTACCTGCTCATGACTGCTTCGGACGTTTCCGAGATATACACTCTCCGTGACCGTCAGACTGACTTCATCCGGAAAGTCGGCATCATTTCGGCTGCGGTAATCTCGCTCATCCTCCTTGTGACTGTTATCCTCCTTCTCCGCCCTCTCAGCCGTCTCAACACCTACACAAAGGCCATTGCCGGCGGAAATTACAAGATAAGGATACGCAAAAAAGGCAGCAGGGAATTCCGTGAGCTCGCTGATAACATGAACATCATGGCGGACTCTATCCAGAGCAATGCCGCAAGACTTGAAAAAATTGCTGAGGACCGCCAGACCTTCATCGCAAACCTTGCCCACGAGATGAAAACTCCCCTGACCTCTATCCTCGGATTCGCAGACCTCCTCCGCATAAAGAAGAACGTCAGCGACAGAGAGCGTGTGGAGTACGCAGGAACTATCGTGGAGGAGACCAAGCGTCTTCGTTCACTTTCCGGAAAGCTCATGGAGCTCATTGCCCTTGGTGGTACCGAAACAGAAAAAAAGCCTGTCAGCATCCCGGAAATGATAAAGGACACCGAATCTGCCCTTACTCCGATATTGCAGAAAAACTCCGTGAGTCTCTCCGCATGGTCTGAGGATATAATGATCTCAGCAGATGAGGAGCTCTTCAAGTCCCTGCTGTACAACATAATCGAAAACGCAGTCAAAGCCTCAGCTATAGGTCAGGAGATAAATATCCGTGCAGGTATGTCTGACGGAAATGTTGTCATCGCTGTCACTGACCACGGTATCGGTATGAGCCCAGAAGATGCAAAGAAGGTCTTTGAGCCCTTCTATATGGTGGACAAGTCCCGAAGCCGTAAGGCCGGCGGTGCAGGCCTTGGACTTGCACTCTGCGTAAAGATCGCAGAGCTCCACAATGCCATACTTACCATAGACAGCAAGCTGGGCGAAGGAACTACAGTATACATTATAATATCAGGGGAGGAACGTCTGTGAAACACACTATGATCTTTGCCGTCCTCCTGTGCATGATACTATCCCTTGGATATTTCAGTGTGGACCTCTCCGACCGTCTTATCAAGGACCCTCACCCTGAAAATATCACTGTAGAACGAAATGGACAGGATAAGGACACCATACTCCTGAGCACCGCAGAAACAGGCTTTGACCCGATGAATATACTTGGACGGCCTATTGAAAGGAACTCCTCAGCTATCAAATATGAGTGCAATATCGCAGCGGCCATAATAGCCGGCATGAGCTTCGTCGATGACCCTACAGCGTATAACTACGGTGCAGTGAGGGACCTTCCATCAGCTATAAGAGTCAGCAGCAACGACTACCTCTTCGTAAGGCATTATGAGTACTACAACTTCAACGGAGACATCCGCTACGTGGACTGCATAATTACAAGATATACCTTCAATGTCATCTACATCCGGTTCTATTCTCCCGATGACTCCGAACCTCTGCCGGAACAGGTCAGTGCTGAGCTGGAACAGATCTCCAATAATGCAGACAACTTCTTCTCATCACGACACGAGATAAATTCAACTATAGACGATGTCATGCAGAAAATGTATGATGAGTTCTATTATGAAGATTACAACGGGACTGTTTTTTTCGCAGAGGAAGCAAACTACGAGCTTCTGTGTGAGAATTACAGCATAGTGTGTGAGTATCTGAGAAATTTCTTCACCGACGCTGACCCGCTTACACAGTTCATGACCTGGGGACTCGGATTAAGCCGGGTGTCATTCCCAACCTATACTCACTACGACAGCGGATACGCAGACGCTACCCAACGCATTTTCGACAAGATCGTCAGTGCAGAGACCATTGGCGAATCAGAATTCACCGCATACAAGGGGTGCATCTACCAGACCACCTACATCGGAAAAAGCCAGTTAACTATAATCTACAACGCCTCATACGGCGGTGTAGAGGGGTTCTTCGCCCCTGAAATGTAGGAGGTGCAGATATGAAAAGCAAGATATTGTTCGCACTCCTCCTGTCTGCGATAATCGCCCTCGGACTCCAGGGAACTCCACTGCTGAGCAGAGTCCTCAGTGCCGGCGATTCCAGAAACATCATTGTTGAAAAAGCCGGAGCCAGAGATGATGCTATGTACATCTCCTCCTCCGAGGGCATATCATTCTCCCCGATGAGCATCGTTGACAAAGACAGTGCCGTCCCTGTCGACAGTGCTGGTGAAAACAACGGAGTGCTGAGTTTTTCTCAGCTCCTTGAGACCTACACACGTTTTCTCTGCGCTCAGTCGGATAAAACCGCCTTTGATAAGCCTGTCGGACCCTCGCTTGCCTCTACTTTCATGCTTGACTGGCAGGATTACATCTACAGCGAGGATTTCCACTATCTCAATCCTGCCGGTGAAGAGCGGCAGCTTGATATTATCATCGACTCCTACGACATGAGCATTGTATACATCTGCTTCAGCGACGGCAGCAATTATGAGCTGACCGGAAAAGAAGTGGAGTCCGGCATAAATAAGCTGAAAAAATATACAGACGCCGTAAGTACCTGTGTTATGCCATACGATGTCTTACACGGCCACGAGATACCGTCCTTATCGGATACAGAAGGTATCGAAGTCCCGGAATTCGACGAATATATTTATGTCAAGAGCGATGAATTCAGCTCCCCTTCCTATCTCAGTGAGACATTACTGTGGGTCATGAGGGAGGTCACTGACCAATATCAGACACTGCAAACAGGCACGAACTGTCCCCTCACAGACTTTCTCTGCTATATGTCCGGAACGGCTACAATAATTTATACATCAGAATACGGTGAAGATTATGACCCATATCTCGATACATTCTCTCCTATATATCAGGAGATGCTATTTCCCGGTGCAATACCTGTTATCAACTATTTCATGGAACAGTCCTACGATGAAAACACGGCGCATACTTCCACGGAGTACGCATCACATAACGGAAGGATATATCAGCGGAGCAAGAACATTTTCGGTGAGCTGACGCTCATATTCAACGTCAAGACAAACTCAATGGAAGGATTCTTTTTTAACCGCACAGACCGGTAAAATAAAGTGCAAAAAATAAAGGTATCGCTTTGAAAGCGATACCTTTTTACGTTGCTGTATCAGGGATTCCCTTTATCCAGTCTTAGTCTCGTTGGTGGTAGACCGTGTCCTTTTAAGTGTGAACTCACTGTGCTGTGTGACCTCACCGTCCGGGCCTTCTTTGACTCTGATGACGTTATCCATGGTCATTTTCACATTGCTGAACCCATCCAGCACCTGACTGAGCCGATATACGACCTCCCGGAGCATATCCTTCTGGTTTTCCATGTATATCCGCCCTGTTACGGACTCCGGATTGCTCTCGAAAAGTGCAAACATCAGACTGAGTACCTGCTCACAGGACTTGGGTGGGTCTATCTGTCCGTTTGTCCTGAATTTTATTGAAATGGAACCGTCCTCCCTGACAAATTCCGCCAGTGAACGATTGTCGGCATACTTGCTGAAAATGTCTATGAGCACCGCATTGGTGAAACTGATCTCAGCAAAGTTTTTCAGCTCCTCCATTGGCTTTATGCAAGAGCTGCCTTGATAGCCTCTGCCCTATCTGTCTTTTCCCATGCAACTCCAAGGTCCTCACGGCCCATATGTCCGTAAGCAGCAAGCTGTCTGTACTGAGGCTTTCTGAGTCCAAGCATCTCGATTATAGCGGTAGGTCTCAGGTCAAATACCTTTGATACTGCCTCTGAGAGCTTATCTTCAGCGACCTTGCCTGTGCCGAATGTGTCAACAAGAATGGAGATAGGCTGTGCAACACCGATAGCGTAGGAGAGCTGTACCTCGCACTTGTCAGCAAGGCCTGCTGCTACGATGTTCTTTGCAATGTATCTTGCGGCATATGCGGCACTTCTGTCAACCTTTGTCGGGTCCTTGCCGCTGAATGCTCCGCCGCCGTGACGTGAATATCCACCGTATGTATCAACAATTATCTTACGGCCTGTAAGTCCGCTGTCGCCCTGAGGTCCGCCTACTACGAAACGGCCTGTGGGATTGATGAATATCTTTGTATTCTCATCCATGAGGCCAGCAGGGATGATAGCTCTGATGACGAGCTCCTCTATGTCCTTGCGGAGCTGCTCAAGAGTAACATCTGCTGAATGCTGTGATGAAACGACTACTGCGTCAACACGAACAGGCTTGCCGTCGTCGTACTCTATAGTCACCTGAGTCTTGCCGTCAGGACGGAGATAACGGAGAGTACCGTCCTTTCTTACCTCTGTCAGGCGGAGTGCCAGCTTATGTGCAAGTGAGATAGGAAGGGGCATGAGCTCAGGGGTCTCGTTGCAGGCATAGCCGAACATGATTCCCTGGTCGCCGGCACCATTGGAGAGTCCGTCATTCTCATTGTTCTCCTCACGGTACTCGAACGCCTCATTTACACCCATTGCGATGTCTGGAGACTGCTCGTCGATAGATGTGAGAACAGCACAGGTGTGAGCGTCAAAGCCGTACTTTGCTCTGTCGTAGCCGATGTCTGCTACTACCTGACGTGCGATCTTAGGGATGTCGATATCAGCGGATGTTGAGATCTCACCCATACACATTATCATACCTGTTGTAACTACAGTCTCGCAGGCAACACGGCCCAACTTGTCCTGTTCGAGGATAGCGTCGAGAACTGCGTCAGAGATCTGGTCGCATATTTTATCGGGATGTCCCTCTGTCACTGACTCTGATGTGAAAAAGCATTTGCTCATAATATAACCTCCTGGGAATAATAAAAGCGCCCCGATACCGGAGCGCTCTGTTTGTGATAGAAACTCCTCATCTTCCGGATAAACCGCAGGATTTAGCACCTTGTCTGTAATGATACAGTCAGGTTGCCGGGCTTCACAGGACCTGATTCCTCCGCCGCTCTTGATAAGGTCATAACAGTATTATATACCCATGCGAGCAGTTTGTCAATAGGTGTCGGGAAAAAGTTTTTAAAGTCTACAAAACTTGTAGGAATATAGAGGTTTTATTATTGTTGCGTTGGGTTAACAGGCTTCTGCAAAAAAGTCTCCATCTCAGATGCCGGAAAGACCAAGCCGCCGTCACTGAGAGAACCGCCGAACCTGCTCATGATATCCTCAGCAAGAGGCTCACACCAGTTCTCATCTGCGTTAAGGGAGCTTATTCTGACTGAATCTCCCTGACAGACAAAAACGCCCTGATTCAAAAAAGATGGTTCAAAGCAGTCCGGATAACCCGGATTTGTAGTGCCAAAGAATACGAGTTCTTCTCCTGCTGACGGGATATGATTGTTAAGCCAGATATACTCCACCAGACCGTTCTCTGTCTCATTGTCAGAAAGGTCAGAAATATCGGTGTCAAACTTTTCAGCGTATTCAGAAACACTTATCTTTCCACCGCCGATTATTATCTTCTCTCCGCTGTACTCCCCCTTGTACACTTCCAGTACCTCAGGGACCACCTCTGTATAGACATTGAAGGCATCATTTTCTGCCAGCTTTGCCTGAACTGAACTGACTCTGACCTTCATTACAATGGCGGCCGAATCATAGAGTTCATCAAGGGAATAAGCACATTTATTTATGTCAGCATCAGCACTTACCTGCAAAACCACCTGCTGCTCTGCTGCCGGAGCACTTTGGCTCTCACTGCTATCAGAGCTTTTACCACAGGCACAGGTGAGCAAAGTCATAAGAGAAAGTGTGAAAATAGTGAGCTTTTTCATAAGATCCCCTCCTTATTCGTAGAGACTCATCAATAATTCATAGTCATATAAACTCAGATTTGTTGCAGTACGTCCGTAGGCAGCTTGACACATTATCGACGTTGGGTCATTATTCCTATGTGCCAACCCGTAAACATGACCAAATTCATGTCGCATCGCAGCAAATGTTACATCTGCTGCTGAATTGGTATTTATCTTTACATCACATTCGTCCCAGTCGGAATTATAATGACATGATCGTTAAAAGTATAATTTGAATTCAGCGAGGCAGTTGTTTCCAAAGTTATAAATTACTCCTCCAGTTCAATCGCAGAGTCTTTTTTATTATTCACATTATAGCACACCGTCATAAAAAGTCGATATTTTTTCACAAAAGTGATCAAATTTGTCAATAATAACAAATCAACTGTTCCCTATTGTGTCATTTTCACATAAAAACAAACGAGCCTCCTTTTTCAGGAAGCTCATCTGCCATGATATAGGGATTATTGGGGATTTAATAATTTAATGTTGGGGTAAACATTAAACTACCATGAAAATCAGCTTCGGGATTCTCTCCCTCAGCAATTACATTATATCTGAGTAATGTGTAATTTCTGTGATAAAATTGTTAAGCTTTGATTAACATTTCTCCGAAAACCGCCATATATAGGGAATTTCTGTTGGTTTTTCATATAGGTATATTGTTTTTTATATACCCTTTACCGCTCATTATTCAACCACATCATCTATCCGGAACCAGAAAGTTGAACCCTTCCCCAGCGTGCTCCTTACTCCGTAATCGTAATTATGGAGTTTCAGCACTGCTTTGACGATAGAAAGTCCCAGACCGGTGCCTACTACCTCTCTCTTGTGATTCTCAGAGCGGTAGTATTTGTCGAAGATGAGCTTTATTTTGTCCTCCTCGATACCGTCGCCGGTGTCCTCCACCTCAATGAGCACGCCATTGTCCTGATTTATCTGCCGTACAAATACCTGCTTGTCCTTGCCGGTATAATTTATAGCGTTGTTGATGAGATTGTAGATCACCTGCTCTATCTTAACCACATCGCAGCAGACTATACGCTCCTCGTCAGGAGTGAAGTGTATCTCGTACCCCTGCTTTCCGGAAATGCCCTTGAAACGGTCGATTATCTCGCTGAGCTTGCCGCTGATGCCGAATTCAACGGGCTCCAGCTTCTGCCTTCCGCTCTCCAGCTTGGAGAGGTCAAGGATGTCGTTTACCAGCAGTGCGAGGCGGTCTGTCTCATTTATTATTATTTCCAGATGCTCATTTCTCTTTACCGGGTTATCGCCGGAGAGGTCTCTTATCATTTCTGCATAGGCTTTCAGCATAGTCAGCGGTGTCCGCAGGTCATGGGATACGTTTGCGATGAGGTCCCTCTGCATGGTGTCAACACGGGAGAGCTCCTCCTCCGCATAGGTCAGGGTATCTGCAAGAGTCTTTGCCTCCAGATAGCCCTTTCCGTCGAACTTTGTACTGAAATCTCCCTTAGCAAGGTTCTCAGCAGACTTGGTTATCCTTGCGATAGGCCGTGCGATACGTCTTGAAAGGAAGAGCGATATGATGAATGCCATGATTATCAGCAGTGCCGTGATTATCATGAGCTGACGCTTTATTATGGAAACTGTCGAGCCCACCGGCACCAGTGCCGAATTGAGCAGCAGATAGCCTTCCGGCCTGTCAGAGTCTCCAAGTACACAGCCGTAGAGCAGCATATTATAATGTGTCCTCGGATTAACGATTCGGTATCTTATCTCCTTATCGGAGCTGTTGATGATGTCTGTAACATACACAGAGGTATAGTTCTCACGGCCGTGTATAAGGCAGTCGCCCAGAACGTCCTCAGAGTAAACAGACCTGCCGTACTTGTCAAGGACTTCAACACAGAGGTCATTCTCCACAGCCACCTCACTTAGCAGACTGCGGAACTCCTGTTTTTCCATGGTGTCGTAGGATGCTGATATTTTCTTTGCAGCAGCGGCGGCGTCACGGACCTTCATGCCCTCGTAGAATTTCTCCAGAAACAGTATCTGGAACGTCCACAGAAGCACGAACACGACTATCGTAAAGAGTATGAAGTACATCCAGACCTTGAATTTAAGAGGGATGCGGCTGTTCACGCTCCTCAGCTTTTTAATTAGCCTCAAACTTATATCCCATTCCTCTCAGAGTAACGATGAACTTTCTGTACTCACCCAGACTATTTCTCAGCATTTTGATATGTGTATCCACTGTTCTGTCATCGCCGAAGAAATCATAGCCCCATACTTCTTCAAGGAGCTTGTCTCTTGAAAGAGCGATGTTCTTGTTCTTTACCAGATAGAAAAGAAGGTCATACTCCTTGGGTGTCATAGAAGCTCTTTCGCCGTTTACATATACTTCTCTGCCGGAGATGTCCACCTCCAGGCCCTCGAAAACATATTTGTCAGGCTGAGCTGACTCAGCAGGACGTGAGCTGCGCTTCAGTACCACCTTAACTCTTGCCATGAGTTCCTTAGGCGAGAAAGGCTTGACCACATAGTCATCCACTCCTATCTCAAAGCCGAAGAGCTTGTCGTACTCCTCACCTCTTGCGGAGAGCATGATAACGGGGATACTTTTTGTCTTATGTATCTCCTTGCAGGCGGAATATCCGTCAAGGCGGGGCATCATGACATCCATGATGATAAGGTCATAGTCGTTATTGTGGCAGAGGTTGACAGCCTCCATGCCGTTCTCAGCCTCTGTGACCTCATAGCCTTCAAATTCGGCATATTCTCTTACTACTTTTCGGATGTTTATTTCGTCGTCAACTACCAGGATATGTGCCATAATTATTACCTCCGGTGAAATGATCATCTGTGATACTCCGATCACTATTTTTTCTATTATACCATTTTATCAGATAAATGTGTACGTTTTATGAAGATTTTTTGTACATTTAGGGCAAATTCATCAAAATTGCCTTTCAGTTGTAAATCCCAGTTGACATTTTCAGTAAAATTTGCTATAATAGAGTTGACCATTTTTCGGCTGATGTCCTCCGGGACCATTCTTGGCGATATTCCGCCAGCGCCGTGTTCAAATCATAAATTCTGAAAAAAGGAGGCGGTCATCATGAAAAGCAGCGGTTTCAATACCCTTGCAGCTTCCCTCGTCATATTAGCCGCCACCGCTGTTGTCGCAGCATATTGTTTCTTCTATCCGAGCCACGCTCATGAGACTATTATAATCTATATTTCCACCATGGTCTTTATGACTATAATACTTGCCCTCTCATCGTGGATATACAAGCGTCACGGCAGCTCCGTGGGCGCATCTGAATTCATTGCTATCACCGAGGACCTCAACACCGAAATGATAATCTGGTCCGACGATTTCTCATATGTTTACATGAACAAAAAGCTCCGTGACCTCCTGGGCATCCCAAAAGAGGAGGCAAGCCAGAGGTCTGCGGCATGGCAGGCTTTCGGCATAAGTGTCCCAGGCATCGAGGAATTCGAGAAGGTCATCAACGACCCTGCCTATGAGTCCCGTTTCAGGAACGCTGCCGGTACCGTGACCAGCATCGCATGGAGCACCTCCCTCGTAAAGAAAAGAAAAAAGAGCAACCTCTACCTCAGCACCGGCTTCAACCTTACAGAGCTGAAAAAAATGCGTGCCAACCTGGCCTCAGCCAATGACTTCTTCAACTCCTCAATGGAGCTCGCAGAGATCGGACTCATCATGAGCACCGACAGGAAAAACTACCGTGCATCCTCCGAAATGGTGCGTATGCTGGGCCTCAGAGGCAGCAGCATCACCCTCAGTGAGTTCAGGTCCCTTATACACCCCAATGACAGAGTGCAGTTCGACAGCGCTATAAAGTCCACTGATACATCTGTTGTCAGGAGCATTGAGATAAGGATAAAGTCAGCAGACGGCATCTACCACTGGTACTCCTACCGATTCAAGTCCATAGAAGGTACAGACAACACCATGCCCCTCTTCGGCGGAGCTATCCTCGACATAACTCAGGAGCATGAGAAGGACGTCCTCATCGAGCGTCTTGCTTACATCGACGAGGTCACTGAAATAGCCAACAGGAACAAGCTCCTGGATACAGGTCAGGAGATATATGACACCTGCCGGCTGCTGGGATACTCCTACTGGATAATCGTCCTCGATATAGACCGTTTCCATATCATTAATGATACCTGCGGCTACAAGAAGGGCAATTACATCCTCAGGAATTTCGCTCATATCCTCTATAAATTCGTAAATCCCGGCGGTCTCGCCGCAAGGATAAGCGGCGACAACTTTGCCCTCATCCTCAAGGACTACGGCGACAATGAGCTCCCGGCCCGTACCGTCAGGTCCATTCAGGATGAATTCGCCAAGATGGCTGTGGACGAACTGGCCGCTATCAGTCTCAACTGTTCCGCCGGATATTCAAGGATGCCCGCAGACGGCAGTTCCTTCCTTGACGTCATGGAGCACGCTGAATTTGCCCTGAAATCCAACAGCAGCAACCAGGGCGGCATCTGCGCCTACGAGCCCAGTATGCACGACTCCATAATCGGGGACAATGAGCTTGAAAAGGCACTTGCGCTTGCTATAGACAATAACGAGCTCCAGCTCTTCTATCAGCCTAAGATAAACCTTTCAACAGGCAAGATAATGGGTGTGGAGGCTCTCATCCGCTGGATAAAGCCCGATGGCACTATCGTCCGTCCTGACGCTTTCGTGCCTATCGCTGAGAGGAGCCACCTCATCGGCAGAATAAGCGAATTCGTACTCAACGAAGGCTGCCGCCAGAACAAACTCTGGCAAAAAATGGGCTATCCCAACATTGTAATGTCGATAAACTTCACCTCAATGGACTTCTACCAGGCCGACATAAAGGAAAAGGTCCTTGATGCACTGGCAAAGTCCGGGCTTGAGCCTCAGTGGCTGGAAGTTGAGCTCACCGAAAGCCTCGCTCTCAACGATATAGACTACGCTGTTTCTCAGATGAACAAGCTCCGTGAGCTTGGAGTCAAGCTGGCAATGGACGACTTCGGCACCGGCTACTCCTCACTGAGCTATCTGCAGATACTCCCGATAACCCTCCTCAAACTGGACCGCTCATTCATCACCGACATAGAGCATGACAACATCGCCTATGAGATAGTTTCAGCAGTCATCAGGATAGCCAAGTCTAAAAAGATAGAGACTATCGCCGAGGGTATCGAGGACAACGTACAGGAGTCAATTCTCCGCATGGCAGGCTGTGACTACGGTCAGGGCTTCCTCTACGGAAAGCCTATGCCGCCGGAAAAATTACAGGAATTCTTCGAGCAGAATATCAGAAAATGATACAGAATAAATTTTAAGGACCTGTCCGTACGGGACAGGTCCTGATAAACGGAGGTACACTAAAATGAAAAGAAGAATAGGCATTCTTACCAGCGGCGGCGACTGTCCCGGACTCAACGCTACTATCAGAGGCGTTGCCAAGGCCTGCTATGAGCGTTTCGGTGAGGACAATGTAGAGATAGTCGGCATCTCAAACGGCTACTACGGTCTCATCAACAACCTCTGCAAGGATATGTCCCCCTCTGCTTTCTCAGGCATCCTCACACAGGGCGGCACTATCTTCGGCACAAAGCGTCAGCCATTCAAGATGATGCAGGTCATCGGTGAGGACAACGTTGACAAGGTCAAAAACATGAAGGAGACCTACAAAAAGCAGAAGCTGGACTGCCTCCTCACTCTCGGCGGAAACGGTACCCACAAGACCTCCAAGCTCCTCGCTGATGAGGGACTCAATGTTATAGGACTCCCAAAAACTATCGACAATGACATTTACGGCACCGATGTTACCTTCGGTTTCCACACAGCCGTTGACATAGCAACAGATGTTATAGACCGTCTCCACACTACTGCTGCAAGCCACTCACGTATACTGGTATGTGAGATAATGGGAAATAAGGCAGGATGGCTCACACTCAATGCAGGTATAGCCGGCGGTGCAGATATTATAATCATCCCTGAGATCCCCTACGACATCGACAAGGTCTGCGACGCTGTAATGGCAAGAAGTGCATCCGGAAAGACCTTCTCAATACTGGCTGTTGCTGAGGGCGCTTTCGATGTTAACGAGGCTCAGATGAAGAAGAAGGAACGTGCAAAGAAGCGTGCCGAAGCAGGCATCACTACCGCTACGAGCCGTATAGCTGCCCAGATACAGGCAAATACCGGTATGGAGGCAAGAGTCTGCGTTCCCGGTCATATGCTCAGAGGCGGTGCTCCCAGCGCTTACGACCGTGTACTCTCCACTCAGTTCGGAGTTCACGCTGCCTACCTCATCGCAAAAGAGAGATATGGCAGAACAGTTGCAAAGATAGGCAACAAGATAACTTCAAACAAGCTGGAGGACATCGCCGGAAAGACCAAGTTCGTTGATACTGACAATCACCTGGTCATCGCTGCAAGGGACATCGGAGTTTCCTTTGGTGACTAATATCCATAATCATAGCATTCTACAGGCTGCTGCTAACTGCGGCAGCCTCTTTATTTCTGCGAAAGGAGGCAGGCTGTGAAAAAAAGAGTCCATGAGCTCGACTTCATCAAGGGACTGGCTATACTGCTGGTCGTAATCGGCCACACTGTAAGTCAGGTCTGGGACCCTGACCCGGCTGTGTATGAGGATTCCCCGGTATTCAGGATAATTTACTCATTCCATATGCCTCTTTTCGTATTCGTCAGCGGATGCGTATGCAGCATGACTCTCCGGCAGAACTTCCGCTGGCTTGGGCGCCGGCTTCGGAAAATAGGGATCCCATATCTTCTGGGACTTATACTTTGGTACGGAGTCCTTGGACGCAGCACCCCTTCCGAATTTCTCTCACCAATGGCCTATTGGTACCTGCCATTCATTATGGTAACAGACTCGGTGTACTTCTTTGAGAAGCGCTTCCGGCTGCGTGGACTGCTCTTCGGCAGTGTATTCCTGGCTGCGGTAGGTTTCTGGGGACTTGTTCCCATACAGGCTGACCTCGCCAACCACATAGCTGACTGCCTTCCATTCTATGCCGCCGGTACTCTATTCCCGGAGGCAAAAAAACGTCTTGGACGGCGGGCTCTCCCTATTTACGCAGTTTCCGGAGCAGTATTTACCGCTCTTACACCGATAAGCGGTCACGGCATAGGCGGACAATTCCGGCGCTTTGAGGAGCTGACAGGAACCTCACCGGCGGGTGCAGTAAAGCTGGGACTCGTTCTGGTGAACAAGCTGATGCTCCCAGCCTGCGGAATAGGTCTGGTGCTCCTGCTGACTGCCGTTATATACGCAATACCGGCATTTTCACGATTTCGCAGGTCATTTGAAACTCTCGGAAACAACACCCTCTTCATCTACATACTCCACGACATTTTCTTCTTCCGGCCCACCAAAGACCCTATAGCAGACTGCATAATATCCGCAGCAGCCGGAGTTGCAGTCCCTTTGATTGTTTCCCTCGGTTACCGGAAAGTCCGGAGATACATACGAAAAATAACCTCAGCCGTCGGATACAAATAGTAAAAACATAAAAATTTATCATTTTTTGTAAAAAGCTCTTTTCAAATTAAGGAAAATGTGCTATAATATGATATATTTCTTTAGGAGGTATCATAATGACAGAATCAGAGTTATTTGACCTTTGGCGCACCAATGCCAAGGAGGACCCCGATCTCCAGTCGGAGCTTGAAAGCATCAAGAACGATAGTGATGCTATTTTTGATAGATTCTACCGTGACCTCGAGTTCGGCACAGGCGGTCTCAGAGGCGTTATAGGCGCCGGTACAAACCGCATGAATATCTATACAGTAAGAAGAGCCACTCAGGGCTTTGCAGATTATCTCAATCAGGAGTACAAAAACCCAAGCGTTGCTATTTCCTTCGACAGCCGTATCAAGTCGGATGTTTTCTCAAAGGCTGCTGCTGAGGTACTTGCCGCTAACGGTATCAAGGTCCACATCTACACAGAGCTCATGCCTACTCCCTGTCTTTCTTTCGCTGTTCGTGCACTAAACTGCCAGGGCGGTATCATGGTAACTGCCAGCCACAACCCTGCAAAGTACAACGGCTACAAGGTGTACGGCGAGGACGGCTGCCAGATAACTCTCAGAGGCGCTGAGATAATCCTTGAAAAGATAAATTCCCTTGACATCTTCAAGGATGTCAAGACTTCTTCCTTCGACGAGGAATTAGCTAAGGGCAATATAAAGTACATCGGTCAGGACGTCATCGAGGACTTCTACAAGCACGTCCTTGCTGAGGGCATCAACGCAGACCTCTGCGCTTCAAGCGGACTGAAGGTCGTTTACACTCCTCTCAACGGCACAGGCAACAAGCCTGTACGTGAGATACTCAGCAGACTTGGCATCTCCGATGTTACTATCGTTAAGGAACAGGAGAACCCTGACGGCAACTTCACCACCTGCCCCTACCCGAACCCCGAAATAAGAGAGGCTCTGGAAGTAGGTCTCAGATACTGCAATGAAGTTAAGCCTGACCTTCTTCTCGCTACAGACCCTGACTGTGACCGTGTCGGTATCGCTGTTCCCGACGGAGATGGCTACGCACTCTTCTCAGGAAACGAAGTTGGAGCTCTTCTCCTTGAATACATCTGCCAGCAGCGTATCAAGAAGGGCACAATGCCTAAGAACCCTATTGCTGTAAAGACTATCGTTACTACTGATATAGTAAACCTCATCGGCAAGGAGTACGGTGTTGAGATAATCGACGTTCTCACAGGCTTCAAGTTCATCGGTGAGCAGATAGGTCTCTTAGAGGCCAAGGGTGAGGAAAACCGCTATATCTTCGGATTTGAAGAGAGCTACGGTTACCTCTCCGGTTCATATGTAAGAGATAAGGACGCTGTTAACGCTTCAATGCTCATCTGCGAAATGGCAGCTTACTACCGCACTCAGGGCATCACTCTTCTCCAGGCAAGAGAGAATATGTACAAGAAGTACGGTATGTTCCTCCAGACTCTCCACAGCTTCACTTTCGAGGGTGCAAGCGGAATGAAGAGAATGTCTGAGATAATGACTCAGCTCCGCAACGCGCATCCTACAGAGATAGGCGGTCTCAAGGTCGAGAGATTTGAAGACTACCAGACCAGCGTTGCCAAGGACCTTGTAAACGGCACTGAGTCTCAGATCACGTTGCCCAAGTCCAACGTCCTTGCTTTCTACCTTGAAGGCGGTTCAAAGGCTATTGTCCGTCCTTCTGGTACAGAGCCCAAGATAAAGACCTACTTCACAGCCAAGCAGCCTACAAGAGCTGAGGCTGAGGAGCTTGAAAAGAAACTCTACAACGACTTCACCAAGGTTTTCAACTAAGATATACATAGGGGCAGACTTCAGTTTGCCCCTTAATTTTCTTTTGCAGTGGAATGACCCACTGACATTTCAGAATGGAGTGTTAAGATGAACGACTGGAATCCTCAGCAGTATGCTAAGTTCATGAAGGAAAGAACTTTGCCGGCTATCGACCTTGTAAGCAGGCTCACTGTGAAAAATCCCAAGAAAATACTTGACTTGGGCTGCGGTCCCGGAAACAGCACTCAGGTGCTGAAGGACAAGTATCCTTTCGCACATATAATCGGTGCTGACAAATCGCCGTCTATGATAGAACAGGCAAGGACAGAGCACCCGGACCTGGAATTCGTACTCTTTGACGCTGCCGGCGACTTCTCTTCAATAGGTTCGGATTACAGCATAGTCTTTTCAAATGCCTGCATCCAATGGATACCTGACCACAAGTCCCTCATCCCAAAGCTCATGGGGCTTCTTGAAAAAGGCGGTATGCTGGCAGCTCAGGCTCCAATGCAAAGCGAGCACCCGGTACAGCAGCTCATACAGAAACTTGCTTTCAGCGACAAATGGGCACGTAAGATAAAACACCCCAGAACGCTCAACACCCTCACTCAGGGCCGGTATTTTGACATTCTTGCAGAATGTACAAGCGATTTCAGCATATGGAAAACTGTGTACGGCCACAGGATGCCCTCCCACCAGAGTATAGTTGAGTGGTACAAAGGTACCGGACTCAGACCATATCTCGCACAGCTCGACGATGAGGACGGTATAAAATTCGAGACTGAACTCCTGGAAATGATAAAAAACACCTACCCTGTACATCCAAACGGAGAGATACTTTTCAAATTTCCAAGAATATTCTTTACCGCTGTTAAGGAATGAGATATACAGTTAAAACAAAAAAATATATCCATACCACTTGACAAATTCGCTTTGGAAGTGTATAATTAATTACTGTAATGTATAACGGCACTACTGTCTAAAGGAACTGATGGGCTGCACGGATACAAAATCTTGAAAGAGGTGACTATCGTGAAAGAAGGAATTCATCCTAACTTTGTCAAGACCACAATTACCTGCCACTGCGGTAACGTGATCGAGACTATGTCCACAAAGGAAAACATCAAGGTCGAGATCTGCTCTAAGTGCCATCCCTTCTATACAGGCAAGCAGAAGCTCGTTGACACTGGCGGACGTGTTGACAGATTCAAGAAGCGTTTCAATATGGACAAGTAAGCGATACAGCCGGTCTGATGACCGGCTTTTTGCGTTATTGATTTAAGGAGCTCCCATGAACTATTTTACCGTTTCTCAGCCTGCTGAGGACTCCTTCATCGAGAAGAGGTCGGAGTTCATCGGCTATATCGCCCCCGTTGCCACCAACGAACAGGCCGTTGACTTCATAAATCAGATAAGAGCAAAGCACCGCAAGGCCAAACACAATGTCTATGCCTATATCTTGCGTCAGGACAATATTTCCCGATATTCCGACGACGGCGAACCTCAGGGTACCGCCGGTATGCCTGTGCTGGAAGTGCTGAAAAAACGTGGACTTACAGATGTATGCGTAGTTGTGACCCGCTATTTCGGAGGCATACTCCTCGGCGGAGGCGGTCTCGTCAGAGCCTACTCCCATGCAGCATCTCTGGCCTGTGATGCCGCAGATATCATGCATATGTGTCTGTGCCACCGTCTCAGCATAACCGCTGACTATGGGATGTATGGAAAGATCTCCTACCTCCTGCCATCTTTTGATACCATCACCCTCAGCTCAGACTTCGGATCCGATGTCACACTGGAGATACTGGTGCTCTCGGAAAAAGTGGACGCCCTCATGAAGGAACTGACCGAAGTGACCAATGGAGCAGTAAGTATCACCGACTCCGGAGAGTTGTTCCAGGATTTTTCAGCCGTTAACCACAGGCTGCGTGACAGCCAATAATCTTTTTCAAAAAATTAGAGGATTTTTCACTTTTTCTGAGTATATGTATTATGAAGCCAAATTTTTAACCGTGAGGTGACTTGGATGACTGTACGTGAACAGATAGAGAACACTGAGGCGGCTATCCTCAGCAACTATGCCTGCCTTAGTATCGACGAGACAAACACTAAGCGCAGCCGCCCGGAGGAAAAATGTCCCTACAGGACTGAATTTCAGCGTGACAGGGACCGCATCCTTCACTGCAATTCCTTCCGCCGGCTCAAACGTAAGACTCAGGTCTTTCTCTCGCCTGTTGGAGACCACTACCGTACCAGACTCACCCATACTCTGGAAGTCGCTCAGATCGCAAGGACTATTTCCAGAGGCATGAGACTGAACGAGGACCTGACTGAAGCTATCGCTCTCGGCCATGACCTGGGACATTCGCCCTTCGGTCACTGCGGAGAAAAGGTCCTCAACGAGATATGTCCCCATGGCTTCAAGCACTACGAGCAGAGCGTCCGTGTTGCTGAGGTCATAGAAAAAAAAGGCAAGGGACTTAATCTCACCGCAGCAGTAAAGGACGGAATCATCTGCCATACTAACCGTGTGGCCGCCACCAAAGAGGGCAATATAGTCCGGCTTGCTGATACTATCGCATACATAAATCACGATATAGAGGACTCTATCCGTGCCGGTATCCTGCGCCCGGATGACTTGCCGAGAGACTGCGTCATCACCTTAGGCAATACCAAGACACGGCGCATAACTTCACTTATAGCCTCCGTAATAAGCCACGGAGCCTATGATATAGACTTTGCTCCCGATATACGCAAGGCTCATGACGCACTGAAAAAATTCATGTTCGATAAAGTTTATACCAACCCTGCCGCAAAACAGGAGGAGGAAAAAGCAGAGCTTCTGTTGAAAAAGCTCTATTCCTACTTTATTGAAAACACTAAGCTGATGCCGGAAGAGTACCGCAATATAATGAAAAGCTCCGATGAGCACCGTGCCGTCTGCGATTATATCGCCGGTATGAGCGACGCTTATGCCGTAGACCTCTATACCGAGCTGTTTGTACCTAAATTCTGGAAATAACGGAGGGGAAAATGCCAAGAAACGATGAATTCCTTCTCAGGCTGAGAGAGGCCAACCCCATCGAAACGGTCATGGGCAATTATGTGAATCTGGTCCGCAGAGGCCGGAATTACGTCTGCAACTGCCCCTTTCACTCGGAAAAGACCCCGTCCTGCTACATATATCTGGGCGCCGACCCTCACTTCTACTGCTTCGGCTGCGGCGCCGGAGGCGACGTCATTACATTCATCATGAAAATGGAAAACCTGACCTTCACTGAGGCCGTCAACTTCCTGGCTCAGCGAGCCGGTCTGGAGGTTCCTCACAAGGACCCGAAGGAGGCCGCCCGTGCAAGACTCAAGACCCGTATCTATGAGATGAACCGCCTTGCCGCCAACTTCTACTACAAAAATCTGGTCAGCGGACCTGATAAGTCAGGCCTGAAATATTTTGCTGACCGTAAGCTGACTCCTGCTACTATAAAGAAATACGGACTGGGTTTTGCGCCTAACTCCTGGAATTCCCTCACGGACTACCTGAGGTCCAAGGGCTACACAGACGACGAGATAGTCGCCGGCTGGCTGGGAGGTTCTAAAAACGGCAGAGTCTTTGATATGTTCCGGAACAGAGTAATGTTCCCTATAGTTGATACCAGAGGAAATATCATCGGTTTCGGAGGCCGTGTCCTCGACGACAGCAAGCCTAAGTACCTCAACACAGGTGATACCCCGGTATTCTACAAGGGCAGCAACCTCTTTTCCCTTAATTTTGCTAAAAACTCCAATACAAAGCGGATGATACTCTGTGAGGGATATATGGACGTTATCGCCGTCAATCAGGCAGGCTTTGAGAACGTTGTAGCTACCCTCGGCACAGCTATCACCCCAGAACAGGCACGGCTCATGAGCCACTATGCTGAGGAGATAATCATTGCCTATGACAGCGACGGCGCCGGTCAGAAGGCTACCCGCAAGGCTATCAACCATTTCGAGGACGTTGGCCTGCGGACTAAGATAATCCACATGGAAGGCGCCAAGGACCCGGACGAGTTCATCAAGAAATTCGGACCCAACCGGTTCCGGATACTCCTTGACGGCTCCGACGATGCAAATGCCTACCTGCTCGCCAAATGCGAGGAGGGCCTTGACCTGGCTACTGATGCCGGAAAGGTGGAAGTCCTGAAAAGAGCAGCAAACGTCCTTGCAGCCATTGAGTCACCTCTGGAAAGAGAGGTCTATATTTCCCGCACTTCTAAACGTACAGGTATAGATGTGCAGGTGCTCAAAAACCACATCGACCAAATGCTCAGAGCAAGAAAAAAGAACCTGAAAAAATCAGAGTGGAGGAACATCACCTCTGCTGCCTACCAGAAAGACCCCATAAATCCGGAGTCAGCACTGCACCGGAAGGAGTCACGGGCAGAGGAGACCATAATCTGCTACCTGCTAAGGCATCCTGACGATGCCCAGAGAATGGCAAAGGAGGCTCCGCCGGAGATATTCCTTACACCCTTCAACAAAAAAGTCTACACCGCACTGCTGGACAGGATGTCCGGAGGAGACAGATTTTCACTTTCACTGCTGGCCGATGAATTTTCACCGGACGAAATGGGAAGAATAAGCGGAATAGACGCTAAAAACCGTGAATTCACTATCGACAGCACCGTCGCCGCAGACTGCGTAAAAGTGCTGAAGGAATACAAGTCCCCGGCCGGGGACCAGCTAAGCGATGAAGATCTCAGTGACCTTTTCAGGTCCAAGATCAGTAAATAGGAGGATATTAATTTTATGGAAAACAAAAAAACAACTATCGATGCCCTCATGGAACAGGGCAAAACTAACGGAAAGCTCACCACAAAGGAGATCACAGACGCTCTTGAACAGCTTGACTTTGACGTTGACCAGATCAATTCCTTCTATGACGATTGTGAGAACCTCAACATTGAGATAGTAGAGGACATGAACGTTGATGCAGACCTTAAAATAGGGCTGGATTCCAACCTCACAGATGACCTTGAAATGGCTCTATCCACTGAGGGCATCGCTATCGACGACCCGGTAAAGATCTATCTCAAGGAGATAGGCCGTGTTCCCCTTCTTTCAACTGAGGAAGAGATAGAGCTCGCTCAGCGTATGGCCAAGGGCGACCCCTATGCCAAAAAGCGTCTCTCTGAGGCTAACCTCAGACTTGTTGTCAGCATCGCAAAGAAGTACGTGGGCAGAGGTATGCAGTTCCTTGACCTTATCCAGGAGGGCAACCTCGGACTTATCAAGGCTGTTGAAAAATTCGACTACACCAAGGGCTTCAAATTTTCCACATACGCTACATGGTGGATACGTCAGGCTATCACCCGTGCTATCGCTGACCAGGCAAGAACTATCCGTATCCCCGTTCACATGGTGGAGACTATTACTAAGGTAAAGAAAATTTCCAGCCAGCTCCTCCACGAAAACGGCCACGACCCCAGCCCTGAGGAAATTGCGGACAAGCTCAATATGCCTGTTGACAAGGTACGTGAGATAATGCGTGTGGCTCAGGACCCCGTTTCTCTGGAAACTCCTATTGGTGAAGAGGAGGACAGCCACCTTGGTGACTTCATCCCTGACGACGACGCTCCTGCACCTGCCGAGGCCGCATCTCATACCCTTCTGAAAGAACAGCTCAATGAAGTTCTCTCTACTCTCACTGACCGTGAGGCAAAGGTCCTCAAACTCCGTTTCGGCCTTGAGGACGGCAAGTCCCGTACTCTTGAAGAAGTAGGTCAGCGCTTCGATGTTACCCGTGAGCGTATCCGTCAGATAGAGGCTAAGGCTCTGAGAAAGCTCCGTCACCCCAGCCGCAGCAAGAAGGTCAAGGACTTCCTCGACTGATACCGGCAGCAATATATTACCCTACTAATCCAGGGGAGGCCTTATGCGGCCTCCCCCTTTTTGCTGCATCCCGGACTGGTCCGCTGATTTCTTATGTCTGTTCATCAAATATTATTGACTTTATTGCGTTTTCGTTGTATAATAATTATGTATATCACGAAAAACAAGGTCCGCTGTATACCTTTTAATGCAGCCGCCGCAGTACCGGTCTCCCCCTGGACTTGTAAGCTGCGGCAGAGGGAGCGCTTATGAGTATTTTTAACCTTGAAAAGGACCCTCCTGAGCTCAGCAGAGACTGGCAGGTCTTTCAGCAGTTTGTAGGCAATATCGGCGCATTCACATATATCGCCCATGACAAGGCGGCTTACCTCGACGAGGCTGCCTGCCATATGCTCGCCTGCAAGAACGATAAGCTAAACGAGTTTGAATTCTTCAACCTCCTCGAAAGAATATCCAAGAATCCTGTGGAGGGTCAGAAGCATATCTATAAATTTTCCGACGGAAATACTACCAAGTACATAAAAATGAACATCTACGAGAGCAGCGACGAATGGCTCGGTTTCGTGCAGGACTTCACAAGGCAGATAGCTGCCGCCGGCCGTCAGGACGGCTTTATTGAGTATGACCCTGTTACCCGTCTGCCCTCATATCCCTCATTCTCTCAGAGAATAAAAAAGATACTCCCGGAGGTACAGCACTGCTGTCTGGCTACCCTCTACATAAATGGCATAGACAAGCTGGGCTCCTATCTCACTGTGGATAATACAAATAGCTGCATCACCTCAGTCGCTGAGGCTCTCAAGAGCTTTGCAGCAGACAACATCATCATCGGTGCAAAGTCCAACTATGAGATATGCGCCTTTTTCCGTGACTGCGACAAGATGACTATTTACAACATCCTCAACAGTATGGATGAGGCTGTACAGAACTGCGTCCTCACTGATGACTTCGGAGAGATAATCGACATTTCCGATAAGAGCCGCCTGAGCCTTTCTATAGGCTGCTCATCATACCCTGAGGAGGCCTCCGATTTCAATATGCTGGTGAACTATTCAGAGTTCGCCCTCTACGAGGCCCGCACTGACCGCAGAAGCGTTATAAACTGGTTCTCAGAGGAAAACTACATCCGTGAGAAGGATGCCTACAAGAACGCTCTGCTCTTTACAAGAATAGTCCAGGAGAACCTCCTCACCTACTACCTCCAGCCAATAGTTGAGACCCAGACCGGCGAGATAGTGGCATATGAGGCTCTGATGCGTACGATAGGCGACATCCGCATGACTCCCAGCCAGATACTCAAAATAGCTGCAGGTCAGAACAACCTCTACGCAATTGAAAAACTCACGCTCTTCAATACCATGAAGCTCCTCAGTGACAATCAGCAGATATTTGAGAACAAAAAGCTCTTTATCAACTGTATGCCCAACGCTCTGCTCACTGACGAGGACTTCAACGAGCTCTACCTCACATACGGCGAGCTCATCGAAAAGACCGTTATCGAAATAGTCGAGGAAGGCTCCGCCTCACCTGAGGACATTGAGACCCTCAAAAAGCGCTGTGGATTCTCTCACGCTCAGCTCGCTATCGACGACTACGGTACCGGCTATTCCAATACTTCAAATCTGCTCAACTACTCCCCTGACTTCATCAAAATAGACCGCTCCCTCATCAGCGATATACAGAACGACCTGAAAAAGCAGCAGCTCGTTACATCGGTCATCGAGTTCTGCCAGGAAAACCAGCTCCAGTCACTTGCTGAGGGCGTTGAGACTGTCCAGGAGATGAAAACAGTCATCAGACTCGGTGTTGACCTTATACAGGGATATTACACCTCCAAACCCAAGCCCCTGTTCCTCAACAGCATTGCCTCTGACATAAAGGACGAGATAATCAAGACCAATCTTGAGATCCGTCCCGACGGTGTAAAAAAGATATATGCCGCCAGAAACGACCAGGAGCTCGACCTGCTCAAACTTGCTCTGGAAAAGTACACTGACATCCACGTTTATCAGAGCAAGCTAACTATAGTCGGAGACCCTGACAAGCCGGTCAAGATGAATATTTCCATTATGGACAACCATAGCTGCGACCTCACCCTTAAAAATGTGAACATCACCAGCGGCAACAGCAAGCCCACTATCGCTGTAGGCGAGTACGCAAGGCTCTGCCTGAACGTTTCAAAGACAAATAAACTTGGTTATTCCGGAATTTACGTGCCTATGGGCTCACAGTTCGAGCTCACCGGAAAGGGTGACCTCACTATCGACTGCTACGCATCAGAGGGTATCGGCATCGGTAATGACTACGACCACGGCTACGGCGACATAACTATCAATACTTCCGGTACTCTGGAGATAATCTCAAACAGCGTTGATTCCCTCTGCATCGGAGGCGGCTATAATGACGACGACTCAGAGATAAACCTCATCTCCGGAAAGATAAAGATATATATGTACTCCCACAACGGCCTTGCTATAGGAAGCTATAACGGTGATGCAAATATTGATATTTCCGAGAATTGTCAACTCGACATCACTATCTCAGGTATCAAGGTAACCGGCATCGGAAGCTGCAAGGGCATCGCATCAGTTTCCTCTTCCGCTGCTCTTATCAGTATGAGCTGTACCGGCGCTCAGGCTGTAGGCATCGGAGTCCTTGAAGAAGGCGAAGGCAGCGTTCTCATAAAGGGCGGAAAGATAAATATGAAGATGAGGTCCGCTAAGCACTCCTGTATCGGTGCTATGGGCGGCTCGGTGAATACGAAGATAAAGAATGCCGAGATAATCATCGACTCGGAGGGCAACGAAGTCACCGGTATAGGCGACTCCACCGGATCAGGCAGCGTAGCCGTCATAGACTCCGCTATCACCATGAAGCTCCTTGCCGCTGACCCCAAGGACATCGGCTCAGCAGGCGGAGACATTCAGATACAGAACTCAACTGTCAATTCCCTCGTCAACAATAAACGCATTGACCACGGCGAGGTCTGAAACCTTTGCCGGTAACTCCGGCAGATAAAATCATCACTCAGAAAGGTCTTGAAAAACAATTATGAAACTCGGTATGGTAGGTCTGCCCAACGTGGGCAAAAGCACACTCTTCAACGCACTCACTAACGCAGGGGCTGAATCCGCAAACTATCCGTTCTGTACTATCGAAAAGAATGTTGGTATAGTATCCGTCCCCGATGAGAGACTGGATAAGCTGGCTGAAATGTATGAGCCCGACAAATTCACCCCCGCTACCCTTGAATTTGTGGACATTGCAGGTCTGGTAAAGGGTGCATCCAAGGGCGAAGGCCTGGGAAACAAGTTCCTTGCAGATATACGTGAAGTGGACGCTATCGTCCACGTAGTACGCTGCTTTGAGGACCCCAATATCATCCACGTTGACGGCAGTATCAACCCCCTCCGTGATATAGAGACTATCAATCTGGAACTCATCTTCTCCGACATCGAAATGGTTGACAGACGTATCGACAGAGCAAAGAAGGCAGTCAAGGGCGATAAGAAGTACCTGGCTGAGATAGATTTCCTTGAAAGACTGAAGTCCCACCTGGAAAACGGAAAGTCTGCAAGAGGATTCGATTTCACTGACGAAGAGCGTGAGCTCATAAAGTCAACTCCCCTGCTGTCCGCAAAGCCGGTCATCTATGCCGCTAACCTCAGTGAGGAAGACTTCACCAACAATATCGACACAAACGAAAACTACAAGGCTGTCTGCGCTCTTGCAGCAGAGGAGCACTCCGCTGTTCTGCCGATATGCGCTCAGATAGAGGCCGAAATATCCGATATGTCCGACGAAGACAAGTCAATGTTCCTCAGCGAGCTTGGACTCGAAGTGTCAGGACTCAACCGCATCATCAAGGAGGGATACTCACTTCTGGGGCTCATCTCCTACCTCACTGCCGGTAAGCAGGAAGTCCGTGCATGGACCATCACCCGTGGCACCAAGGCTCCTCAGGCTGCCGGAAAGATACACACCGACTTTGAAAAAGGCTTCATAAGAGCAGAGGTCATCTCCTTCTCTGACCTTATGGACTGCGGCTCAATGGCTGCTGCCAAGGAAAAGGGTCTGGTACGGCTTGAAGGCAAGGAGTACGTTATGCAGGACGGAGATATAGTTCTGTTCAGATTCAATGTGTGACCTCAGCACTATTCATGACCAGTACGGTGCTTCCATAGCCGGAGAATTCAACAAGTCTATCTGGAAAAAGTTCAATCAGGCTGTCCGGGACTATAAGCTCATAAGTCCCGGCGACCGCATAGCCGTCTGTATTTCCGGCGGAAAGGACTCCATGCTGCTTGCCAAGTGCATACAGCGGCTCCAGAGCTTCGGAAAGCCGGATTTTCAGGCGGAATATATTGTAATGGACCCTGGATACAGTCCGGAAAATCGGCAGAAAATAGAGGAAAATGCCCGTACCCTCGGAATACCTGCACAGTTCTGGAGCACAAGAATATTCCAGTCAGCAGAGGAGTCTGCACACAATCCTTGTTTCCTCTGTGCAAGACTGAGAAGAGGCTGGCTCTACCAGAAGGCTCAGGACCTGGGATGCAATAAGATAGCTCTGGGACATCACTTTGACGATGTTATCGAGACTATCCTCATGGGTATGCTCTACGGCTCACAGATGCAGACTATGATGCCCAAGCTCCACAGTGAAAATTACCCGGTTGAGGTCATAAGGCCGCTGTATCTCGTCCGTGAGGACAGTGTCATCGCCTGGGCAGAACGAAATTCCCTGAGCTTTATCAGGTGTGCCTGCCGTATGACGGAGGGTCGTCCCGATGAGGAGTCCGGCTCAAAGCGTCAGACTGTAAAGCTGCTGCTCCGACAGCTCCGTGCAGCAGACCCGGCAGTCGATATGAATATTTTCCGCAGCGCCGAAAACGTAAATCTGCGGACGCTCATATCCTATCATGACGGCGAAAAACGCCACCATTTCCTCGACGATTACAATGAGGGGTACACTCTGAAAGGAACCAAATAAAGCTATAGTTCAAGTACAGCGTCATTTAGCTGTCCTACCAGCTTTTATCTTCTCATATTTACGCAATATCATTATAATTACGACCGCAGATGACCTGCGGTCTTTGCTTTTTTTGAATGCAAATTTTTTGCAAAACTACACCATATCCTATTGAAATCCCACTGGCCATGCGGTATAATTGTATTATAACGATACGTCATCTTCCACAGTTCACTCAGGAGGACATAATGTCAAAGCGCAAAAAGAAAATAATCATCATGCTAATATGTTTGCTCATAACTATCGGCCTTTTTATATGGGGTTTTCTCATGCAGACTGTGAAGTATGACATTCACAGCAAAAAACTGCCGAAGGGTCTGAAGATAGTGTTCATATCCGACCTGCACAACTGCTTTTATGGCGGCACTGACCAGTCTCAGCTTATGGACGAAATAGACAGTGCTGAACCGGATATAGTCATTTTCGGAGGAGACGTCCTGGACGGCTGGGGAGGTCAGAAATACGCAAAGAGGATAATGGAATGGACCGCAGACCGCTACCCCTGCTACTACACTCCCGGAAATCACGAGGAAATGCGTGACGACAAGAATGACTTCTATGACTGGGTGAAGGATTCCAAGGTCAATTTCGTCCTCGGAGACTATGAGGACGTTAGCATCAGAGGACAGAAAATACGGATATACGGCATTCTCGACGCTTTCTACAACGCCGGCCTCGACCATATCAGCGGTACTCTTGATGACTCCTGCTACAATATACTCATTGCCCACCAGCCGGAGCAGATAGACCACTACCTCGACACCGGAAATGTTAAATTCGACCTTATCCTCTCCGGACACGCTCACGGCGGTCAGTGGAGAATACCAAAGGTCCTTGACCAGGGACTCTATGCCCCCGACCAGGGACTCTTCCCGGAGTATACCTGCGGGATGTACCACTACGGCGACACAGTCCACGTTATCAGCAAGGGACTTGCAAAGCCTGCAAGAATGATATTCATTCCCAGAATTTTTAACAGACCTGAATTCTCAGTTATCAATATCGGGGAATAATTTTAACATTTCCAGAAATTGCACAAATTCTGGCCTAAACATTCCTCTAAAAACTACTTGTAATTTTCAGCTAACAATGTTATAATAAAAGATGTCCGATATAAATAGCAAAGGACCAACAATAAGAACAAAAGGAGCGGAGGGTACTTGCCCTCTACATAAAAACAAATGGAAAAAGAAAATAATGTGAACCTTCCTGCTGAGGACGTTATTTGCGGCAGGAACCCGGTCATCGAGGCCCTTAAATCAGGGACTGAACTCGATACTATATATATCTGCGGCTCCGGCGGCAGTCTGAACCTTATCCGCAAGCTGGCCAAGGACTCAGGTGTCGTGGTCAAGGACGCCCAGGAAAAGAAACTCTCTCAGCTCTCCGGCGGTGCATCTCACCAGGGAGTCGTTGCTGTCGGTGCCTGCGGAAAGTACGTCTCCGTGGAGGACATCCTCGCTGTTTCCCGTGAAAAGGGAACAAAGCCTTTCATTATCATCTGCGATGAGATAGAGGACCCCCACAATCTCGGCGCTATCATACGTACCGCTGAGACCTCCGGTGCTGACGGTGTTATCATCCCCAAGCGCAGAAGTGCATCTCTCAACGCTACTGTCTTCAAGACCTCTGCTGGAGCTGCAAGCTATGTGCCCGTTGCAAGAGTCTCCAACCTCGCCTCCTGCATCGACCAACTCAAGGAGAATGGTGTTTGGATATACGGCACTGATGCCTCCGGAGAGGAATATACCCGCACTGACTTCACCGGAAGCTGCGCTCTCGTTATAGGCTCTGAGGGATTCGGCATCAGCAAGCTGATACAGAAGAAGTGCGACTTTATGATAAAACTCCCCATGCTGGGTAAGATAAACTCCCTTAATGCCTCGGTTGCTGCCGGTATCTTCATGTATGAAGTGCTCAGACAGCGCAGTGCTAAGTAAAGGAGAATGCCATGCCCCATCAGAAAATGTCACTTGATGAGATACTGGCTCAGTATTCTCCCGAAAATCAGGAACCCAAGACAAGTGTAGGCCGTGTTGATGCTCAGAAAATACTTAATTCCACTGTTGACGCTCCCGTTAAAACAGAGGAGAAAGAAGCGCCTCAAAGACCTACGGTCTCCCATGAAAAGTCGTCACTTTTTGACGATGCACTGAGGAAACCTCAGCCTGCCGACGAGTATAAGCCTGCGGACCTCTCCCGTCACCGCATATCCGTGGTAGACAAGAACAACGTAGGCGAAATAAAGACAGTCCTGCCCAAAAAACAGGAGCCGGAACTCGCAGGCACTACTCCGCCCACACGCATGGACCCCGACGCTGCTCCGAAAATACGCAGGATGAGCAACTCCACAAGGGCCCGTGAGCTGGAGACTCTGAAAAATAACAAGAAGAAAAGGCGCAAGAAGAAAAACAATTATACATATGACAGGGAGAGTCCCGAAGGCGAGTACGTCTATGCTCCCCCTTCATTCAAGCGAAAAAAACAGCGGACCCGTGCCCAGATGGAGGCGGAGCTCGTCTCACCGGAGGGACGCAAGCAGATAACCGACATCGTTCCTTCCCCTGATGCAGTCGAGGCTGCAAGGCCTGTAGAACCTGCACCCAGAGCTGAAAAGACAAGCATAAATCTCAGCGAAAGGCCGGAGGTGGATGCAGGTACACTGGATGTACATATCACCCAGGAACAGGATGAGTACCTCTCCGCAAAAGCCCGGAAAAAGCGTACCAAACGCATCGTGGACTTCAACTACTACGGTGATGTCGAGGACGTTGGCCGTGACATTTTTGAGCTGAGAAGCACCATAAATGTTCGGGTGTTCATCCTTATGATGACTGCTTTCCTCAGCATTTTCATAACAGTTGCAAACCAGTTCGGACTGCCGCTCATCGGAATACTTGAAAAGTCCAACACAAGGCCTTATATCACCACCCACCTGCTGCTGGGAGCTGTTTCAGTTCTTTCATCCTCGGCGGTAATTTCCAAGGGCATCAAAAAGCTGCTGACTCTCCGTGCCGACACGGACTCTATGACAGCTCTGACCGCTCTATCCTGCCTGATAGCTGTTGCAGCAGCCTTTATGCGGCCGGATATGGTGGCGGACAACAAGGTCCAGATATATATGCCTGTAGGCATCATAGCACTGCTCATCAATGCTATAGGCAAGCTGCTCATTATCCGACGTGCAGCAAGAAATTTCAAATTCGTCTCGAAAAACTTCGACCGCCACGGTGTTGTTTACGTCACTGACGAGGAACGTGCAGAAAGACTTACCAGAGGAACACTCGGTGACTTTCCCATTCTGGCTTCTACACGAAGAACGGATTTCCTTACTGACTTCCTTCGCTACACATACTCCTCCGACATGGCGGACAGCTACTGCCGCAAGGCCGCTCCAATATGCTTCCTTGCATCAATAGCAGTAGCAATATTCCTTACCTTTGCATCCAAGGGCTCCCTCCTGAACCTGGAGTCCGCAGCGTTCGGATTCTCTATTTTCAGTATGCTCATCTGTGCAGCATCCTGTGCAGCAATGCCCTTCGTAGTCAACATCCCCCTGGAAAAAGCCGCTGCAAGTGCATTTGAAAATAAGGGCATTATGCTTGGCTATCAGAGCGTTGACGACTTCTATGATACAAACTCTGTTCTGGTCAGCGCAGACTCCTTCTTCCCAGACGGAAAGGTAAAGCTGGCGGGTATCAAGGTATTCTCAAACACCAAGATAGACGAGGCTCTGCTGGAGGCAGCAAGTCTCACTACCCATGCCGGCAGCATCATGCGTCAGCTCTTCAAGGACGTCACTGACGGCCGTGAGGATTATCTCTACCCCATAGAAAACTACTCACTGGAGGAGTCAATGGGTATGTGCGGCTGGATAAACAACAAGCGTGTGCTCTTCGGCAACCGTGAGCTCATGACAAGCCACAATATCGAAGGCGTCCCCACAAAAACAAAAGAGGCAGAGTTCCTGTCTGACGGTCAGGAGGTAATGTACCTTTCTATCTCCGGAAATTTAGCCGCTATGTTCATCGTGGAGCTTGTCATTGACCGTCAGGTCAAGAGATGGGCAAAAAAACTCTGTAAGAACAAGATATGTGTCATCCTCAAAAGCGTTGACCCTTGTATTTCTGCAAAACGAATGAACGAGCTCTTCGGCATCCCGGAGGAAATGCTGAGGATACTCCCCAAGAGGCTCCATGAGGACTTTGACGAGGAAAACAAAAAAGCCATCCGGCTCAGCGCTTCCATGGCAACTACCGGACGCTTTTCTTCGCTGGCTCAGCTCATTCTCGGCACAAAGTCAGTACACAATTCCGCTATCGTCGGACTCATCCTCCAGACAGTTTTCATAATCCTCGGTTTCGGACTGGGTATGCTCATGATACTCTCCAAGGCCTTCGAGGAAAACTACGTCTATATGTCAGCAACTTCACTGGTCATCTACAACCTGGCTTGTGCGTTCCTGACCTACATAGCAGTAAGCATCAAAAAACCGTGACTCCGGACCTGTATCTTCGCCCTGCAGCTGAGATGCAGGTCTTTAGTCAATAAGGACTCAACAAGTCCGGGAAGGAAAAGCCATGCCCGATAAATACAGAAGGGACCACAGACAGAACGATTACAAAAACACCGATAACGAAAGCACCATGTACATCCCTAACGACTCAGACCAGTACCGTCAGAGTGCTCAGGAGTACAGCGGTCAGTACTACGGCCAGCATGAACAGCCTCAGCAGCAGTACTATGACCCAAATCAGCAGTATTATGGCCAGGAACAGCAGCAATACTACGACCCCAATCAGCAGTACTACCAGCAAAATCAGCAGCAGTTTTACGGTCAGCAGCAATACTATTCACAGCCGGAACAGCCGGCATATACCGCTCCAGCACCGCCTCCGCCTCCACAGCAAAGGCCGGTAAGACAGCGCAGACCTGCACCTAAGTCCCATAAAAAAAGGAAGCACCATATTCCATTGGCATTAAGGATCCTCCGGCGGATACTCCTTACCCTGCTCTGCTTATTCCTGGTGCTCTTCGGAGTCTACTCATGCACTTCACTGAGCATCATCAAAAAAATAAACTACGTCCCTGACGGCGATAGAACAAGAAATCCCGACGCTATAAGCGAGTCCTATGTGACCAGCGTCCTCATCATCGGAACTGACGGAAGGTCCGACGATGACAGAGGAAGGTCAGACTCGATGATACTCGTGTCCTTCAACAAAAAAACCAAGACCACATGGCTGACCTCATTTATGCGTGACAGCTACGTGGATATTCCAGGCTACGGCTGGGGAAAGCTCAACTGGGCATACTCCTACGGAGGTCCGGAGCTCCTTATGGACACTATCGAGAACAATTTCTGTGTGAAGATAGACAACTATGTCTCTATAAACTTCATGACCTTTGCCGCTGTTATTGATGCTGTAGGTGGAATCGACATTGAAATAACCGACGAGGAAGCCAACGAGATAAACGTTATCCTTCTCAACGAAGTCAACGAGATAATGGGAGATGTTCCGAATGCGGACTTCGTTGAGCACGGCGGCGAGGTACACCTCAGCGGAAAGCAGGCTCTTTGCTATTCACGTATCAGATACGTAGGCAACAGCGACTTTGAGAGAACATCCAGACAGCGCCGTGTCATAACGGAGGTAATGAAAAAAGCCGCTAAACACGGGCCTTCATTCCTGAAAAACGTCTCAAAATCGGCACTTCCGCAAATGACTACAAACATGACAAGCAAGAAGCTGTACGCACTCTCCCTGAGATTCCCATTCATGCTGAAATATGACACAGAAAATTTACAGATACCTGTAAACGGAACATATGAAGGAAAGGACGTTTATTTTGACGACGGGACATATCAGTCAGTCCTTGACGTTGACTTCGACGCTAACCTTGAAGAGATAGAAGACACTGTATTCAGTGAATAAAAAATGCCTCGCCCGGAAACCACCGGGTGAGGCTTTATTTTATCTCTCTTTTCCGTCAAAGAACAGGGCCAGGGTGCCGGGACCAGAGTGTGCCCCGATAACTGAGCCGATGTTCATTATCTTTACATTCTTTAATTTGTGACGTTTCCTGAAAATTTCAGCAAGCTCCTTTGCATCCTCATAACAGTCTGCATGACAGATGAATACCGGTCCCTCAGAGGGATGCAGAGCTGTCTCAGTATAGCGTTCAGCAAGAGCTGTCACCGATGCCTTGCGGCCACGAGCCTTTGAAACGTTGACAAGGTGCCCTTCTGTGTCAGTGTGAAGCACTGGCTTTATACCCAGAAGTCCGCCTACAAAGGCAACTGTAGGGCTTATCCTTCCGCCTCGTTTAAGGTACGCAAGGTCATCAACTGTGAACCAATGGCAGATATTCTGGATCTTATCAATGGCATACTGAGCGGTCTGAGAAAGGTCGGCGCCATTGTTCTTCTGCAATGCAGTCAGGTAGACCAGCAGTCCGAAACCGCCGGAGGCTGAAAGTGAGTCCACTACCCTGACTGTTCTGTCCGGGTACTTTTCCATAAGCTCCTCAGCAGCAATTTTTGAACAGTTAAATGTTGTGCTGAGTCCGGATGAAAAGCCAAGATAAAGTACGTCCCGTCCGGCTTCAAGCTCCGGCTCAAAGGCTTCCTTGAACTCCTCTGTATTTATAGCAGCAGTCCGTACAACGGTACCTCCACGCATCAGACGATAGAAGTTTTCAAGGGGCATTTCGTTATCCTTATAGACTTTTTCCTCGCCATCAAAGGTAAATGTCATGCTTATGCACTTGACACCTATCTCTTCCATAAGCTCCGGTGTAAGGTCGCAAGCTGAGTCTGTGTACAGTGTAAAATTGCTCATAATAGTACTCCTTTCCTGTGCAGAAATTGCTGTGGTTATCCGGGATTTATGGTTGATTTCTCCCCGGAAGTATGTTATAATTATATAATAATCACCGAAAGAAGGCGATAACTTGAACGACATCAAGGCTGTCATCGCAGAAAATATAACTCAGCTCCGGAAGTCCCACGGTATGACCCAGGCCGGACTTGCTGAAAAACTCAACTATACCGACAAGGCGGTCTCAAAGTGGGAGCGTCGGGAGTCACTGCCGGACATCACCGTACTGAAGGCTATTGCCGACTGTTTCGGAGTGACCGTGGACTACCTCATCACTGCTGACCACAAATCCCAGCCCGCAGAAACGGCTCAGACTAATGACTCCGCTCAGAACATTTCCCGAAGGAATCGTGGTTTCATAACAGGTATGAGCATACTTCTGGTTTGGCTCATTGGCTGCATAGCGTTTGTCATCATCAATGCTCTGGACGGCAGTTCATGTGTCCACTGGCTTGCTCTTGTCTACGCCATTCCATTGTCAATAGTGGTATGGCTGGTACTGAATTCTATCTGGTTCAGCGTTCACAGGAATTTCTTGATAATATCGTTCCTGATGTGGGGAAGTCTGTTTGCTCTTTACATCACCATACTCATTGCCGGAGCAAACGCTCCTCTCGTATTCCTCCTCGGACTGCCGGGACAGGCCATCATTTTCCTGTGGTCCCGAATAAGGAAGTCTGGCGGATGATGCTTCTATAATTTAAGTATATCCCATTTGCACGGCACAGTCAACCGCCCCTCCAAAGACCCACTCTACAGTTGGTCTACCGCCGTATCTACGGCTCTACTGTCAGGAGAGTTACAGATATACGGTGATTTTTGCAGGATAAATCCACAAACAGTTTACAAACCAAAAGCTCCCGTAGAGTCATTTCTACAGGAGCTCTTTTACTTAAATTATCAGAGCATCGAGGCTCTCAGCTCTTCGCCGGAGAGCTTGGAAAGGTATGCAGGTGCGATGTCGAAGGCAGTCTTGCATCCAACTGCACCCTCAGCCTTCAGACGGCTGAGCGCTCTTGCGTAGCAGATGAGAACGCTTGCAGTGAACTCAGGATTGGACTCCAGCTTGAGGGAGTACTCTATCATCTGATGAGTCTTTTCACCGTCACCTGTGAGTCCGCTTCTCATAACGAAACCGCCGTGAGGCATCTTGTTATGAACAGCATCAAACTCTTCCTCAGTAATGAAGTTTACAGTGGTATCGTACTCATCGAAGTAGTTCTTCATTGTCTTGATTTCGTTCTCTATCTTAGCGAGATCAGCGCCCTCCTCAGGAACTACCCAGCACTCTCTCAGGTGCTTCTGACGTGTAGTGAGCTCAGGCTGGCTTCCGGAGCGTACCGCCTCCATTGCAGACTCAATCGGAACTGTATACTGGATGCCTCTCTTAACGCCCTCAACTCTGCGGATAGCGTCAGAATGTCCCTGGCTCACGCCCTTGCCCCAGAATGTGTAGCTCTTGCCGTTGGGGAGGATAGACTCAGCATAGAGTCTGTTCAGTGAAAACAGGCCGGGGTCCCAGCCGAGGGAGATGAATGCCAGGTGGCCAGTCTCCTTAGCTGACTTGTCAACGTTTGCGAAGTGCTCAGGGATACGTGCGTGAGTATCAAAGCTGTCGATAACGTTGAAATACTTTGCCATTTCGGGTGTCTGCTTTGGAAGATCAGTTGCACTGCCTCCGCAGATTATCATAACGTCAACTGCATCCTGCATCTCCTTCACCTGGTCCATGCTGTATACCTTTGCACCCTCTGTCAGGGGCTTTACAGTTGAAGGGTCACGGCGGGTGAAGATACCGGCCAGTTCCATATCATCGTTCTGTCTGATAGCGAGCTCGACGCCTCTGCCAAGGTTGCCATAGCCGGCTATACCGATTCTGATTTTGCTCATTTGACATTCCTCCTGAATAATTTTTCATAAAATATTATATCACAATGCTCCTTTAATGTAAAGAATTTTTTTCGCCGGATTGCAATTTTTTTCCGGATATGGTATCATATATGTAAACTACAGACCCTATAACGGAGCTTGATATGACACAAAAGAAACTCTCTCTCCGCCTGCCGGAGCTCATCTTTATACTGCTTTCAGCAGTGGGCACAATGCTCATCTGCACCAAATCATCTCCCCTTTACCCCACCAACGACTGGCTGGATGCCAACTGCTATATGACAGTCGGAAGGGCTATGCTAAAGGGAAAAATGCCATACCGGGACCTCTTTGAGCACAAGGGGCCTCTTCTGTACATTCTCCACATGGCTGCGTCCTTTATATCCTGGAACAGCTTTTTCGGAGTATTCCTCATCGAGACTGCTGCCTGTGCCTGGACTCTTCTCCTTGCCTACCGGACTGTCAGCCGTCTTGCAGGCAGACATCATTTGTGGGCCGTACCTGTTACTGCCTTTGCAGTCTACAGCTCCGGAGCTTTCTCTCACGGTGACAGTGCCGAGGAGCTCTGCCTTCCGCTTATACTCAGCACCGTCCTTGCCGGACTTGAGGCTGTCCTTGAAAAGCGCACTCTCACTTCAAGAGAGTCCCTTTTAGCCGGAGCTGCTGCCGGAGCAGTCCTCTGGATTAAGTTTAGTCTGCTTGGGCCGTGGATAGGTATAGCCTTGTTTTTCGCCTTTTTTTCCATACGTACCGGCCGTCCTCCTGAACTTCTGAGAATGGCTTTATGGGCAGCGGCAGGAGCCCTTGCAGTGACTCTTCCAATTCTCGCTTACTTCGCCCTCTGCGGAGCTCTTCCTGACCTGTTCCGGGTCTACTTCCATGACAACCTCTTTATCTACGGCGGCGGAAGCACCGGACTTGGCAGTAACCTCATAGACGGCTGGACCTTCTTCATCGTTTTTATGCCTGTGGGACTTTCGGCTATTTACCTTGGAACTGCCGCTTTCATTATCCGCCGGGAATTTCTCACAGGCAGCTATCTGCTTGCATCTATGGTCACTGCCTTTGTCATGACCTTCGGCGGTCATCTGAGCTACCAGTACTACCCCCTGATACTTGCAGCATACGTCCCTGCCGGACTTGGCTCACTGACCGCACTGATAAAGAAGCGTTTTCCCCGTGTAAAGCCTCCCGGAAACCTGTGGGCGCTGCCTCTGCTGGCGGTTTGCCTTGCCGGATGTTTTCTTGCAAGTCCAAACGTTTACCTGATGAAGTACAGCCGGGAGGATATGCCTCAGTACCGCTTTGCTCAGGTCATAAACAGCACCAGCGACGGAAAAATACTCAACTACGGCTTCCTGGACGGCGGATTCTATCTTGCCGCTGACTCCCAGCCTGACCAGCCCTATTTCTGCTGCAATAACACAGGTCTGGAGGATATGATAAAAGGTCAGAAGGAATACGCAGATTCCGGAAAGCCTGACTTCATAATCACTCGAAGCTACTCTATGCAGAAGGAGGAATTCCCTATGTACCGCTGTATCGGGGAGATGTCTTTCCCCTACTGCGGCCGCCTCCCCACATACTACCTCTATGCCAGGCTCGACATCGCTGACTCTGCGGAGGTGAACTGGGAGAAATACAACTAACAAATTGTTGACATATAGGCAAAAAAATACTATAATTGTAATATATGCATCCGCAAATAAATGAAAGGACACATTCTATGGAAATCTACAAGATCAAACTGGGCAAGGCCATGTGCGCTGTCGATTTAGGCGACGGCAGCGAGCGTGGAGAATATGTTGACCAGGACTACATCCTCAGCAAGCTCGGACGACCTCACAGGAGCATCAGCCTGATGTACTGCTACTACCCTCTCGACGAGCAGTGGCCTGCACGTATCTCCGAGGCAATGAAAGATGCCAATGTCTCATTCCAGTGGGACTACCCCTATGATGACTACTTCACCTATAAGGGCG
>CACWPR010000004.1 GCA_902762855.1 Ruminococcus flavefaciens
GAAGTCATACCATGAGATATAGCCACCCTCGTTTGTAGCGTGATAGTAGCCGTACTTTTCAGTTTCAGCCATATCCACCAGCAGTCTTGAAAGGTCAAGTGTATAAGTCGGAGTACCTATCTGGTCACATACTACACGAACTTCGTCGTGAGTCTTACCAACGTTTATCATAGTCTTGATGAAATTCTTGCCGTTCACTCCGAATACCCATGCGATACGCACGATGAAGTACTTATCCAGTGTATTGGCAACTGCAAGCTCACCGTCCAGCTTGGTCTGTCCGTAGACATTCTGTGGAGCATAATCCTTGCAGTCCGGCTGCCACGGCTCAGTTCCCTGACCGTCAAAAACGTAGTCAGTGGAAATATATATCATCTTGCAGTCCATCTTTTTGCAGACATTGGCGATATTCTGTGTACCGTCAACGTTTATTGCCTTCACCTTGGGCTTGTTCTCCTCGTCCTCAGCAGCATCGACTGCCGTCCACGCAGCACAGTGTACAACAACATCCGGTCTGATTTCGGATATTGTCTTTTCAACTGCTTCTGTATTTGTTATATCAAGCTGTACATAGGGATATTCTGTCGGTACTGACTCCAGAATATCGGAGCCGACTGCCTCGTATCCACGCTTTGCGAGCTCGTCCATTACGTCGTGGCCGAGCTGTCCGCCTACACCTGTTACAAACGCTTTCATCAGACTGTACCTCTGTTTCCGTACATCTTTTCGTAGTAATTCTGGTACTCGCCGGAAATGATAGTCTCCCACCACTCACGGTTCTCCAGATACCACTTTATTGTCTTTTTGATGCCGTCCTGGAACTTTGTCTCAGGCAGCCAGCCAAGTTCATTATGTATCTTTGTGGGGTCGATAGCATAACGCATATCGTGACCCTTTCTGTCCTCAACGTGAGTGATAAGGCTCTCAGGTTTGCCAAGCTCCTTGCATATGAGCTTTACGATGTCGATGTTCTTCATCTCATTATGTCCGCCAACGTTGTAGACTTCGCCGACCTTGCCCTTGTGGATGATAAGGTCGATAGCACGGCAGTGGTCCTCAACATAGAGCCAGTCACGGACGTTAAGTCCCTCACCGTAAACCGGAAGAGGCTTGTCTGCCAGTGCGTTGGCTATCATAAGAGGTATCAGCTTCTCAGGGAAGTGATAGGGTCCGTAGTTGTTTGAACATCTTGATATTGTCACAGGCAGGCCGTAAGTTCTGTGATACGCCATAACAAGGAGGTCTGCGCCAGCCTTTGAGCTTGAATACGGACTGCTTGTGTGAATGGGAGTTTCCTCAGTGAAGAAAAGGTCAGGTCTGTCCAGGGGAAGGTCTCCGTAGACCTCGTCCGTGGAAACCTGATGATAACGCTGGATACCATACTTGCGGCAAGCGTCCATGAGCACCTGTGTGCCAAGGATATTGGTCTGGAGGAATATCTCCGGGTTTTCGATAGAACGGTCAACGTGGGACTCAGCCGCAAAGTTTACAACGATGTCAGGCTTCTCCTCCTCAAACAGCTTGTAGATAGCCTCTCTGTCACAGATGTCTATCTTCACGAAACGGAAATTGGGGTTCTCCATTACAGGCGCAAGTGTGGACAGGTTGCCTGCATAGGTCAGCTTGTCCAGGCAAACTATGCGGTAGTCCGGATATGTGTCAAGCATATGGAATACGAAATTTGAACCAATAAATCCGGCTCCGCCGGTTACGAATATAGTCATTTTGTTCCTCCTCAGAACTCTGTTTTTAAATCAGCAAGTGAAGGGTGCACCTTGTCTTTTTCACTGAGAATCAGCTCTCCGACCTCTGGCCATTCAATGCCGATAGCAGGGTCATTCCACATGATACCGCCCTCATCTTCCGGGTGATAAAGGTCATCACACTTGTAGGCAAACTCCGCATAGTCGCTCATTACAACGAATCCGTGAGCGAATCCACGTGGTATCATGAACTGGCGCTTGTTCTCTTCAGAGAGGATGACGCCGACCCACTGTCCGTATGTGGGACTGTTCTTGCGAAGGTCAACTGCAACGTCAAAGACTTCACCTTTGAGCACACGAACCAGCTTAGCCTGAGGATGTGTTTTCTGGAAATGAAGCCCACGGAGAACTCCCTTTCTTGAACTTGACTGGTTGTCCTGAACAAAGTTATAGTCCAGACCTGCTTCCTTAAAGTCGGATTCCTTATAGGTCTCCATGAAATAACCTCGGTTGTCACCATATGTCTTTACGTCGATTATGTAAACACCTTTTATCCTGGTCTCGTTAAATGTAAAATTGCTCATTTTACGCACTCCTTAGTACTTTATCCTGCCCTCGGCCACTTTTTTCAGATGTGCGCCGTAAGGAGACTTTCCGTATTTTTCTGCGGACTTCATCAGACCGTTACGGTCTATCCAGCCGTTGATGAAGGCTATCTCCTCCGGAGCGGAAATTTCGATTCCCTGCCGATTTTGTATCATCTGAACGAAGTTTGTTGCCTCGGCAAGGCTGTCCATTGTGCCTGTGTCGAGCCATGCAAAGCCACGTCCGAGAAGCTGGACATCGAGGAGTGACTCATCAAGGTACATCTCATTTAGAGTAGTTATCTCCAGCTCTCCACGGGCAGAGGGCTTGACCTTTTCTGCTCTTTCTGCAACTCCTGACGGATAGAAATAAAGTCCTGTGACCGCATAGCTGCTCTTCGGCTGTACAGGCTTTTCTTCAATTGAAATCGCCTGCCCATTGTCGTTGAATTCAACTACACCGAAGCGTTCCGGGTCAGGGACGTAATAGCCAAAAATTGTTGCCCTTTTGTTATCTTCTGCATCCTTTACTGCTGCACGGAGCAGACTTCCGAAACCATTGCCGTAGAAAATATTATCTCCCAGCACCATTGCACAGGCATCGTTACCTACGAACTCCTTGCCCAGGATAAATGCCTGAGCGAGCCCGTCCGGAGAGGGCTGGACCTTGTATTTGAGATTTATTCCGTACTCTGAACCGTCACCAAGGAGCCTTTCAAAATTCGGGAGGTCAGTGGGCGTGGATATTATAAGTATATCTCTTATACCTGCCAGCATCAGCGTGGACATAGGATAGAATATCATTGGTTTGTCGTACACAGGAAGCAGCTGCTTCGATGTGACCATTGTCAATGGGTAAAGTCTTGTACCGGAACCTCCGGCGAGAATTATTCCTTTCATTGATAGATCTCCTGATATTTCTTGTTTTCGAATTCTGTATGCTTCTAACTACACTATTATACCATTATCCGGAAAAAAATGCAACCACGTCCGCTGGTATTTGAGAATTATATAGCCCAATGGTCATAAACTAATAATACAGCCCTCATAAGAGGGCTGTTTTTCATTCTGCGAGAAGGCGGCTGCGGTGCTTTGGATTGCGCTTGTAAGCTCTTTTGCTGTCGGGAACTACTCGTGTTACTGGACTTACCCCGTTCCAGTCGCGGCGCTTTTCAGCGTTGAGCTTTTTCTGCTCCTTTTTGCTGAGCTTGTCAAAAGATGTGAATTTTTCCATTAATTGCCGCCCTCCCGATAGTGCGTACTGATGCCGAACAGCCGCTCTGTACCTCCGTAAATCGTTTCAATATCGTCTATGTATCTGAATTCGAATTTTTCATACAGACCGGTTTCGCTGCTCATATAAGATAGACCTTGTCATATCCCAGCGAGCCTGCGTATTCTACTGCCTTTCTTATCATTTTTTCCGAGACCTGTTTCCTCTGTGTTCTTCGTCAACGAAAACAAATCCGATGAACGGAGTAAACGGATACTCGGGCGACAGCTCGTCCTTCTCGGTAAGAGTGCAAAATCCGGCAATTCTGCCGTTTTTGCAAACTGCAAACACTTTCTCCCAGTCCTTGAACTCATTCCGGCGCATAAGCCGTGCAAGCTCTTTTCCGGCACGCCACGAACAGTTTTCTGCGTAGGATATAACTGCATTTCTCAGCTTGTCGTCAACGATAGTTATATCCATCATTCCTCACCTGCCTTGAAGTTGTAGACGGGCTTGATGACCTCGTTTATCTCGACCGTATCGCCGATATTGTCAACTATGTCCTCTATGGACTTATACGCCATAGGGCACTCATCAAAAGTTGCAGCATTTACGGACGTAGTATAGATACCGTTCATCTGCTTTTTGAACTCGGAAACTGTGAAAGTTTTCTTTGCAGCTGAACGTGACATAAGTCTGCCGGCACCGTGAGGTGCTGAACAGTTCCAGTCAGGATTTCCCTTGTCTGTGCAGATAAGGCTACCGTCACGCATATTGATAGGTATGAGCAGCTTTTCTCCGGCATTTGCCGAAACAGCGCCCTTTCTGAGTATCATAGTCTCATTGTCGATGTAGTTGTGGATAGTCGTGAACTGCTCCTCAACGTGGAGGTGCATACCCTTGATGATCTCGTCCATCATCGCCTGACGGTTGAACATCGCAAACTGCTGAACTATCTTCATATCGTGGATATACTGCTCAAACAGCTCACCCTCGCAGTACGCAAGGTGCTTTGGAACATCGGTGAATTTAGTGTTTTTCAGCCTCGTTATCTCGGACTGTATCTGCTTGTCCCTGCCCTCAGACTTCATACGCTCTATTATTGCGTCGATGTCCTTCTTGGAGCTTCCGTTGAGGCGCTTGTATGCCTCCTCCTGATAGTATTTTGCAGTCTCAACGCCGAGGTGACGCGAGTCGGAGTGGATAACGATGTAGATGCTTCCGTCCTCGCCCTTGTCAGCTTCAATGAAGTGGTTTCCGCCGCCGAGAGTGCCTATGCTGCGCTCCGCACGGACGGGGTTGATGTGCTCATAGCAGAAAAGCTCTGTCAGGTCTATCCTGTCGTTGTAACGATGAGCCTTATCGCGGATAGCAAAGCCCGAGGGAATCTTCTCATAAATGAGCTTGTCGAGCTTTTGCAGTTCAATATGCCTTTCCTTGAGGCGGACTGTCTCCATTCCGCAGCCGATGTCAACGCCGACAAGATTAGGCACGACCTTATCCGTGATAGTCATAGTTGTGCCGATAGTGCAGCCTGCTCCGGCGTGGACATCAGGCATTATACGGATAGACGCTCCCACGCTCATAGGCTGGCTGCAAAGCTCGATTATCTGCGATATTGCGCTCTCGTCAATGATGTCGGTGAAGACCTTTGCTGAGTTGTATTTTCCTCTTAATTCGATCATATCTGTTCCTTTCCGAGCGCCCGATAAAACAAAAAAGCACTCCCGCAGGAGTGCTTGAAAATGCGTACAAAATGTCAGCACATGGCTGAACATATCGGGCAAGCTCCATGCTTATTGATAATAGTATTTGGTTTTGCTGTCTGGAAGAATTTGTTGTAACTGGTCATTGAGCTCACCGCCTTTCTCAGAATATGATGTCATTATACATTGCCTTCAATGCTTTGTCAAGGCTTTTCTGTATTTTTAATCGTTTTGTAATCTATTGAGGTATGCACAGTCAAACTTTTTTATCTTAGCTTCAATTCTTTTCATGATTTAATTATATAGGCATAACTGACATCACAGTAATAATAATCTTATGAAGTGCAATATTTTCGCTCGATCACTGCACTCAGCAGACTTCATATGTCAGTTCAAAGATATCTCCGCGTATGATATAAAGATCGTTTTCTTCATTTGCAGGATGTGCCAGATAATCTCCGATGTTGCCGTACATATAATGCTCCTGATCCCAGAGAGAATAGAGCTTGGTAAAATTATTCAGCTTCACGGCAAGTATTTCGCTGTTTCCGGACGCCTTGCACCCGTGCAGATACTCCACGAGCTGTCTGCCCGTTTTTTTCTGACCTATCCGTGCGGAAGGCGGATAATAATATGCAGAAACATCAGGTATTTCCTCGCAGCCGACATATTTTTTCTCGAATTTCTCACGCGTTATGGGATAAACCTCTCCGATAACACCGATCATCAGATAGATATCCGGATCCGGCGTCACAGTCATATCGCCCTCCAGCATACGAATGTGGATATCCTCTCCGTCCGGCGAGAGCACTGCTGTTTGAACATAGCCCAGAACGGTCTCCTTCTTCCGGAAGCGTTCTGCACCGGAAAAATCAGGATGCTCCCTGCCTGCGAAAATGACATCAGGCTTTGTAAAGAAATCGCGGATGCGGTCGGCAACAAAATCCATTATATCCTTCGGCAGCGAGCTCTGATAGTCGATGCAGCCGCCTGCCTTGTTATCATGTCCGCCGCCTCCGCCGTATCCATAGGTAATAAACGCGGCAAGATCAGGCGCCTTGACAGAATCTGTACAGGTGCGGACAGAGATCTTGTACCCGGTATGATAAGGACAGCAGACAACGCAGTCAGAAACCATATCCACCTGTATCAGCGTATCGGAGATGATGCCGAGGAGATTCGGGTCGCAGTTGTCCGCAATGGTATAGGCGCTCTGCTGGTGCGGAAGAGAGGGATCATCAGAAACTGCGGAACTGTCGGGATGCGGATAGTATTTGCAATTACTGAGAGCCTTGCCGATAATGCTGAGCTCCTCCTCTGTCAGATTGGTATTCACAAGCAGACGGATCAGCGCTTTGTCATAGTTTGCGGTATCGCGAAGCTCACGGTCCATCGGCTCGCTGATCTCCGAAAGTCCGACCGTATCCATATACAAGCCATAATAGAGTGCCGTTGCAACGTTCTGTTCCTCGTTGATGTCATAGCCAATCTCCTTGAACAGTTCATAGATGACAGCCGCACAGCTTCCGTAATTCTCCTTGATTACCGAATGTTCCGGTGGAGTCTTTCCCTTCGGAATGCGGTGGTGGTCGATGACGATGACGTTTTCCGCCGCAAAGCTGCCGACATTTCCCTCACCGTGAAAGCAGTCAACTGTGATCAGAAGCTGAGGCAGAACGCCGTTTTCGTTCAGATTTTCGATATGGCTGACCTGAATGCCGAGCTTGTTCAGCATAATGAGCATATTGGGCTTGCTGATCTCGCGTTCTCCGGCATAAAACAAGCGCGGCTTTTTTCCGTTTCTTTCCAGATAGCGGCAAAGCGCAAATCCGGAAGCGATCGCGTCGGCATCGGGATTGTGATGCACCTGAACGACAATATCATCATAGCCGAGCAGATGCTTCAGCAGCGGTTCGTATTTCATAAGGCACTATACTCCTTTTCAGATTTAGCATACTCTGGATCCATTATACCATATTCACGCTGCTTTGACAAGTAATGTATGTACACCGGTGATACATTCTATTCGCCGTACGCACCCCGTATCCTCTCCGAAATACTGCGGAATGCAAGACCTGCCTGTGATAAACTGTCCAATGCTGTCAGTGACGGGTCGCCCTCACGGATACGCATAGTGCGTCTTATCTCCTTAGGGATGACCACACGTCCGAGGTCGTCTATACGTCTTACAATGCCAGTGGCTTTCATAATAATAACCTCCCAAAATCATTTTGACTTTGTGAGGTTAGTATTTCCGGGTATTATTTGATTATGCGTTAAAGTTTCTATAGTTATCTATAGCATCTCAATTATACACAGTTCTTCTTCCGAGAAATAAATCATATTAAAATCTCCTTATCAATATAGATATGCAACGTAATATTAAACTCCTCAATTATTAACAAATATCAACTCTATAAATAATATGATCGCCATCATATATATCTGTTTGATTACTATAATTTAATTTATCAAGATCTTCTTGATTAATTATTACTGTTCTAAATCTGCATTTATATATATCAGCATAGTTTTTATAATATTTTGCAAACTCATTCAATTTATCTTCTGAACAGGTGTCATCACATACAAATAGATCAACAACTGATTGAACATTTCCTTTTATGTTTTCTTCATTAATAACATCCCCATATTGTAAATCTGTCTGAACTGGATGTACAAAAACTTTAAAATTATCTTTACCCAAATAGCTTTCTAAGTATTTTGATATAGTTTTCTCAGTTTCTTCTCTTACAGCAACAAGCATATAATCATCACTGTAATTACCCTCACGGTCATAATTCACAGTGACTATGTTCCTGTCGTCTTCCTTATCTAACCCGACAGGAACAAATGTTGTATCCTCTGTGTTCATAAGTCCTGCCTGCGTATGTGATATATATTCAAACTCGACTCCGGGATACTTTTCTTCAAGGTATACAAATGCACTCTCAATTGCCTTGATGCCTCCGCTCTGCCTTGCATTGAGTTTATCCATATCCGTAGGAAGACTGTTTTCCTCAAGTATCTCTATCTGCCTGCTTGTCAGTACATCAGGGTCGCTTTGGAGATATTCTCTTTTTTCGCATGATGCTGCCGTTGAGGCCGCTATAATTGCTGCGGTCAGAAGTGTGAATATTTTTTTCATTTTCATCTCCTCCTCATGACTTTATTTTATCACATTATCACTAAGGATTCAAGATAAAATGTTGTATTTTACGCTAATTAAACCACAGCATCTTCAATAAGACAGACCTCCCAGAATCATTTTGACTTTGGGAGGTCTGTCATCAATGTTATTTCTGCTTTTGGGGAGTCAGTTTCTGATGCAGCAGTCCGCATTTGCTGCAATACCACACAAGTCTGCCCGTGCGGTACATCGGCAGAGTGATATTCACACTCCATTCCGGATATTGCTTGAACATCATCACGCTGCTGTCATTCACATATGCTGCGAACGAAATATAATGCTCTTTAGTCATTTCGTGACTGGAGGTTATATACCATTCGCCTCCGATGTCCTCAGCTCTGAGCTGTTCATCTTCCTCGGCCGCTCTCGCTTCAAGAGGCATCAGCTTGTTTCCGCAGCAAGTGACCGCAGCCTCGCTGGTTGAAGTTATAATGTTGCCGCAATCCTTACAAACATAAAATCTCAGCTTTTTCATATTGCCCTTCTCCATTTCTTTTTTCTCAATTTCTCCAAGCAGTAAAACTTGTATGTCCGTTTCAAAGACCTCAGATAATGCTGTGAGCAGTGAAAGATCAGGGCAGCCGTTTCCGCACTCCCATTTCGATACCGCTTTATCGCTGACATTGATACGCTCCGCAAGCTGCTTCTGAGTAAGCCCATGTTCTATTCTGAACCGTCTTATCAGCTTTCCGATTTTCACATGATCCATACTATCACTCCTAATCTTTTACCTCCCCTGCTGCCGATGACCTCATTATACCAGATGCGATGTCGGCAGTCAATCCACGCTCCGTAGAATGCCTCATTCCGCTGCTAAAGCGAAGAAATTGTTGACGTTCAAAAAGGCCCCATACTATGTAAGACCTATCGTTTCACATAGCCGGAGCCTTTCTGCATTTCGGAGCATTATGATATTTCTTTTTTACACATTTCCAAAGCCGCTGCAATGACCGCATCCATGTCATAATACTTATACTCGCCAAGTCGTCCGCCAAAGATGACCTTGCTCTCATTTGCGGCCAGCGCCTTGTACTTTGCATAGAGCGCACTGTTTTTCTCGTCATTAACAGGATAATAGGGTTCATCGCCAAGTTTCCACTCGGAGCTGAACTCACGGCTGATGACAGTCTTCGGCAGGTCATTGCCCTGTGCATCCTTGCCGAATTCAAACCACTTGTGCTCAATGATACGAGTCCACGGTGTCTCACAGTCTGTGTAGTTCACGGCAGCATTGCCCTGGAAGTTCGGAATATCAAGAAGCTCGTTCTCAAAACGTACACTGCGGTATTCAAGGGTGCCGAGCTTGAAATCAAAGTATGCGTCGATCGGACCGGTGTAGATGACCTTTTCTGCAATCGCATCCAGTTCTTCCTTATGCTCAAAATAATCCGTGTTCAGACGCACCTCGATGCCTTCCAGCATATTGGCGACCATCTGCGTATAGCCGCCCACGGGAATGCCCTGATAGAGTGCGTTGAAGTAGTTGTTGTCAAAGGTCAGACGCACAGGCAGCCGCTTTATGATAAATGCAGGAAGTTCCTTGCAGTCACGTCCCCACTGCTTTTCGGTGTAACCCTTGATGAGCTTTTCATAGATGTCACGTCCTACCAAAGAGATCGCCTGTTCTTCAAGGTTCTTAGGTTCGCCGGTTATCTCCCTGCGCTGCTCTGCAATTTTTGCAGCCGCTTCCTCCGGTGTTACGACTCCCCACATCTTGTTAAAGGTATACATATTGAACGGGAGCGAATACAGCTCACCTTTGTAGTTTGCAACAGGTGAATTGGTGAAGCGGTTGAATGCTGCAAACTGCGTGATGTAGTTCCAGACCTCTGTATGGTTGGTATGGAAGATGTGTGCACCGTATTTGTGAACATGGATGCCTTCAACGTTCTCCGTGTACACATTACCCCCAATGTTCGGGCGCTTGTCGATAACAAAAACGGACTTGCCGTTTTTTTTCGCTTCATGGGCAAAAACTGCTCCGTAAAGGCCGGAGCCGACGATCAAATAGTCGTACACATCATCCATCCCCTTTCATTATCAGACTTTTCCGCTTACATAATATTATAATATACATCCCAGGCCATTGTCAAGTATACATAAAACCATTCCTGTTTACGCTGAGGAGAAAATATATCACTTCCATCATCTGAAAATACAAAACAGCCCTGTCCTCAGATATACCTCCGGTCAGGGCTGTTTTTACATCATATTTACCTGCAATACTCTGCTCAGATATATGCAGCTATACGCTTGCGTGCAATAAGAGTACCTGCTGCATACAAAAGCACTGATACGCCTATCGCTGCTGCTATCCTGTACAGTACATTATCGTTATTCATAGACAATATATACGGATAACACAAGGGGTCATATTTTTCCATATCCGAGCTTGAAATAAATATCGTGGATATGATAAACAAAAGTCCGCTGAATATGACCGGAAGTGTGCCGTTCAGAAGAATAGCCGTAAAATACATCAGTACACACATCGGCAGGAAACAGATATATGCCGATGCAAGCGGAAGCAGTACTGTCTCTGTGACAGGACCCGGTGCAAGGTCTCTGATGAAATATATGCCGCCTATAGTCAGCGGAATGAACATAATGAGGACTGCTGCAAAGATAAGGATTATCTTTGCAAAATGCACGCTGCCCGAAGAGATGCCGCTCGTCATTACTATCCTCCAGCCGCCGCAGCTCTCCTCACGAGAGGTAAAAAGCATATTCAGCAGCATTATCCCCATTGGCACCAGGAACAGCAGAAATATCTGGCACAGGGTCACATAGGTCAGTCCCTTCTCTACCTTATCCATATTTTTTTCCAGCTTTGAACAGCCTATCGCTATGCCCGATACTGCTGCAGATGCAGTTATCATCAGCATGATGCTAAGCGAGATAAACCGGTTCTTTATCAGCTCAGGATATATCATTTTCATATTCTATTCTCCTATGACCGGATGTCGCAGTTCCTTCTCAGCAGCCTTCCGGATATGAATAGAAGTACTGCTGCCGCTGCAATTGAAAATACAGCTATCACCGCAGCCTCCGTCCATGTGGAAAGCGAATTGTGTGATACATATACCGACGGCACATAATAATTGAACCTATAATTGAAGCCCTTGCCGTAATACACCATTATGTCGGTCATCATAAATATTATAGATGCCGGCAGTACTAATGAGAGCTTTTTGGTAAACGCTACAAGGAATATATAAAAGGACGCATACATACACACAGAGAAAAACTGTATCAGGAATCCCTTTATAAAAAGTCCCGGCTCCCAGGGGTCGCTGACTCCTGTTATAATGCCTGCTGCTGTGAGTGTTGCATAGTCACTTACGAGCAGTACGAACAGGTCAAATGCAACTGCTGTAAATTTCCTTATGACTATCTTCCTTCTGTATCCCGATGTTGCTACGAGCATCCAGCTATTGTTCTTCATCTCGGAATTAAAGGACTCATACACCAGAGCTCCGGCAATGATATGGCATATCTCGGAAAAATACAGGATCGTCTGCTCCTTGAATATGAGCTGCCACCTGCTTATGCCGTATACATCTATTCTTGGCAGAAGATATGACTCGTACCTGTATTTGAGACTTATACAGAGCATTATATTTACTGCTATCGGAAAAAGAATGCATAAGAGAAGTGTGGTCTTTTTTTGCTTGGTAAGCTCCAGTGTCTCAGTTCTCATATGCCGCACCTGCCTCCCTTATACACTTCATGTATGACTCCTCCATGGAATCTGCCTGATATTCCTCAAGGAAACGGTCCAGGTCATTGTCATACAGTATCCTTCCACGGTCTATCAGTACTACCTGATCTGCGATCTTGTCAAGTTCGCTGAGGATATGGCTGGATATGAGGAATGTCGCATTCTTCTTTCTGCGTATCTCGTTTATTATTTCCCTCACCTCGATGATGCCCTCAGGGTCAAGTCCGTTAAGAGGCTCATCCCATACCAGAAATTCCGGATCACCGATAAGTGACATGGCTATCGCAAGCCTCTGCTTCATGCCAAGCGAAAAATCCCGTGCCTTTTTTCGCCCGGTCTTATCCAGATGTACCAGCTTCAGAAGGCTGCGTATCTCCTCCTCGTCATAGCTGCCCTTCTTCATCTCAGAGACTACCTTCATATTGGTATATGCATCAAGATGTCCGTAGAATGCTGCTGAGCCCACGATAGCTCCCATTGAAGAATGGGAGCCTTTGTCTTTTACGTTTATCGAGATCTTTCCTGAGTCCGGACTGATTATTCCGAATATCAGCTTTATTATCGTGGTCTTGCCTGCTCCGTTAGGACCGATGAAGCCGCATATCGAATTTTTTCGTATGCCGAACGTTGCCTTGTTGATGACCTTTGCTCCGCCGAGCTTTTTCGACACCTTATTGAAACTAACTATATTCTCCATAATGACCCTCCGTTTTTTCAATTCGACTCGTTGTTCATATAGAGCTCGTAGTACTCGCCTTTCTTTTCCATAAGCTCCTCATGTCTGCCCTCTTCAACTATCCTTCCGTCAGCAACTACGAATATCTTGTCTGCGTCTATGATAGTCGAAAGTCTGTGAGCTATCATTATCTGTGTACATCCTATCCTGCGTATATAATCTGTGATATTCTTCTCGTTCACTGAATCAAGAGCACTCGTTGCCTCATCCATTACTATTATCTTAGGCTTGTGGATGAGCGCCTTTGCAAGAGCTATCCTCTGACGCTGTCCGCCGGAGAGGTTGAGTCCCATTTCTGAGACCATTGTATTAAAGCCCATCGGCATGGCCTTTATCTCGTTGTAGATATTTACTGCTCGACAGGCCTCTTCCACCTCTTCTTCTGTGACACTGTCATCGTTCATTACTATGTTATCGTGTATAGACCTGCTGAGCAGATATACATCCTGCGGAACTACTCCGATATTTCTGCTGAATGATGTTTTCTTTATGGTATTCATATCCACTCCGTCAAAGAATACCATTCCGTCACCGACTTCATAAAGTCCGGATATTATCTTTCCGATAGAGCTCTTTCCGGCTCCTGACCTTCCAACAAACGCCACTCTCTGACCGGGCTCAACAGAAAAGGATAGTCCTTTGAGTATGGGCTTGGAGTTTCTTGAATAGGAGAACTCCAGGTCTCTTATCTCTATACCGCCCTTCATGTCAAGGTCATTGGTACGCTCGTATGATGCCTCCTCCTTTTCACACCATATATCATTCACTCTGTTAAGGTATGCATTCGCAAGCACAAACTGCGTATAGGAGCTGAAAATGGATATTTCAGATGCGAAAAGTGTGGCTGCAAGACTCTGGAAGGCTACGACCTCGCCTACTGTTATCTCTCCCTTGAAGTATTTGAAGATTCCGAGTATCATTATCGCTATAGGCGCAAACATCTGGAATGTTCCCGTAATAGACGAATAGATATTGCTGAGGGAGTACCTCTGCTTGTATTTTGCTATGAGCCTGTCAAGATGCTCTCCCCAGTTCTCATAGACCTGTTCTTCAAGTCCGGAGGTCTTTACTGATGATATGGTGATGAGGCATTCATTCTCCACTGCCTGGAGCTCTGACTGCTCAGTGACCTCGTTGTTGATGCTCTTGGCTATCGGCTCCTTTGTTATCGCAAGGAACAATACATTCAGCACACTGAGCCCTAAAACGCACAGCGTCAGAAACAGTGATTTTCTGAACATGAATACCATTATGAATATCATCGTTCCTATATCGACTACTCCGCTGACTACCTGAGTCGTGAACAGCTCACGGAATCCGCTGAGGCTTGACATACGGTAGAGTATATCACCGGAGCTCCTCAGCTCAAAGAACTTATACGGAAGTCTGAGCAGATGCCGGAATGTGGAACGCTCTATCTTGCGGCAGAAGAATATGTTGCATATCATGATGTTCATACTCCGCATCAGAGTTGCTGCAAGATACAGTACCCCCAGCATGGCTATCGCCTTTACTGCCGGAAGTATGGACGCACTTCCTGTGGAGATTATCGCCTTGTCTATAACGTCAGACGTCTTGTCAGGGACCTTTATAACGATAAGGTAGCTCAGTACTGCAAAAAGGAGAGCCAGAAACAGATTCAGCTTGTTATCGCTCATGGTCTTTATGACCATTTTCCACGGCGACTCCGCTTTGCTCTTTCCGGGTACGAAATCCTCCTCCGGTGAGGGAACGAGTATCGCATTGCTGAAATGCTCCTCTGCTTCCTCGTAACTGAGCTTCTGATAGCCTCTTGCCGGGTCCATGATGTACACCGTGCTGTCTGTGACCTTTTCTACGACTACAAAATGCTTATTGTCCCAGAATGCTATGCAGGGTGGGACTACTCCTTTGAGTGCAGCTATGCTCTTGGCTGAATATGTCTTTACTGCCACCTTCCTGCTCTCGAATAGTATTCTCAGATTTGCCAGACTGTATCCGTCACGGCCGCATTCTATATCATTGCGGAGATCTATGAGTTTTTCCTTGCTGCCGAAATATTGCAGTATCGCAAGGGTACAGCAAAGTCCGCACTCCGTCTGATTCATCTGTTCAATATAAGGTACTCTTTTCATAGTTCTCCTTGCTTCCTTTTTTGAGCGGTATCATACCTCAAGAGTCAGTACTGACGGACACTCAATGCCATTATACCGCATTATAGAATATGCCATACCGGTCATGCCCAGCATGAATGAAAACATATCATGGGCATTGGCTATGCCGCACTTTATACCGTTCTCAGCTATTTCAGCACCGGTAGTGCTATATATCTCAGCAGTCAGTTTTTCTGTACGCTCCCTGTACTCCGGCAGCTTTCTGCCTATCTCGCTGAGACAGTCAAGTATGCCGTATCTGCCGTGGCAGAGACTGTGATCACCGGAATTTCTCCAGGATGACTCCAGCTTATCAATGCACTTCTCAATGTCGCTGAGATACTTGCTTTCCCCTGCTGCAAGATAGCCTTCAAGCCGTGCAAGTGCGATGCCTGCGGCGCCATGACACCAGTATATCTGCTCGGTATCTGCATCAGGATACCGCAGGTCCTTCCAGTTGTTCCTTTCAGGGTCATAGCTGCGGTTTTCAATTTCAAACATCTTTTCCATGAACCTGTAGTATTTTTTATCCCCGGTCATATCATAGCAGATGGCCGCTGCCATCATGAGGCCGGAGTATCCGTGTGCAAGTCCGTTCATCTCTATGCTGCCGGACCTTTCCATGCATATATCCATATACTCCGCTGCAAGCTCTCTGAGCAGCTCATCTTTTTCGTATCTGTATATCCTTCCGAGAAGAACTGCCATTCCAGCAAGACCTCCGCAGTAATCTATACTTGCATCATCATCAGGGACTATACCCCTTATGTGCTCAAGCACTCTTTTGTAGTCCCCATAGTACTTTTTCAGCCCTGTTATCCGGTACATGGAATAATAGATGTAAAGCATCGAACCTATACCGTTGAAGGCTGAGAGCGTATCATTGGCAGGAGCAAGTTCAAAGGCGCTGATGCCTCCTTCTGCATATTCAAGGTATCCCTTGTTTCCTGAAGCAGCCGCAAGTCTGGCAAGGAAAAGTACGCTTCCTCCGCCGTCGTATACGTTCGACAGCATAGGGCCAACCCTGACTGAGTCTCCTATGATGTGACTGAGCCATATGCACATTTCGTGCTCGTCATCCCAGCGGCCCTCGTGGCAGAAGTAATCGGCTGCGCTGTATACTCCTTCCATGCCGCCCTCTCTTAGATGAGGTGTGTATGTCTCCATTCCCTCCAGGGCGACTTCGCTGCTGCGGTCCCAGCTATCGTCAAACATCGTGGACATGGCAAGCCTTATTATCCTCTGCTGAGATACAAGGTCATCCTCTGTGATGCAGGATATCCTCTTCCTGACTATGCTCAGGATGTCCTCGTCAAAAAAGTTCTCTATACTGCCGAATATGGAGCACAGCTCCTTTGAACCTGCCGGCTGATAGAAATATGGTATATCTCCGCCTAAAATGCTCTCTGTCTCCATGTCTGCGAGCCTGCTGAACTTTTCACAGCCCTTATATGCTGATGACTTCAGCTTGCCTATAAGTGCTGACTGCTTTTCAAAGCTGCCAAGATAGTCCGGATGATTTGACGCATCCATGAATTTCGCATAGACATATGTGGGCCTGAGGACCTGCCTTATACGGACATCTGTGCCTCTGAGCAGAGAAAGTATCATCTTCTCATAGCCGGCCCTGTCAGACAGGATGTACCTTATCATCCCGGTAAATCCGCTGAGTATCTGCGGCATGAATCTGTAGGCATTCTCCTCCTCTGCGGCCTCTTCGGTATAGTACTCCTTTTCAAGGCATATATCATCGGAGAATTCATTTTTCAGCCTGTAGCCTGCTATCTTCTGTGAAGCCTGCTTTTTTCCGGATGAAAGAGGACTTATGTCAATGTCAAAAATATTATGTGAAAGATTCATCGGCAGCAGCATAGTGTCAAGCACCGTGTCCTTCATCGCCCTTGTCATGGCAGCAGAATATCTGTCTGCTTTTACCTGGGAAAGAGTATAGCTGCTGTTCGATATCATCGTCTCGGTATCTATGATAACGGGATATTCTCTGCAGGATATGATGTTCTCCTTATGGAGGTCTCCCATTGCCAGTGAATAGGCTATTGCCATTATCTCTCCGTAACGGCAGTAGTACTTCTTCTTTTCATCCTCTGTTCCCGGCTTTACTGCACAGGCAAACTCCTGCCAGCCATAGTCTCCCATGTCATCTGAACGCATAGTCCTGAGGTCATAGGTGAGCTTCGGTGAGAGCTCTTCAAAGAGTTTTGAAAAGAATATATCGTTTGCAAGTGAATGTGGCTTATATATTATCTTAACGCCGCCTGCTTCAAGCATTATGGCCTTTTTTCCATGATTATGTGAATCGGTATCCCCTGAAAAGCTCATGTGCTCCAGTTTCTTCGTGTCGAACCCGTAGCCGTCGAGCAGGAGCTCCCTGTCACGCTCCAGAGCGCTGAATACGTCCTCGCAGAGCGTAAGTGTATTCAGCGTGAGCGTCCTTATCTTTTCTGTGAGCACAGGGTATTTCTCTGAAAATCCCAGGAAATATGCCCTGTCATCAAACTGTGAGCAGAACTGCTCATAATGTTCCTCCGGACTAAGTCCGCTTGCTTCTTCCTTGCTCAGGTGAAGCTCATAGATGAGCGTCCGGAGAGATACTGTATGTACCATAGTGTAGTAAAGAGAGGTGCTCTCATTTACTATGTCATCTGCATTGTTTATACCGTATCTCAGGCAAAGCTCAGACATCCTATTCTGGTAATAGGCCGCATAGCGGCCTATATAGTTTATGAATGATATTTTTACATCGTGTTCTTCTGTCGGGATGTTTATTACATTTGTGAGAAAGTCGATATTGTTCATCTGAATGCCTCCTTGGAAGATGCCCTTAATATATCGCATATGCATTATTTGATTTTTTTCTTTTGATCACCGTTTAAAGCCGTTAGCTTTTAGCATTAGCCGCCAGCTCAGTCCTGCGTGACAGCCATGCTTCGGCAAGCCGTTATCCGTGCTAACAGCTAACAGCTAATAGCTAACGGCTCCCTTCTGCGGCAGATCGTGGTCGTGTTATTGTATCAGATTACTTGTTGCAGCTCTTTGTGCAAGCAGATGTAGGGCAGCCACCCCACATATAGGATGCAACGATAGTAGCAGTTATGATTACTGTGGGTGTACCGCCGCCGTTTACGTTCTCGCCTGCGAGAGCCTCAAGCTCCATCTCGTCAACCTTACCTGTGATCTTATCCATTTTCATAATTAATTTCTCCTTTTTAAATATTATTTTTTAGTATTGTTTTATTATTGTTTATAAGCTGTTATATGCAGTTTTTATCAGTTGCAGTTGTTCTGGCACTCGATAGTTGCTGTGCAAACGCCGCCCTTGTTGCCCATGATGTTGCTGAACCAGCTCAGCTTCATCCAGTCAGGGTATCCGCCTACGAAGTTTGCGCTTGCCTCATCGATAGCCTCAAGAAGATTTGTGTTGATGTCCTTTTCGATCATTGGGTTTTTCATAATTAATTTCCTCCATTTTTTTACATATGCGATATATTAAAGACATCTTCATCAAGAACAAATGCATATCTATTCAAGCCAGAGAAATTGTGGTATTTCAAAATCTGTATAATGTGAAAGCAATGAGTAGCCCCATCCGGACAGTCCTATCATCAGTCCGTAGCTGTTGCAGCTCTTCAGCTCCTTTTTGTTCCAGTTTCTGGAAAGGGTATTTGTATACAGCTCCTCAAAGGTGTTGAAAACGCTGTTCCGCAGCATGACATTGTTCAGTACTCTTCCTGCCAGGTCTATGACAGCAAGGTTTCCAAGGTCTCCGTGACAGTAGGTGGGACTTTTTCCGAAGCCGTTCTTCCGCACTGTCTGTACTGCTGAGAATATCTCGTCCTTTATCATGCTGTCACGATAGCCATATCTGAACAACAGCAGCTTGCTGAGAAGTATCCCTGCTGAGCCATGACACCAGAGATGTGTCACCTTCCGGTCCTTATCTCCTCTGTGCCAGCCGGCACCGTCCGCTGTCATGCATGAGCGCTCAAACCTCAGAGAGTCTTCGGTGAGCTTTGAACAGCTTTCGCTGCCTGTTATCTTTCCTGCCCGGTAAAGATATGGATGTATCCCGGCATTGCCGTGTGCAAAGCCTGTATATCTTACCCCGCTCGGCTGCTCCCATACCGCAGCACCTCCGCTGCGGACTGCTGATGCTGAAAGACTTTCCGCAAGCCTTCTGATGACAAGCTCTGTCATTCTCTTGCTGCTGCCGGTCTGCCTTTCTCTCATGCTAAGGGCAACTGCCAGTGCTCCTGATGCTCCGGATATAAGGTCGTGATACCTGTCAGACTCGCTGTGCCCGCCGCATACTTCCAGCGCTTTTTCCGCTGTTTCCTGCCACTTTACGTTTCCGGTAAGTGAGGCTATATGTCCGGCGGAATATGCAAGTCCTGAGACTCCTGTGAAGGCGCCTATGGACAGCTCACTTTCACCGTAAAGCGGCTCGTAGTCAGCCACAACAGTCCTGAGAGCCATTTCTGCATATTCAAGATATTCCCTGCGCCCGGTCAGCTTCCAGAGCTCTGCAAGGAAAAGTGCTATTCCGCAGTTTCCGTTATAGAGCTCGCTTCCAAGCACCGACGGCACCCAAACATCTTCTTCAAAGCCTTCGACTGTCACACATATCCAGGATGCATCCTTCTGTCCGCTGTCACTTTTGCCTTCAATGGCGTTCTCTATCATCAGCTTTCCGATGTCCTCAGCCGTCCTGAGCCACCTTTCGGTATCTATACTATGGTCAAGGATGCTTATTCCCGTGACTTCACTAAGGTCCTTCCTTGTGATAAAGGAGTACCTTATGAACTCAAGCTGCTTTTCAAGGTCTGCGCTGCCAAAGAACCGGACCTTTGCTGAGATATTTCCGAGAACAGGCTCGATGACTGCTTTCTCCGCTACCGGACTCCCGCTTTTGTAAAGCCGGCTGTCTCCTATCCTGAATGTGAAGTAGGGTACATCTCCGTGAAGAAGGTCCTCGTATTCACTGAGCGTTATCTCAGGTCGCTTTCTGTACTCGTTTATGAATATACGGTGCAGTATCAGGCGCCGTTCAAATTCCTTACGGGCAAAGTCCTGGTTCAGCGCTATATTCAGAAGCTGCATATAGCTGAATGTGGGTCTGATTATGACTCTTCCCTCAATGCCTTCGAACAGCTCGCTCACCTTGCTGATGTACTTTTCCTTGTTGTCCATTATCCAGGAATAAACATTCCTGAAGCCTTTGCATATCTCGTTGGAATACTTCTGAGCGTCAGCCATACCTCCGTTGAAGGAAGGATTGTTTTTTTCAGGCCTCATCACTCCGTATCTTCTCTCGATATGTATCTCATCACTGTTTTCATCAGTGACAAAATCTGTTTTTATCGTGGACTTCTGTTCCTGGAATGCACTCAATCCGCCAATGTCGAGCTTTCCGTTAACATAGACCGGAAGCATTCCCACTGTCACGACTGACGATGCATATTTCTCCATTGCGATACGTCTTGAACTGTTCCGTCCTGCGTTCTCTTCTACGATAAGGTCAGGCTGGAGCAGAGTTTCAAGATCTATCAGCACCGGATATTCTCCGCAGGATATGATGTTCTCGAAATGCATATCCGAACCGTTCAGAGAATAAAGTATCCCCAGCAGCTCGCCGCTTCTTTCATAGAACCTTCGGACTTCATCCTCGTCAGCACATTCACGGTATTCAACAAAGGCCGAAAAGCCGTGGTCCTCTCCGGAAATTATTTCCGGTGTGATGTGGTCATGCACCTCTTCGCTTTCCTCTGAAAGCCAGTCAAGCAGTTCTCTGAACCGGAGGTCTATCTTCATCTGATGAGGCTTGTACAGGAAATGTCCGCCGCTCCGGACCATTATCTCAGCAACGCTCCTGCCATGATTGTGCGTATCGCCGCTGCCGGTCTTTACCGCCGTTATCCTGTCTGAAAATACGTCTATCCCGAATCTCCGGCATATCTCTTCACTGCTGCGCTCTGTCCTTTCAAGCACCTCCGCCAGCATCCCGGACTCTTCATCGAGCTTCATGTATGTCAGCTTTACTATGTTCTGGTACTCCTCATAGAAACGGACCACGTTCTCCCTTTCGGTGCAGTATCTTTTGATGAAGAACTCCTGACGGCTCTTTAGCTCCGGGTCATCAAGACTTCCGCTGCTGCTGAGATAATTGTATTCGTACACTATAGACCTGAACATTATCCCTGACGCTTTGCTGAACATCAGTCCTGCTGCGTTATTCAGGAAGCTCTCTTTTACTATTATCCTGCTGTTCCTGCACTTTTCTGCAAGGGACTTGAGCACTTTGTTAAGGACCGGCATTATCACCGGTGAATACAATCTGTATCTGCCTTCAAGGGAATTTTCAAGTTTCCGGCAGGAAGTGCAGTAATCAAAGTCTGCGTATTCTTCCGCCTCAAAATCTCCCTTGTCATTGTATCGGCTGTAGCTCTCTTCAAGCTCATCAAGGTCTATGCTTCCGTCTGAGGAGATAAGCTCTTCAAGTTCCCCGCGCCCGACTTCCGGATAGAATCTCTTCCAGTAGTCCAATATATTATCTTTTGTAAAAACTGAACTTTTCATATTTGCTCCTCTTTTTTACTGATACTTGACCGCTCAGTCCCAGAGCCAACCAAAAAGATTTATGATGCATAATGCCATTTTATTCACTTCCTTTTCCTTTATTGTGAAAGACTTGTTTTTGCTGTTTTTTCTTCACGTCTTCCGTTTACAATGTGAGTATACCACCCACTGAGGAAGTTTTCAATTTTTTTCCGGTTTCAGGTCGGTGAAATCCGGCAAACGGTATTTTTACATCTTTTCCGGCTTTTTTGCGGCAAAAAAAGGGACCCTTTAAAAGGGTCCCTTCACTCTGTATAATAAGAATATCACTTTTATGTTCATATTGTCAGCTCCTGTCCGGTACTGCGTCCGGCAGGATTATCTCTACCTTAAATCTGCGCTCATCATAGGTAAATTCCGCTGTTCCTCCGTTTCCGGAGACGCACTGCTTTACATTCATTATGCCAAGTCCGTGATTTTCACTGTCCTTCTTGCTGGTGATGAACCGGCCGCTCTTCTCTCTGACATCTTCACTCTTTGTGTTGACTACAGTGATAACAAGGCTTCCGGCAAATTGTCCTATGGATACATCCACGGTCTTTTCTTCCTTGCATTTTGATGCGGCCGCCATTGCATTTTCAAGTATGTTTGAAAAGATTATACATATGTCCATATCGTTCATATTCATTTTTCCTGGAACTACACCTTCCCAGGAAAGAGAAACATCTGCATATTTCTCCTTGATGTCATTGACTATGGCATTTACCAGTATATTTCCGGTGCTGTACTTCTGTCTTGCCGCTGCAAGCGTAGCTGACATGGACGAAAGATAATCCTTCGCCTCATTGTATTTCCCGGACTCTAACAGCGCCCTCATGCATAGTACATGATTATTCATATCATGCCGGAAGTGCCGCAGGCTCTCGTCATTTTTAAGGAGCTGCTGATAGTAGCCCTCCTTCGACTTCATAAGCCTGTGATTTATCTCTGCGGTCTGTTTGTAGTGGTTCATCGAGCTGTTGCTGTATATGAGGAGCACTCCCAACAAAAGGAAAAACACACTGAACAGTGCTGTACATATCGCTATGATGCGATTGTTGCGCAGGCTCGATGAAAAGCCGGACGTAATGAACGGTGAGACAACTATAAGCGATATTGCCTGCCCGATTATAAATATAAGTATATACGAGGTATCCGGCTTTTCAAATATGCTCTCTTTCTCACAGTGCTTGCTGCGGTAGAATTTCTCCATTGCAACTGATATGAGCATAAGTACCATGAGGTTCGCTGAATTCATCAGTGAAAAGGCCATCGGGTCCTCGCTGAGCTGCTCATTGCTTATATGCAGTATTCGGCTCATTATTATACATATAAGGTCGTCCAGACAGCATATTCCGAAATAGACAAAGGTACTCAGCAGCAGTCTGCGGTGCCCCTCTGTCAAAAGTGAACATATCGGTATCACCGCCAGTACAAGCAGAGACATCCTGTAGCTGCTGTCGTGTATGCTCATTATCACAAGGTATATCGTACAGGCACATAAAAGTATCAATGCCGGCAAAGAATATTTGACCCTGCGATTTATTATCCCCTTCATGGCAAGGATAAGCTTAAAAAACTCTACATAAAAATTCGCAATATTTATCAGCATATTTTCCTCTATCGTATCTGGGCATTATTCTTTATATAATTGAAATACTCATCCTTTGCTGCTGTTATGTTCCTTCTTGAAACAGGCAGCTCCATGTCAAAGCTGTCAATGAGTACATTTCCGTTTTCTATTTTCTTAACGTGCCTCAATGATACAAGATATGAACGGTGTATCCTGAAAAATCCTTTATCCTTTAATTTTTCCTCGAACCACTTTAACTGATAGGAGCTTTCATAGAAGTGCTTCTCGCTGTCATATATGTATGTGCCGTCACCGAAAGCCTCCATATACACAATGTTTTTGAGCTGTATCTTGGCTATCTTTCCCTTCTGACTTATTACAATATGCTCTGTATTCAGCATTTCCATTTCTGTTTTTTGCAGCGTCTCCACAAGCTCGGCATATACTACAGGCTTTTTCAGGAATCTGAATGCTTTTACCGTGAATGCCTCAAATACAAATTCGTCATGACTTGTGGTGAAAACTATCCTTACATCCTCGTCCCTGTCCCTGAGCTCCTTTGCTGCCGACATTCCGTCTGTCCCCGGCATATCAATGTCAAGGAATATGATGTCGAATTTCTCATTTGAGCGAAGAAGGTCTCCGCCGTTATTGAATTCATAGATGTTCATGTCAACGCTGTAATCGTTGAGCAGAGATTTCAGATAGTCACAATGATACTTCTGATCGTCACATACCGCAACCTTTATATTGATCCCTGTCATATTTCCCCCTATTTCTGAATGCTTTTGTAAATCTGTTGATCTGTCATATATACTGTTTCTTCATCATGTATCGGTAACGTATCATAAGTTTTTCCGGAGGATCAGATACTATCGTATCCTCCCGATAAAGTATTATAATGCACAGTATATTATACCATAGTTCAGTGTATTTGTCTACCATATTTTATATAAAAAGTAAAAAGCAGCATCGTTTTGATGCTGCTGATATATCATTTTGCGCCCTTGCGAAGTATTACTGCTGCGGCAGTCTTGAACATGAGCTTGAGGTCAAGTCCTGCACTGCGGGTCTTTATGTAGCGGACGTCGCCTTCTACCCACTTGTCAAACTCCATGTCACTTCTGCCCTCTGTCTGACAGATACATGAAAGTCCGCCTTTTACAAGGAGCCTGTCCATCTGCTCAGGTGTATAAAGCACTACCTCTCTCGGAAGCGGCGGTCTCGGTCCTATGAAAGACATATCACCCTTAAATACGTTCCAGAACTGCGGAAGTTCGTCGATTGATGTCTTTCTGATGAACTTTCCTATCCTTGTTACACGGGGGTCATCATCACTTTTGAACGCAAGTCCATCGGACTGGTTCTCCTTCTGGACCTCAGCAAATCTTGCCTCTGCATCTATACACATCGAGCGGAGCTTGTACATCTTAAAAGGCTTGCCGTTCTGCGTCAGACGAACCTGCGAAAAGAATGGGTTTCCCTTATCGTCAACGTAGATTATAAGTGCAACTATACCTATCGGTATTGCAAGGACTGTGAGAGCACAGGCTGATGCCACGATGTCAAAAGTCCTCTTTATAAAACGGTAGAACTTTCCGCCTGCCGGTCTTACTTTAGAATACCTGAGCGTATTTGATACTCCCTCGTGAAGAAGGTTCAGTGCCCGCTCGTCAAAATTAAGGATAGGATACTCAGTAACGCCTGACTTTCCGGGCAATGTAGGTTTCGGTTCCTCGCCCTTTTCAAGCTGATGGAGCAGATCCTGAGTCACATCATTTTCCGAGAGAAGTATTTCATTTGCTCTTTTTATCTCAAACATATCCTTTATCACTTCTCCCTCCGAATAATTGTTGAGTACATTCACATCTGTTGCCTGCATCTTTCCACCCTCCGATACTAAAAGGTTTCGTTTAACAGCTTATGATAAATAAAAGAAGTTCTAAGTGGTCGGCAGCCTCTGATAGTCCGGTTTATTATTTTTGTCTGCACTGCCTTGATTTCGGATAGATCTTTGCATTATATTGTAACTTTGCCAATTATTCTATTTTCAATAAATAAATCATCATTTTCTACACACAAAATTTGTATAACAATATTATACCTTTACAAACGAAAAAAATCAAGTAGTAAAATTATGCAATCGCATTCAGGCATTATTTTTTGTCATTTTTTCACAAAAACCGCCCTGTGGTCCCTGTTAAAACAGCACAAAAATAATACTCTGCATAATAAAACTTTAAGTATATCAATCTCCGATTATACACTTTGTATTTAGAATTGTTCTTTCTCTGTAAAGTCCCTATTTTAAGGCCTTTCTCCCAGACATTTGGCGTGTTGCTTTAAATCCGTAAAGCATAATTTGTCCTCGATATGCGGACATTTTCCTCTTTTATATTAAGGCAATACCGCACAAAGATTGTGCTGAAGATGCGACGTGAGATTTTTCGTCAGATTGTATAGAAATTCCGCAGGCATACTGACGTATGTCAAGGAATTTCTGTGCAAGATGGCGGAAAATATCCAAGCAGATTCAGTACAAAGACGTCAGGCGGTCTTTGTGCGGTGTTGCCTTAAATATTGCAAAAGCTATTGACATTATCAGATACATGGTATATAATATACATACCGCATTTTTAGTTGATATGTCATTTTTAGTGACATTCAAGAAATATCAGGAGGTATCATCATGAAGCACCTTTCTCTGAAAAAACTTGCTGAGCTCGTCAGCAGCAAAAGAAAAACATTGGGATTATCCCAGTCCGCTCTTGCAGAGCGTACAGGCATCAACCGTACAATGTTCACACGCCTTGAAAACATGGATTACACTCCTTCGGTAGACCAGCTACTCGCCCTTTCAGAGGTCCTCGGATTCGACTGCAATGAACTCTTTGAAAGCGATGCCGCTGAAACTGCACCGGTCGAGCGCAAAAAGATAGCTGTTGCCGGTACCGGCTATGTGGGCCTCTCTCTTGCAGTTCTCCTCTCTCAGCACAATGATGTTACTGCTGTGGACATCATCCCTGAAAAAGTTGATAAGATCAATAACTGGACAAGTCCTATACAGGATGAATATATCGAGAAGTTCCTCGCTGAGCATGAGGAGAGAAAGCTCTCCCTCACTGCCACTACTGACGGTGAAGCTGCTTATAGGGATGCCGATTTCATTATCGTTGCCGCTCCCACTAACTACGACCCCAAGACCAATTTCTTTGACTGTTCCGCTGTTGAGTCAGTCCTTGCACTCATAAAAAAAGTAACGGCAGGCTCCAAAAAACAGCCTACTGTTGTTATAAAGTCCACTATCCCCGTCGGCTACACTGTACAGGTGCGTGAGAAAATGGGCATGGACAATATCATTTTCAGCCCTGAATTTCTCCGTGAGTCAAAGGCTCTCTATGACAACCTCTACCCCAGCCGTATCATTGTGGGATTCGACGAGAAGAATACAGAGGCCGCAAAGACATTCGCCGCACTTCTTCAGCAGGGTGCTGTCAAAACTGACATTCCTGTACTGTTTATGGCAACAACTGAGGCCGAGGCTACAAAGCTGTTCGTGAACACCTACCTTGCACTCCGTGTAAGCTATTTCAACGAACTTGATACGTACGCTGAGGTCAAGGACCTCAACACCGCTAACATCATCAAGGGTGTATGCCTTGACCCCCGTGTGGGCGACTACTACAACAACCCGTCCTTCGGCTACGGCGGTTACTGCCTGCCTAAGGACACAAAACAGCTCCTCGCAAATTATCAGAACGTTCCTCAGAATATGATGACTGCTATCGTTGAGTCCAACCGCACAAGAAAGGACTTCATTGCTGACCGTGTGCTCGAAATGGCAGGCGGCTACAGCTATGCCGACAACAACCAGTTCAGCAGCGATATGGAAAAGCAGGTGGTAGTGGGTATTTACCGCCTGACTATGAAGTCCAACAGTGATAACTTCCGTCAGTCCTCTATACAGGGCGTTATGAAGCGTATCAAGGCTAAGGGCGCAACTATCGTTATCTATGAGCCTACCCTTGAAAACGGCAGCACATTCTTCGGCTCTGTAGTCGTGAATGACCTTAAAAAATTCAAGAAGATGTGCGGATGTATCGTTGCAAACCGCTACGACTCTGTACTCGACGACGTTTCAGATAAGGTCTACACCAGAGACCTTTTCCAGAGGGACTAAACACAAGAACGGAGTAGTATAATAAAAATATAGTGCGGACACAGGTGAGCCCCTGCGTCCGCACTTTTCAGTTTCAGTCCGCTGACTGCTCTATGAGCATCTTCTTCAACAGGCAAAGATCAAAAGCGTCCAGCTTTTTGTCCTCTGTAAGGTCAACGTTCCTCCAGTTTTCAAGCTGAATGTCCTTATCAGCAAGGAGCCACTTTTGCAGTGTTACAACGTCGGATATGCTGCGAGCTCCGTCCTCGTTACAGTCGCCTTTAAGGAAATATGCCCCCTGCGGCGCATAGCCGTCAAATATATAGCCTTCCTCCGGGCTCTTATCTGTATTGCCGTTGCTTATGAGCTCCTTGACCTGTTCGCTGGTAAGAGTCAGCATATCAAGGTACTTGCTGTCAATGACTCCCTGGTCTGACATGGCCTTGAAATTGCTGTAGGTGTTGTAATACTCTCCCCAGTTAACGTTTGCCTTCCAGACATGGTCTGTAGAGTCGTAGCGGTAAAGCACGTTCTTCACCACAGTTTCCTCCACCTCTGCTGATGTATACACGTAACTGCTTGAAGCCGAATCCCAGGTCCTCTTGTAGTTGGTTATGACCGGGACTGTGGTCTCTGTAAGAAGAATCGAGCTGGTAGGGTGGTCCTCAAATGATGCTCCGGGAATAAAGCTCTTGTTTATATAGCGGCCGTCTACCCAGGTGTCCTTGCAGTAGCCAAGGCTTCCACCCCAGTAAAGGCTGTTTCCTACTCCCCATTCATCATAGGAGAATGATGCGTTGGAGTCCTTCTGATAGAGGTATGTATAATATCCTCCCATATCTACCCAGGCCCCGTCTCCCACGGTGTTGTATATCTTCTCCCAGGTCAGCTCCCCTTCACGGGGAATGTCATCGTCCATTTCAACGGCGGCATATTCGTCCAGAAGTGCTCTTGCTCCTGCAAGGTCTGTTGTTTCATCATTGTCACCGAATGTATATATGTGGGTGAGCTTGTCAGGAGTGAGTCCCTGACCCTCTCCGTGACCCTGTCCGCCGTAGGTCTTTGTCTCGCCGTCATATGTCACAAGTATATGTGCATGGCTGGTGCTGCTCCACTCATAGCTGGAATCTGCGCTCAGCCTTGAGGATACCTTTCCCATCATTCCTGGGAATCCAAGGGAGTCATACCTGTAGGGATAAAGTGCTGATGCAAAAAGTGACTTGCTGTCACGGCGGCTGTACGGACTGTATATATAAAAGCTCTGGTCAACATGGAATCCAGTGGTCAGGTTCCAGTCCCTGTCCCCGGACCTGTATACCTCTCCTCGGATAAAGGAGCCGCTGTACAGGCATATCGAGGAAAATCCACTCTGGACTGCGTCCATGTTCTCAAAGAAATCTGTGCCGGTGGCATAGGTATTTATGAGGTAGTCGCAGTCATCACATAGCTCCGGAAGCTCAAAGGTCACATCGGAGTCCTCCCACTTGTAGTAGCCGTCGATATAGTACCAGCCGCCGTCAGAATAACGCTTGTAGGTGCCTACAGGCATTCCGTGGTAGGGAGAATAGCCTGTGGTCTCCGGGTCGGGTGTACCGTATACCTCGGTGTTGAATTCCGCCTTCGTAATGCTCTTCTGGAATTGCAGCGTCACCTCTCCGCCGTTGGTGGTGAAGCTCTTGAAGATATAGCCTCCGTTCACACGGTAGATGTCCTCATTTTCGTACTCAACGTCAGCATATACCGTATCGGCATTGTATATCACCGATGTCTCGGAATAGGGCGAATCCTTGTCCGAAAACCTGAATGACTCCGGATGCGGATTGTCGGTCTTAACGAAAAAGTACTCATTGAATGGTGCGACCAGCGGATATATCTCATAGGTATAGTCCAGCGGGTCTATCTCCTTGCATATCGGGTCAGTGGCATATGCCCTCAGAACGGTTTTCTCAGGCATTGGCCAGCTCACAGCTCCGGCTGCAAGGCACAGTACCAGCGGCACCGCTATGGCCTTGTTCTTCTTCATCCTTATACCTCCCTTTTGTAAAATAACAGCTCGCAGGCTGTAGTATCATATCAACATTATTTTACCACATTTTGTGAAAAAAGTCAATGAGATATACAAAAAAATAACTGCGATGCTTTAATCATCGCAGCTTTTAATGGATGTTATTTTTTCATATCCGCTCCGGTAAGCATCTTGTCATGTTTATTGAAATAGAAATATGCGGTGAAACACATCACTATCTGCAATACCGTCGAGCATGGTATGGAAATGCCTATGAGGAAAAGCGAGCCTCCGCCGATATGCTGCATAAGAAATGCCACAGGTATCCTTACAAGGAACGCTCCGCAGATGCCCTGGAGCATAACGAACTTCGTCTTTTCGATGCCATTGAAATAGCCGATAAAACAGAACAGGAAACAGGTGGTAAGGCAGTCGATAGCATAGGCCTTGAGATAGTCCCAGGCAGCTTTGACTGTGTCTGACTCCTGAGAGAATATCCCAGCCAGCAGGTCCCCACGGAAGAAGGTCAGCAGGAACATCACCACTCCGAATGCAAAGGAAACTGTTATGCCGGTCTTCAGCGCCTTCTGTGCCCTCTGAGGCTTGCCTGCACCGTAATTCTGGGCCACAAATGCAGTCATGGACTGCATGAAGGATATAGGCACCAGCATTATGAATACGCACACCTTTTCTGCAACTCCGACTCCTGCCGACGCCATAACTCCAAGGCGGTTAACTATGGCAAGCATAACAAGGAACGAGATGCCCACAAGGAAGTCCTGGAGGGCTATCGGCGTTCCAATACGGAATATCACCGATGCATAGGCCTTTTTCAGCTTGATATTGCTCCTGTGGAACTCAAAGGGCAGTCTGGTATGCCTTATCATAACTAAAGATACAGCTACGCTTATGAACTGTGCTATTACTGTTGCAAGGGCAGCTCCTGAGGCTCCCATGCCGAATCCGGCAACGAATACCAGGTCACCTATTATATTGAAGGCACAGGCTATACCTACGGCTATAAGCGGAGTTTTTGAGTCGCCAAGTCCACGGAAGATGCTTCCAAGGAGATTGTATGCTGTGATTATCAGGAATCCTCCGCCGCATATCCGGATGTAGTCCGCAGTCACCTTGAACGCCTCCTCAGGAGCCTGCATGACACGGGCAAGGGCTGACGCTCCGGCTACGCTTATCAAAGTGAAAACAAGCCCGGTTATGGCGAATATCACCAGTCCGGTGCCTATGGTCTGGGAGGCCTCCTCCGGACGTTTCTGGCCTATCCTCTGGCCTACGGCTACTGTTATTCCCATTGAAAAGCTGACTATCAGATTGGTAAGGGTCATAACTATCTGCGAGCCCGTGGATACTGCCGAAACATCTGATTTTTCTGCAAACTGTCCCACTACCAGAAGGTCTACCGCCCCGTACATCGCCTGCAAAAACATGGCCAGCAGCACCGGCAGCATAAATCTCAGCAGCTTTGGAAGTATCGCTCCGCTTGTAAAATCGTTGTTTTTCATATTTCCTCCATAAAAAATCCCGGATAAAACCGCAGATGTTTCTCTCTGCGGCCTTATCCGGCGATCAATTTCTATAAAATGTTCGCTCACCTGTCTATTATATCACAGTTGATCGACACTGTCAACGGTCATCACAGAGCATTTCAAGCTCCGCTTCTGTCAGCGGACGGTACTCCCCAGGAGCAAGACTCTCGTCAAGGCGAAGTCTGCCTATGCTCTCACGGCGAAGGTAGAATATCCTGCACCCTGCGGTCTCAAGCATCCTCCTGACCTCGTGTTTCTTGCCCTCGTGTATAGTGAGCCTTGCGGAAAATGCAGGTCCTTCCGGATTTTTCATGTACCTCTCACGGCGGTCCGGCGGCATGAACTTCTCAAGATCCCCTATTCGCCATACCCGCTCCATTTGCAGCTCGGCCGGCCTTGTCACAGTCCCTGACATAGGTACTCCCCCTTCCAGAAGGATCTTTTTCTCCTCTGTCATTGTACCTATAGCATAGAAGAAATATGTCTTGCTGACGTGCTTTGAAGGCTGCATTATCCGGAAATCCAGGTCTCCGTCGTCTGTCAGTATAAGCATCCCGCAGGTGTCCTTGTCAAGACGTCCTACCGAATGAAGTACTCCAGCAAGCTCCTCCGGAAAATAGTCCATGACCGTCCGGTGTACTGCGTCCGTCCGGGCCGTTACACAGCCCGTGGGTTTGTTGAAGATGTAGTAGTGCATAACAGACCTCTTTTTTTCTCAGGATAATAGGCAAGTGCTATTCTTCCCTTCTCTTATATGACCAGAACTTGCTGAGGATAAAATTCATTGGTGTTGTTATCATTATGTTTATAAGCGGTGCAATAAATGCTGAGACTTTCAATATTTCTATCAATGTATATAGAATGATATTTCCAAGAACGAATGTAAACGAATACGACATCATCGTCTTGGCTATGGTCTTCAGTTTCTCATCGGTCTTATGGAACACAAAATTGCTGTTCCAGAAATAGGAATTAAGTACACTCAGCACAAATCCTATAGAGTATCCAAGGATATATAGTTCATCATTTATTGAGACAACGATATAATAACATCCCAGTGATACTATCGCACTCAGAACTCCGACAAGGCAGAATTTTGCAAACGGCAGCAGCTTGTCTATCAGTTTCTGATCTGCCTTACCGCCTGTTACTATTTTGAGGAAAAAAATCACTATTCGCTCATAAAGCTCCCACAGCTTATTCAGCAGTTTCATCCTTCACCTCAACTCTTTCTACACTGATATTATGGGGAAAGACGTAATGATAAACATACCCCTTTGCTCCTGAGCAATGGAATCTATCATCATTTTCCTCAAAAAACTCAGAGATATTTTCTTCGTTGTTCGGGAATTTTGCGGTAAAAACATAAAAATCATCTGTATACTCAGTGATATTATCAAGCTCGCCGATATTTTCAGGAACATAAGGAAATACACTCAGATCATTAAGCACCATCCATGTTTTATCATAAACATAATGATGTGCATTCGGGAAATAGTACATCATTATACCTAATGTCCATTCATGGGAATGAAGGAAGCTGATGTTGCCGTCAGGATGCTCCTCCTTTATCCTTGCTATCATTGAATCTGCCTGTGAATCCTTCAAATATTTGTAATTATTCTGATGAGTTGAAACAGAATTGGCGATCATAAGGCCTGCTATCAGCCAAGGTACTATCTTTTTTTCCATTCTGACAGTGAAGGATGACAGAATGATTATTGTAACTCCGGTAAATATATAATAGTATCTTATGGCAACAAACGGATATACTGTCCTTGTCAGTATCTCAAATATGCCTACCGGAACGATAAGAAGAAGGAGTATAAAGCAGCCCTTCATCAATGTTGGTCGCATTTCTTTGCTAAACAGAGGAGATTTCTTTATATCCTCCGCCGTCATATTCCTTTTAAGCTGAAGGCTTCTAAACAAGAATATCAGGAAGGCAGTCTTTATCAGAAGTGAAATAGTTGTCTCTGCATAAATTGAGATCGCTTTCGGATCATAGTCATAGAAGATGTTATATATCAGATACTTTTTCAGATCATCTATTCCTGAATTTGCACCGGTCCAATAATTCTTTTTAACATTTCCAAGCTGTTTGAATACAACTATCAGCCATGGGATATATAATGCCGCACAACATACTCCGCTTATAAAGAAACGAATGAACTTTTTCTTATCCTTCTTTATCACGGCAAAAAGCAATACCGTCACATATACTCCAAGAGCTCCTATCATTGCTACATTATGTGTATACATCGCCAGTACTGAAAAAACTGCATGGCATATATAATATTTCCTTCTCTCATCAAAAAAGGCAAGATATGCATATATGGATAATCCTGTCATGAAAAAGTATGCCAGATATGTAGGCCTTATCTCACTGAAAAGATTAGCATTGACATCAGAACATATGAAAAAAACTGCTGATACCACTGCCGTTTTAAGTCCGAAGGCCCTGCGTATAGGAAACATTGACAGGAACATCAGTCCGACTATGACTATACTGTTAGTATATCTCATCACCTTTAAGGTATGGCCGAACATAACACAGGATGATTTTAACATTACCGCATATAGCGGAGGGCTGTAATCTTCCGGCAGAAGGCGCCATATCTCTGCCCATGAATGCTGCATCAGCGCATACTGGTATGAACTGTCATATGTGATTATAGAATCGTAGCAGTAAGGAAGATTTACAATGATGCCTACAGCAGACATCACCACAAAAAGTATGAAGAATATTTTTTCAGTTCTGAAAAAGCCCTTTGATTCAGCCATTTTTCTTACCTCCTGCATAACTTATCCTTATACGCACGAGTCTGAACAGTGTTTTGAGATAGCTTATCATAAAAGGAATTAGGGTCCTTTTGGATTCACCAAAAAGCCGCTTTTTGAATGTTATCGGTACCTCTGCTATCCTGAGTCTGCCGTTCTGAAGTTTGAGCTTTAACAATACCTCTTCAAGAATATCATAATTCTGTGACTCCAGGCTCACCTTCTTTAACTGCTCTGTCCTGTAAAGCCTATAATCTGTGGAAATGTCCTTAGCCTTTATCCCAAGAGCTAACCTGAATGTAAAATTGAGGCAGTGTGACATTATAACAGACGTCATACTGTCATTTGTTTTTCCGCCTTTAGTATAGCGTGAACCTATTACAAGGTCTATATCAGGTCTTAATGCCTTACATATCTCCGGTATGTACTTAGGATTATGTGAACCATCACTGTCCATGATAAGGAACTTATCATTCTGGGCGCACTCTATGCCTGTGCGGAAAGCTCCACCAAATTTCGGATATTTCTGATTGATGTACCTCACGCCGGAGTTTTTGCATACATCTTCTGTATTGTCCAATTTTTGTTCTGTATCTACAACTATTATCTCATATTTTTCTCCGACTTTTTCCATCTGTTTTTTTCTGAGGCATCAAAACCTTCAGATTTTCTTCTTTATAAGCAAGGAGCACCACGCTTATAGCCGTAACTATCCAATTCCCTCAAAAGCAGCTATATCCGCAAAAAACTCCATATACGCATTTCAAGTGTAAATTATATCATACTTTAATGTAAAAGTCAATTCAGATTACATTGAAACGTTTCGTTTATTGACAACCTCTCCGATATAATGCTATAATACACATATAAAAATCTGCTCAGGATATGAGCAGGCGGATGAAAGGACGTGTCTCTATGACCGACTCAGAAAGAGCATGGCAGCTCCTTGAAAATGCCCGTAAGCAGGGCAGTGTGCTCGGACTTTCAAGAGTCCGGGAGCTCCTGCACAGAATGGACGATCCACAGGAAAAGCTCCGGGTGATACATATTTCCGGTACAAACGGAAAGGGCAGCTTCGGTGCTATGCTGAGCTCTGTACTGTCTGCCGCCGGATATACTGCCGGCAGTTTCTCCTCCCCAGCCATAACCTCTATAACTGACAGCTTCCGCATCGACGGCAGGGAAGTCACGGAAAATGAACTCTCAGAGGTGATTTGCAGTATCTCTCCGATATGGGAAGATATGGAGGAAAAGCCTACAGAATTTGAAGTCCTTACCGCAGCTGCCTTTGAACTGTTCTCCCGGCGGAAGTGCAGTATAGTCCTTATGGAGTGCGGAATGGGCGGCGACCTCGACTCTACAAATGTCATCACCTCTCCACTGCTCTCTGTCATTACCAACGTCCAGCGTGACCATATGGGGTTTCTCGGTAATACTGCCGCTGAAATAGCCTCCCACAAGGCCGGTATCATCAAAAAGGGCAGGCCTGTGCTCTTCGGCGGAACTGACCCAGATGCTCTCAGAGTCATAAAAGATACCGCTGAGAAAATGTCCTCGGAGCTCACCGTAACTAACTGGACCGGTCTCTCTGACATCTCTGAGGGCCTTAACGGCTGCACATTCCGATTTGAGGGGCACGGAATGCTATCTATCCCGCTTATCGGAGCCTATCAGCCTTATAATGCTGCAAATGTCCTTACTGCTGTGGATATTCTCCGCAGTGAGGGACTTGACATCCCGGAAAGTGCCGTCATCAGCGGACTTGCGACTGTCCGGTGGCATGGCAGATTTGAGGTGCTCCGCAGAGAGCCGCTCGTTATATATGACGGCTCCCACAATCCTGACGGCATCCGCTGTGCGGCTGATACTATCGCTGCACTCTTCCCTGACTCACGGCCTCTGCTGCTGGTAGGTGTAATGGCTGACAAGGAGTACTCACTCTATGCTGATATGCTCGGTGGTCTGATATGCGGTGCTTACACCGTAATGCCGGACAATCCACGCTCTCTGGACAGCTTCGCTCTCGCTGAGTCCTTTTCTTCAAAGGGTATCCCGGCTAAGGCTTTTCCGGTGCTTGAGGACGGTGTAAAGGCCGCTTACAGCTATGCAAAGATCAACAAGGTCCCACTGATAGCTCTCGGCTCCCTTTATATGTACAGGGAATTCACCAGTGCTCTGGATAAGATACAATAACAGCGGCGCACTTTACGTGCGCCGTTATTTTTATAATATAAAGCAGATGAGTCCTGAGCAGCCGTCATTTATGACTCTTTCAAGTGTCTCCTGGAGTTTCATCCTTGCATCAGCAGGCATCTTGTACAGCTTGCTGTGGAGTCCCTCGTTGACCAGCTCGTGAAGTGACTTGCCGAAGATGTTCGACTCCCATATCTTCTTCGGGTCATCGTCAAAACCTTCCAACAGGTACATCACAAGCTCCTCCGACTGCCGTTCAGTGCCTACTATAGGACTTACAGTGGTATTGATATTCGCCTTCATCAGATGTATCGACGGTGCAGACGCTTTCAGCTTTACTCCGTACTTTCCGCCCTGACGGATTATCTTCGGTTCCTCAAGAGTGAGCTCGTCAAGCTCCGGCATCACTATGCCATAGCCGGTGGCCTCTACCTCTGCAAGGGCAGGCTCTATGCGCTGATACTTCCGGCGGATGTCACTGAGCTCCATGAGCAGCGGCATGAGGTCGCTTTCGCTCTCTATCTCTATCCCCGTTGTCTCTCCAAGTATCTTATAGAAGAGCGAACTGTCCAGCTCGGCATTTATAGTCACTGAGCCCTTTCCAAGGTCTATTGAGGATATCTCCGCTTTCAGTATGTGGGGACAGTCCCCCATTGCTGCTGCCGCTCCTGCCGCCTCACGGACTATACGTATATCCTTTGCTGCACTGCGGATGCAGTCCAGGATAGCGGTTTTCAGCCAGTGTCCCTTTTCAAGTGTATTTATCCACCGTGCTGTCCTGATGTTTATCTCTTTTATCGGGAAGGAGAACAGCATCTCCCGGATGATGTCACGGATGTCCTCCTCGTCAAGGTCAAGGCAGCTCACAGGGATGACCTTTGCATCGTAGCGGTCGGTGAGCTCGTCAGCAAGAGCCTTCGTCTCCGGAGAATCCGGAGTGGTAGTGTTGAGGATGACCACAAAGGGTTTGCCAAGTTCCTTCAGCTCACGGATGACCCTCTCCTCGCACTCCTCATACTCAGCTCTGGGGATGTCTGATATGGAGCCGTCTGTTGTGACCACAAGTCCTATGGTGGAATGGTCTGTGATGACCTTCTGGGTGCCTATCTCGGCTGCCATATTAAAGGGTATCTCCTCGTCGAACCATGAAGTCATGACCATTCTCGGCTGCTCATTCTCGATGTAGCCAAGAGAGCTGGGGACGATGTATCCCACACAGTCAATGAGCCTTACGCTGAATACTGCTCCGTCTCCAAGGTCTACCTCTACAGCCTCCTCAGGGATGAATTTCGGCTCTGTCGTCATTATGGTCTTGCCTGCTGCTGACTGAGGCAGCTCGTCAAGTGCCCTCTCACGCTTGAACTCACTGGGGATGTTGGGTATCACCAGTGACTCCATGAACCTCTTTATGAATGTGGACTTGCCGGTCCGGACAGGTCCCACAACGCCTATGTATATATCGCCGCCGGTACGCTCTGCGATATTGCTGTAAATATCTCTTACCATTGATACTCTCCTTCTGTATGTTTTCCGGGACGCCTCAGGTGACTATGGGGATGAGCAGCATACCTCCGCTTTCCAGCTTTTCACCGGGAAGTTCATTTTCCTCCATTACTGCCGCTGCACTGGTGCTGTAGCGCTTGGCTATGTCCCAGACATCCTCGTTCTCTACACCGAAATACAGCTTTATGGAATAGTCTCCGTCACGCTCCTTCTTCACGGAATCGTCTACGGAAAGCTCCGTAAGCGCCCGGACTGTGCCGCTGCCTGTAACTGATATTCGTGCTCCGATGTCGGCTTTAGCGGTAAGTACTCCCTCAGGTGATATGTTGTAGGACACCTCCCTGACTGTTATGTCCGCAGATACACTGCTGCCTGAAAGGTCCTCCTCAAGGGGTATCAGTTCTTCAAAGGCCTCATCCTTGTCGGGCATTACTATCATGCCGGAGCTGTCCTTCGCTGCCATTGACCATGTGAGCATACCGGTTACTGTAAGCCCTGTGCCGTCCTCGGAGATACGGGTGTTTATGTTCTTTGGTGTACACCACATCGCATAGACAGTCTGTGGGACGGAGTCACCATCTGCCATTTTCACTGAGCTCCGGAAGCTCTCATCGTATATCACAGGTATCTGCTCAGTGCGTATCTCAGAGGTCTCGGAAGTACAGGGGTATACCGTTGAATAGGCATCTGTGACCAGCATCACTGTTGAGGTCCTCACTCCCCGGCAGCGCAGCATAATCTCAGTCTCGCATTTCAGCACCCTGTTCTCTCCGGTCTTTCCCGGCGCCGGGACTACCTCACAGCTTATGACCTCCGGGACTATACTGCACTCGAAGCCTTCGTCCATTTCGTCTATGTCGATTATCTGGCTGTAGGGCAGTGTGAAGCTCATGGGCTCCACTGCTCCCTCGCCGTCACGCTCGCAGGCATAGAGTAGCTCCACATCCACATCACCCTTGGCAAGGAGCTTTCCGGAGATGACTTTTTTCTCGCATTCTCCGGGAATGCAGCGTACTCCTATAACACTCAACACCGCCGGCTGAGCCTGTGAGAGCTCGGTCTCATCACTTATCTGTATGGCCTTATCCGCTGTGACCCTCCCGGATGCGAAACGGACGGGAGTTTTTCTGAGCTGGATGTTCATTCCGAATGCGTCAGAGATGACCTCCTGCTCCTTTTCACCGGTGACCTTTATCTTCACCGACACGGCACCTCTCATGTCAAGCCTTCTCTTGTTCACTGCCCTGTAATTCACATGGTCCGTCTTGGGGATGAGCGTGAATTCCGGTGAACCGCAGAAGCTCCCCAGGTCAACACTCCTTGAAAAGCTCTGACTCTGGCTGACACATCTTATCACTGAGTCCTCCTCGCCGCAGTAGAGTATCCTTATGTCGCAGCGGAGCTCATAATTCAATTTGTCTCCGCTTACTGAACAGTCTGTTATCACCGGTGTGACCCTGCACCTTATCAGTCTGAAAATGTCGGGGTAGTAGTCTGGGAGAATGTAATCGAGCTCCACGGTCTGCTCCTGTATGCCCTCGTAGATGCACTCTGCTGCGGGGACAGTCTCACGGTTGATCTTAAAATCCATAGTGACCTCCTTGAAATATGCTTTGCTACATCATATTCAGAATGAGGTACAAGTATTCCGCAGGAAAAAATTTCCTGTGATTATATCCCGCCGCTCCGGCAATAATGTACATAAGAGTTACATCAGAAGGAGCGTACAGCTTATGGCATACAACAAAGTCGTCATTGCAGGGATAAATACCTCTGAGCTCACCGTCCTGAAGGAAGAGGAAAAAATAGCACTGCTCAAGGAGATAAGAGCCACCGGCAGCCGGGAGGCCCGTGACAGGCTCATCAAGGGCAACCTCAGACTGGTGCTCAGTGTGATACAGCGCTTCACCGGACGCGGCGAGGAGGTGGATGACCTCTTCCAGATAGGTGTTGTGGGCCTCATAAAGGCTATCAACAACTTCGACCTCTCAAAGGAGGTACGTTTCTCCACTTACTGCGTACCCATGATAAGCGGAGAGCTCAGGCGTCACCTCCGGGACTATTCTCCTGTGAAGGTCAGCCGCTCTCTCAGGGACCTGGCATACAAGGCTATTCAGTCCCGTGAGCGGCTCACCGTGAAGCTCCAGCGTGAACCGGATATGGATGAGATAGCTGCTGATATAGGAGAGAAAAGGGCGGATGTGGTCATAGCTCTGGAGAGCATAAGTGACCCGGTATCTCTCTATGAACCCGTTTACTCCGACTCAGAGGACACTGTCTATATCATGGACCAGATAGGCGACAGGAACGACGTGGAGAGCAAAATGGACGAGCTCTCTATCCGGGACGCCATAAAGGACCTGGGAGAACGTGAGAAACGTATACTGTACCTCCGCTTCCTCAAAGGCCGCACCCAGACTGAGGTGGCCGGAGAGATAGGCATATCCCAGGCTCAGGTCTCCCGGCTTGAAAAGGGTGCTATAAACCGCATAAAGGACAGCATCTGACTCCTCTCCTGCCCATTGGCCATATTGTACAAAATACTGCCGTTTTCCGGCTTTTCACCTATTTTTCACTTGACATCCTGATGATTTTGGACTACAATAGTATAGTATTAATCTTTCAGGAGAGTGTTTGCATGAGTAAAATAAAAGGTTTTTTCGCAAATCTGAAAAAATCCACTAAGATAACCCTCGTTTCCTGCGGATGCTTCATCGCTATGACCGCAGTCATACTCGGCTTTTTCATAATGTTCCCCATTACCCCCTCTGATAAGGTCATTGCCAGCTTCGGCCGTGAGAGCGTGATAAAGAAGGATGCTTCCCAGTCACAGGCAGTCACTACTACTGTAACTGCTCCCGATTCTATAGAGGCCTCAAAGGGAACTACTTACATGACTACAGCAGTTACCACAATGAGGACTACAAGACGCAGAGAATTCTCTGTGGACATCACAACAGGTTCCGGTTTCTACTCCGGCGGAAATATCCTCACCGGTGTTTATGACCCAGACTACCAGTGGACTCCCACTACAACAACTGCTGTTGACCCCAACTACGGAAACGGCGGCGGTTCTGATTACCCTGACCCTACCGAGCCCTACACTGGCTACTCCGAGTACCCAGACCCCACTGAACCATATTCTGGCTATACCGAAAACCCTGAGCCTATCACTCAGGAACCCGTTACTGTCCCAACTCCAGGTCCTATCGACGAACCCGCTACATCTGTTGACCCAGGTCCTGTCGTTGAACCTGGCCCTGTTGATACCGGCGCAGGTACTGAATAAAATAATAAAAGCTGTCCTTTCGGACAGCTTTTTCTTTTGCCTTATCATCTTTCAAGCCGTATCTCTAACAGTGCTGCTGAGCCGGGAAGTGAAACTGTCAGTTCACCGGTCTCCGGAAGTCCCTCCGGGAGCTCCGCATTATAGCTGCGGAAATCATCAAAACTGTCACTCGCCTTTGCCTCTATCGTCAGCTCTGTGCCGGCAGCTTTGACTGTAACCTTCTCGTCCTGCATTACTGATGATATGTCAAGTGTAAGAGTCCTGTTTCCGGCATAGACTACATCTCTGTAGACTGCCTTGCCGGTCCAGCCTGCGGCACGGACGTACTGTCTCCGGAGCCTGCGTGAGTACTGGATGCTCACCGAATCTGCGGTGTCAAAGTCCACAGCATCAAAAATGCTCTCACGGAGAGCAAGCCTTTCGCCGGATAGCTCCAGCTCAGTGCTGAGCCTTATGTCTGCTGATGATGACCCTGCCATTAACTCGTACCGGCCCTCCTCAAGTATCATCCTGCGTCTGCGGACGTCGTATATCTCAAGGATGTGATGTGGGATATTTATTGTCACCTGCTTTTTCTCCCCTGCCTTCAGGCTGACTCTTCCGAATCCACACAGCTTTTTCATAGGACGTTCTGCAGCAGAACTCTTCGCTGCAAAATATATCTGTACCACCTCATCGCCGTCTGTGCCGGAGGTGTTCTCCACGGTAAGCTCTGCTGTCAGTCCCTCACCGGACTCTCTTACAGTTAATCCGCTGTAGGCAAACTCCGAATAGGACAGGCCATAGCCAAAGGGATAAAGCGGTGTTCCGGTGAAATACATATATGTAGTACCTGCGGAGGCAATGTCATAGTCCATTATGTCAGGAAGGTCATTCTCTGACTTGTACCATGTCATTGACAGACGGCCGGAGGGATTGCTGCGGCCGCTTAGTGTCTCTGCAACGGCAGTTCCAAGGAAAGCTCCTGCATGAGTGGTATAAACTATGGCCGGGAGCAGTTCATTTTCTCTGACTGCCGAGTACTGGTAGCTGGACACTATCACCATGACAGTGCGTGGGTTCACGCTGTGTAGATGCTCTGCCATTCCCGGCTGGACATTCAGTGCAAGAGTCTTTCTGTCGCAGCACTCCTTAGCCACCTGTACCGGATAATTTCCGGTGCAGTATATGACCGTTCCGCAGCTTTCTGCTATCTTGTCCGCACGCTCACGACCGGAGCTGAGAGTGACTATCTCCCAGAGCTGGTCAGACTTAACTGCCCTTCGGTGGGAGAATCCAAGGCCGTCATTTTCGTCAAGGGTAAGCCGCTGATGTCCCAGAAACTCCTCTATCAGTGTGCCCTCAGGTACACTGCGGAAATTGAAGGTCTCGTGGGTGAACCAATCGTAGATAGTACGGTTGTGGAGCATCAGCTTTCCGTCTGTGTTCCGGACGTAGCGTCTGTACTTTACAGAGAAGAGGTTTATCCAGTTCTCCCCCCAGTCCTGGAGCTCAAACTTCTCTGACTCCCCTATCTCGTCAGCGTCAGCGGCAATGGTACCGTCCTCCTTTGCGGAAAGGTACTTTCCGTTAGGGCACTTAACAGCAACAACGTCCCAGAGAGTATCAAATATTACCTCATGATCAGGGAACTCCTTCTCTATGCCTGCCTTTACAGACACAGCATCCCGGTATACTCCGGTATACCAGTCTTTCAGGCTCTCGTCAGCAGTGGGGCCGCAGACTGCGAGCTTCCCTTTCACGTCTTTCAGCGGAAGGATACCGTCGTTTTTCAGCAGAACGACCTGCTCACGGACTGCCCGGAGGTTCACCTGACGGGAGCTGTCACAATCTACTATATCCATTTTTATGCCGTCAAAGGGGCTTCCGCCCTCAAGATGTCCAAGCCTTGCTCTTGCATAGAGCACTCCCATGAGCGAGCGGTCTATGTCTGACTCGGTGATAAGTCCGGACTCCAGTGCTTTCTGCGCTGACCGTCTTACGAGCGAGTCAACGTCGGTCATTATGTCACAGCCAGCCTTAACTGCATCGGCATAGGTCTCGGAGTGCTTTTCACAGAACCGGTGAAAGGCTACGTTCTGTCCGAAATCTCCGCCGTCTGTCACTGCGAACCAGAGTCCCCACTGGTCTTTCAGAATGGTGTCCAGCTCTGGATTGCAGAGTCCGGGGATGCCGTTTATCTCGTTGTATGCAGTCATTACACTCCTTGCTCCACCGTATTTTACGGCATTCATGAAGGCGGCATAATAATACTCATATTTCAGTCTTGTGGGAAGATATGCATTGCAGCTCCCACGGTGATGCTCGTTGTTGTTTGCACAGAAGTGCTTCAGTGTGGGGATCGTCTTATAGTATCCATCTTTCTCCCCTGCCATTGTACGGGTATAGGCTGCTGTCATCTGTCCTGCAAGGAAAACGTCCTCGCCATAGGCCTCCTCAGTTCTTCCCCAGCGTGGGTCACGCTCCATGTCGACGGTGGGTCCCCATACACAGAGTGCGCCCTTTTTATCCTTATTGTAATAGGCTCTGCACTCATTTCCGGCTATTTCACCTATCTCTTCCATGAGTTCTGTATCAAAGGTACCTGCCAGTCCAACAGGCTGAGGGAATACTGTTGAGTACTGGTCCTCCCCACGTCCTACGAATCCCCTTGCCACTTCGTGACCTATGAAGAATTCGTCAAGTCCGATGCTTTCTGTTCTGTGCTGGTGAGTAGAGAGAAGTCCAAGCTTTTCGTCAAGGGTGAGCTTTTTCAGCGCATCCTTTGCCATGTCATAGAACCTGTCCTTTGGTAAATTCATATTATCAACTCCGTTTCGGCTGCCTATGCCGATGATTATTGAATAATAGTATTATACAAGCAAACAGGACAGAAGTCAATAATTATATAAAAAAAGGCAAAAAAATAAGCAGCTCCAAAAGAGCTGCTTACTGTTTCGTTTTTTAATTACTCAGCATTAGGAGCAGAAACAGGACATACACCTGCACAAGCACCGCACTCAACGCAAGCGTCAGCGTCGATAACGTACTTTCCGTCGCCCTCTGAAATAGCGCCTACAGGACACTCACCAGCGCAAGCGCCGCAGCTGATGCAATCGTCAGAAATAATATATGCCATATACAAGCACCTCCATAAAATTATCAGGTCCGCTTTCTGCGGCCTTGTTATACTTATTGTATCATAATTCCAGAAAAAATCAATAGTTTTTTGTTAGTATGCCCTTACATATACAGCATTATAAATAAAAGAAGGGCGGTATTATGCGCCCTTCTGTTCATAAAATTTTTTCAGTATAACGGCAGTTCGCATCCCGGCAGCTTCACTGCTGAGCCTATCATGACGGCTGTCAGCCCGGCTGTCATCAATACAATCACCGCAATTACTGTAATATCCCGGCCTCGTTTTTCTTCATGTGCTTTCAGATCATGTCTGGCCTGAATAAATACTGCCAGCATTATGAGTATCATCCATAAAGCCGCCCACAGAGTCTTATATGGCCTGAATCTGAGTATTAAAGAAGATATCTGAAATATGACGAACAACACTGCCGCCGCAGCATAACCCGGATATTTTCTCACTTTTTGCCCTTCTTCCCGGAAGAGTTCTTCTTTTTTCCAACGGAGGAAGCTGACTTTGCAGCGGTCTTTTCCTCTGGTTTTTTGCTCTTTTCCGGTGCCTTGGCTTTGGGAGCGTCCTCAGTCTTACCCGACTTCTCTGCTGTCTTCTGTGACTTTCCGGACTTCGCCTTGCTGCCTGACTTTTTCGGAAGATGTATCTTCTCGATATTTGCACATGAGGCTCCTGCTGCTGCCCAGAGCACCGGTGCAAAGCCTACGCTGCTGCAGCAGATGATGAATCCGAGTGCTCCTCCGAGAGCAACAAAGAACAGTGTTATGCTCTCGTCTGTACGGCGCTTTCTCATGCATCTGTATCCTATAACGACTGTCGAGCCCATTATCGCTATCAGTGCAAGCATGGAGATAACTCCTCTTGTCGCGCCGATGTACAGGTACTCGTTATACACCTTATCTATGGTATCGTGATTAAGTGCAAGGATGTCATCCATGTTTTCCATTTCTACACCATTTGTATTTTTCAAGGTGTATATCTGCGGGTACTCCATCTGCTCAGGGCCTGAACCGGTAAGAGGGTACTTTTTAAGTATGTTCACGCTCTTCTTGGTTATTCTTGAATAGACCTCTGATACATCCTCGATATTGAGGACTCTTGGGTCATAGTTTCCGCTGGCACCTACTCTTTTGTATGCGTCACCTGTCCAGATGATATAACCGTCTCTGAACTGGTACTTGAATACTGAATGCACCGCTGTGCTTGTATTGATGCAGAAAAACGCTATTGCCACTGCTGCCGCCGGAGCTGCTATCGCTGCAAGTCTTATCTTAGGAGCTTTCTTTACAAACACTGCTGCTATAAATGCGATACCGGCAAAAATGAGTCCTGCTATTGATATGACGTTGAGTGTGTTTATCATTACAAAGCCGAAAATGAATGAGCTCACTATGCAGAATATACGCTTTTTATTGTTGTCTGTAACTGCCGCTGTCACAAGAGCTGCCGTCATTGAAAGTGTGAGAAGAAAGGCAAGAAATACAGGTGAGTGTGCAAGTCCTGATGCTGCAAAGTCGAAGAATATGGATATGGTGCTGTAATGCGACAGCTTATGTCCTTCGGTGAAGATCTGTATCAAAGCCCACGCTGAATTGAAAAGGCCTGAGCCTATGACACCGTATATTACTGTATTCAGAGCCTTTTCACGCTTTATTGAAAGTCCGGTGACAAAGAATCCGAAGTAGTACAGCGTTGACAGTACACCCTCGCCTCTCTGAGGAAAGCCTCTGAAGGCAATGTCCATATCATAGGAGTCAGCAAGTGATACTACGCTCCAGCCTATGAGTACCGCAAATGCAAGGACCGGTATGAGCTGTTCCTTGCGGACGTACTTCTTCATAATGGCTATCAGCGCCATTATCAGACCGTAAACTCCCACTATTGCCATTCCTATGGAGGCTGCACTGTAGGTGTGAGCCGAGTCCACCTCCGGAAGGATGGTGAACAGCGGTACTGCAAAGCAGGCTGCAAAAAGTCCGATCGATGCCAGCTTTGAGTAGGTCTCCTCAGTCATATTCAGTATGAAGTTTGATTTTTCAGATGAATTAAGTAATGTCTTTGCCATGTTCTTGACCTTTCTTTCCCTTGGTTATCCGGAGTCAGCTACCTGATACGGTTACTGTCACGGTGCCGTCCGTGAATTCTCCTACTGTTATTGTTATTCCGGTGTCAACGGTCTGCCCTCCGCTCTGGTCATACCAGTGAAATCCGGAGATATTTCCGTCGATAACGTCACCGGTATGGTAGAGGTTATCCTTTTCTGCGTCGTCGATGACTCTTACAAAACGCTTTCCGGCATCATTGTTCGTAGCCTCGTCGTTTCCGCTGGAGTAGGTGTAGGTGTTGTACCAGTAGTCACCGGTTATTGTTCCCTCAACGTGGAGCACTCTTACTCCGCTGCCTGTCTTGCGCCACCAGTAATACTCCCCTACATAGCTGTTGTTTGCATCAAGCGTGGAGTACTCCACAAGCATATACTCTGACTGGTAATTGGAGTCAAGCTCCCCACAAGGGATGACAAGACAATTTCCGCTGTCAGTCTGGGCATTTGTGAGAGTGTAGGTCTGGGTGCCGCCGCTGTAGACCTCTATCTGGTCGGACCTGTACCAGCCAAGCTGGAGCTTCGATACTGCTGCGAAGTCGGCAGTTGCGTCGTCCATGAGGGTATAGCCTGCGGAGCCGTGAAGTCCCTCAAAGTCACTGCCGCTGTTGTAGAGGTAGAAGTCCGGCAGACCCATACAGTGTCCCATTTCGTGAAGGTAGGTACGGTTGAATTCAAGGTAATCAGTTGTGGAGCTTATCTCTGCATTTCCGGTTATAACGTGACCTATGGTCGTGCCGTCGTACTTCTTACGGCTATCTCCGCCAAATTGTCCTGCACAGGGCCACCACTCGTCGTCCCCTGCCGCATTCGGCACTGAGAACAGCATTGCATCAATAACTCCATCACTGTCTGCGTCAAACTGGGAGAAGTCAACTGTACTGTCCATATTGGCCATTACCTCGTTGACAATGTTCTTCTTCCACACATCGTTTTCATAGTAGGACTTCTCATACTGTGCAGTATATCTGTACACCTCACCGGAGAGTTCCATTCCCCCCTTTGAGGACCGTTCATAGAAGCCAGTCATGCTCTCGAAGGGGTAGTTTCTGTCTGAGGAGTTCTGCGGGCCGAAGGCTATCTGAGCTATTTCCTCGTTGGAAGGCTCATTACTGTACTTGCAGTCCGGGAAGTCAACATAGAATATACAAAGTCTCGCCGGGCCCTGTGACGGAAGTGTGCCATAGAGGTCATATATCGGCGGGTCAATGAAGTCCGCCTCTCCGCTGTAGACAGCCTCCGGTTCACGGAGTCCCATAACTATCTGTCTCAGCAGAGTAAGGTCAAATGCGTCTATATAGCCGTCTGCATCAAGATCTGCCCACCAGATGCCGTCCTCGGAAAGCGTGTCATCTCCAAGAAGAGTTCTCTGGAGCTTTACTACGTCAGCAATGTTTACATTCATGTCAGTATTTACGTCGCCTCTGTAGCCTATTATCTCAGCCGCCGCAGCGGGAGTTTCTTTCACCGGAACATAAGCTGCTCCGGCAGCAATTGCCAGTGCAGAGGCAGCAGCAAATAATTTTTTCATTCTTACCTCCTTTCAGAGAGGGAAGCTCCCTCTCTGGGGAATTATTTAATATCGTTCGGAAAATTATATGTTTGAGCTGTATTTCATTTTTTTGATATTGTTATTGTGTACTCGTCACCTGTAAGCTCACCTACAGTTATCTGTAAGCCTGTATCTACAGTCTGTCCGCCGTTCTGGTCATACCAGTGGAAGCCGGAAATGTTTCCGTCTATCACACTGCCGGTGCGGTAAAGGTTATCGGTCTCGGTATCGTCAATAACTCTGAGATAGCGTCTGCCGGTGTCCTTATTTGTGTCCTCTGCTCCGCTTGCATAGCGGTAGCCGGTCCACCAGCCGTAATTTTTCAGTGTCGTATCGGCATGATATACTCTTATTCCGTTTCCGGACTTCACCCACCAGTTGGGACTGCTGTTGTTGCCGTCAGTTGTGGTGTACTCTATTATGAAGTACTCTGAGTGGTAGTTGTTCAGGTCGCCGTATGGTATTATCACGCAGTTGCTTCCGTCCTTCTGAGCATTGCTGAGCTTGAAGGTCTGTGTGCCTGCATTGCTGTCGTAAATCTGTATCTGGCTCTCTGTATACCAGCCAAGCTGGAGCTTTGAAACTGCTCCGAAATCTGAGGATGCGTCAGTATCCATTAGCTCAAGTCCTGCTGTACCGTGCATACCCTCACTGTCACTTGAAGTGAACAGGTAATAATCCGGCAAGCCCATACAGTGTCCCATTTCGTGGAGGTATGTGCTGTTGAAGTTTTTGTAGTCGCTGAGGCTCTCTATCTGGGCATTTCCTGTGATGATATGTCCTACACGCTTTCCGTCGATGTAGTAGCTGTCCTGGTCAACAGGTCCTGCACAGGGCCACCAGTGGTCGTCGCCGGCCTTTGTGGGAACTGTGAACAGTGTAGCGTCGATGTAGCCGTCGCCGTCACCGTCGAACTGTGAGAAGTCCACTGAATCATTGAAGGCCTCATAGCATTCCTTCGTTATGAGGAACTTATTCTCGTTGTAGTAGGACTGATCATTCTTTGTGGTATACCTGAAAACCTTTCCCTGAAGGTCCATCGCTCCCTTTGAGGAACGTCCGTAGAATGCGCTCATGCTGTCAAAGGGATAGTTCTTGTCGGTGGTGTCCTCCGGACCGAAGGCTATCTCCTCTATCTGCGACTCCGTAGGTGCGTAGTCGTACTTGCAGTCAGGGAAGTCAACATAGAAGATGACAAGATTTGCGTTGTTCTGAGAGGGCAGGAATGCCTTTACATCCTTGGCAGGCGGAGTTATAAAGTCCGCTGACGCTGTGGTAGTGGTGGTCTCCTGAGTTGTTGTTGTGGTCGTCACTGTTGTAGTCGTAGTAGTCTCGATCTCTTCGCCGTATATGGGCTCGACAGGGCGTATGCCCATTACGTACTGGCGAAGAAGTGTCAGGTCGAAGGCATCCACACGGCCGTCAGAGTCCAGGTCTGCGTTGAAAAAGCAGTTTGTTTCCAATGACTGATTGCCTACGAGGTGGTTGGCAAGTGTAACGACGTCTGCCAGATTGACATTCATGTCGTGGTTGACATCGCCCATGTAGCCTAAAACTTCACGCTCGGCTCCTGCTCTTGCAGGTGTTACCCCCATAGCCATGGTGAATGCGGCGGCGAGAGAGACCGCCTTTCGGGTGAATGTTTTCATTGCTTATGCACTCCTTTTTTTCCGCTGATGACCTTTGTGCAGATAGTCCCGGCGGATAATATATTTAAAGCTCCGGCCGCCTAAAGCCAGTGCTTTATTGCTGATACTTTCCGAAGAGATGAAAGCACCTCTCAGCTCTTCGCACCGCATCAGTATAGAAAAAGCGGACGGTTTTTAACCGTCCGCATATTTTCCGTTTATTTAGCGTAGTCTGTAACTCTGCTCTCACGGATGAGATTGACCTTGATCTGACCGGGATAATCCATTTCAGATTCGATCTGCTGAGCGATCTGCCTTGCCACGAGGACCATCTTTTCATCGTTGATGACCTCAGGAACGACCATGATCCTGACTTCACGTCCTGCCTGAACTGCAAAGCACTTCTCGACGCCCTCATAGGAGGTGCATATCTCCTCAAGTTTCTGTAAGCGCTTGATGTAGCTCTCATAATTCTCGCTTCTTGCGGCAGGTCTTGCTGCGGAGATAGCGTCGGCTGCCTGAACGATACAGGCAATGACTGTTCTGGGCTCAACGTCATTGTGATGAGCCTCAACAGCATGGATGATAATGGGGTTCTCGTTGTACTTCTTACATACGTCAACACCGATCTGTACGTGTGAGCCCTCGATCTCGGAGGTAAGTGCCTTACCGATATCGTGGAGCAGACCGGCACGTCTTGCCATATTTGCATCAACTCCCAGCTCAGATGCCAGAACTCCGCAGAGCTTGGCTACCTCGATAGAGTGGTCGAGGACATTCTGTCTGTAGCTTGTACGGAATTTCAGACGTCCGATGAGCTTTATGAGCTCGTGGTTCATGCCGTGAACGTTTGTCTCGATAACGGCACGTTCACCCTCCTGCTTGATGCGGTACTCTACCTCACGCTTTGCCTTGTCCACCATTTCCTCGATACGGGTGGGATGGATACGGCCGTCAGCGATGAGTTTTTCAAGAGCTATCCTTGCTACTTCACGTCTGATCTGGTCGAAACATGAGAGAGTGATAGCCTCAGGAGTATCGTCGATTATGAGGTCAACTCCGGTGAGAGTTTCAAGTGTGCGTATGTTGCGGCCTTCACGGCCGATGATGCGTCCCTTCATCTCGTCATTAGGGAGAGGTACTACAGAAACTGCCGCCTCTGATACCTGGTCCGCAGCTACCTTTGCGATAGCGAGGGAGATGTAGCTTCTTGCCTTCTCCTGACACTCGTCCTTGATCTGCTGCTCATAGGCTGCTACCTTTACTGCCTTTTCATGAACGAGATCATCTTCGAGCTTGGAGATTATGTATTCTTTTGCCTGATCCTTAGTGAATTCAGAGATCCTTTCAAGAACGTCCAACTGACCTTTTTTGATAGTCTCAGCCTCTTTGAGTTTCTCATCGGCGGACTTGATCTTCTGGTTGAGGATATCCTCTTTCTTTTCGAGGTTATCGGTCTTCTTATCGAGATTCTCTTCCTTCTGCTGCATACGTCTTTCCTGACGTGACAGCTCTGCTCTGCGATCCTTGATTTCCTTATCAGCCTCTGAACGGAGCTTGTGGATCTCATCCTTTGCTTCTATCAGGGCGCTTTTCTTCTTGTTATCTGCATCCTTTTCAGCGTCCTCGATTATGCGCTCTGCCTGCTGCTCAGCGGAACCTACTATAGACTCTGCCTGCTGCTTACGCTTTTCGACGCCGGCGTCAACACCCTTGCTGTAGGCCAAGAATCCGGCTATTGCAGCTCCGACGATGAGTGCGAGGATAATGAGTACGATTGCGAGAATCAAGTTCATCAGTGCATTACCTCCTTTTTGTAAAATTGATTAAATAAAGTGTACTATCAAACCTTATTACTAAAAGGCGGTAAATGCCGCATTATTTTATTCATTTCATATATTGATCAAGGGCTGCCCTTCCGGACAAACCCGCAAAACATAGCGGACAGGCGCACCCGTCCATAATTTGTTTCATATATCATATTTATGTACAGAGCCTGTTTTTATATCCCCGGCTCCTGATAATGATGTAAAACAAAGCTGCATATACTGCCATAGTAATATTATGCAAATAAATACAACATAATTATTATAACCTTTTTTGAGCATAATGTCAATAGAATTTTGTGAAATCAGACCGTCCCGGAATATTTTTTCTTTTTAACTATACTTTCTCCACGCCATTTATGACCTCTTTGTGATAAAACGGCGAAATATGCAGTCAACCTGTTTTTTCCGCACTGTACCGGCTTGACATCCGCCCGAAAATAGTATATAATCAGCGTATAGGGACCGCTCATCCGGTCCGGATATTATTGGAGGAATCAATATGAAAAAGATATTATCCGTGCTCCTTTCCGCTGTAATAGGTACTGCCGCTGTAGGCTCTATCCCTGCTGTAGCTGAGGACACTACTTCCGCTCCCGCATCCGGCGGAGTGGTCATATTCGGAGACAGCATTGCTGCTGGCTATGGTCTTGACCCGGCTTCCGAGTACAATTACGGTCAGATAATCGGAGACTACCTCGGATGCGACGTTGAAAACTATGCTAAGTCCGGTGACACTACCTTCGATATGCTCGAAAAGCTGGACGCTCTCACCGACGAGCAGAAGGCCGCTGTTGCAGACTCCGACTACGTTATCATTTCTATCGGCGGCAATGACCTCATGCACTATGCGTCCAAGAAGATCCTGGATTTTGCTGCTAAAAACGACCTCCTCAACGAGGGCTTCACATCTGCAAATATTCCTGAGGACCCAAGCATTACTGATGTCATGGTAATGGTGAACCTCCAGGGAGAAGGAGGCTTCATGGACTATGCCTCCTCAGGTATAACCGCCTACACCAACCTCATAAAGCTCCTAAAGACTGATATTGCTGCTAACCTCAGGTTCGACAACAGCAAGTATGACGGTTACATACCCACGACTATAATCCCTAACATCAGCACGGCTGTCACAGAGATAAAGGCTATAAACCCCGATGCAAGAGTTATCGTCCAGACTATCTACCAGCCTCTCCAGATAGACCCTGACTTCATAGAGGCCGAGTACGGAATGGACAGCAATTACGCTGATATGCTCGGTGTTATCCGTTCAAATTTCAAGGACATCCTCGACACGTTCCGCACTGAGCTGAAAACTGTTGAGGGCATCGAAATCGCAGATGTTTACTATCAGTTCACATCCGTCCCCGACGGTGAGGCACAGAACAACTACAACCCCGGATATGCCTATATGTTCACCAAAATACAGGCTGAAGGCACTGAAAAGGACTTTCACCCCACCCAGAAGGGACACCTGGCAATTGCCGCTACTATCCTCGATACTATCGGAGAGCTCCACGATGCTCCTGTTTCAAGCCTGCTGAACCAGGTATACTTTGGTCTTGACTCCTACACTAACGGCTCCAAGTACCCCCTGCTGGCTCTGGACACTTTCAAAAAGGTAGCAGGAAATATCCTCAACGGCGACATTGACTTCAATGGTGCTATCGACGGAAGTGACGCTACACTGGCTCTCAAAGCCTATGCAGCAGCAGGCGGCGGCGGTCTCAAGCCTGTGCTCTCAAACATCCAGCATGACTGTGCTGATACTAACCATGACACCGCTGTTGACGGCAGCGATGCTACTAACATCCTCCGCTACTATGCAATGAGTTCCTCCGGCTATGACGGTACCTTCGATGAACTCGTTGCTTCCATGACTTCCAGCGGAACCGCCTGATAAACCTCAAAAAACAGGGAGCTGATGTATTTCAGCTCCCTTTATTCATGTGTTTATGCCTTACAAAAAAGGGAGCTGTATCACAGCTCCCTTGATTTTTTATACAAGAGGATTTGTAAGCTGAGGTGTGGGATGCTCTCCGTATGCCTCGTTCTTTACGACCTCTACCTTCTGGTAGCACTCCATACCTGTTCCGGCAGGGATGAGCTTACCGATGATAACGTTCTCCTTCAGACCCTGGAGCTTATCGCTCTTGCCTCTGATAGCTGCGTCTGTAAGAGCCTTTGTAGTCTCCTGGAATGACGCTGCTGACATGAAGCTGTCGGAGTTGGAGGATGCCTTTGTTATACCCTGGAGTACAGGGCTGGTCTGTACGAGCTGGAGGTCTATCTCACCTGCGTCGATACGTGCCTGGATGTCCTCGTTGATAGCGTCTATCTCCTTGCGGTCAACAAGTGTGCCGGGAAGCAGGTAGCTGCTGCCGGTCTCCTCGACCTTTATCTTGCGGAGCATCTGACGAACGATGACCTCGATGTGCTTATCGTTGATATCAACACCCTGTAAGCGGTAAACCTTCTGTACTTCGTTGATGATGTAGTTACGTACAGCCTGTGCTCCAAGGATATTGAGTATATCGGCAGGATAGATGTTACCCTCAGTAAGACGTGTGCCCTTTTCTATGGACTCGCCCTCCTGAACTCTTATCTTCAGGTTGTAGGGGATCATATAGCTCTCGGACTCACTTGTCTCGTTATTTGTAACAATGATATTTCTTGTGGTCTTGACCTCTTCGATGTGGATAGTACCGGAGATACGTGAGAGGATAGCTGCGCCCTTAGGACGGCGGCTCTCAAAGAGCTCCTCAACACGGGGAAGACCCTGTGTGATATCTTCCGCATCGGCAGAAGCAACGCCTCCGGTGTGGAAGGTTCTCATGGTAAGCTGTGTACCAGGCTCACCGATAGACTGTGCAGCGATGATACCAACAGCCTCACCAACGGATACCATGTTGTTGTTTGCAAGGTTTGCACCGTAGCACTTAGCGCATACACCGGTCCTTGACTTACAGGTCAGAACGGAGCGTATCTTTATTCTCTCAACGCCTGCGTCGATTATCTTCTTAGCATCTGCATCGTTGATGAGCTTGTTGCGTGATACGATGAGTTCGCCGGACTCGTCTCTCAGGTCCTCAGCAAGGAATCTGCCTATGAGACGCTCTGCGAAAGGCTCTACGATCTCGTTGCCGTTCTTGATCTCGTATACCTCGATACCCTCTGTAGTTCCGCAATCCTCCTCACGGATGATAACATCCTGAGAAACGTCAACGAGACGACGGGTAAGGTAACCTGAGTCAGCGGTACGGAGAGCGGTGTCGGCCAGACCCTTACGTGCTCCTCGTGATGCGATGAAGTACTCCAGGATGTTAAGACCTTCACGGTAGTTAGCTCTGATCGGGATCTCGATAACGCCGCCGGAGGTGTTGGCGATAAGTCCACGCATACCGGCAAGCTGTCTGATCTGGGAGATAGAACCACGGGCACCGGAGTCAGCCATCATCCAGATAGGATTGTAGCGGTCGAAGTTTGCCTTCAGTGCAGCAGTAACTCTGTCGTTGGTCTCAGTCCAGAGAGCGATTATCTTCTTTGACTTCTCCTGAGCAGAAATGTATCCGTACTCGTACTCTGTTGTGATCTCCTCTACCTCTGCATCAGCCTCAGCAAGGATAGTCTTCTTCTGGGGCGGGATGGATGCGTCGCAGACTGCAACGGTAAGAGCTGCTCTTGTGGAGTATTTGTATCCGAGAGCCTTGATACGGTCAAGAACTTCGGAAGTTGTAGTTGTACCATGTATCTTTATGCAGCGCTCGATGATGTCAGAGAGCTGCTTCTTGCCGACCAGGAATGCAACTTCCAGGTCGAACTGCTTATCGGAATTTGTTCTGTCAACGTAGCCAAGGTTCTGAGGGATGTTCTCGTTGAATATGAGACGTCCTACTGTTGCGTCGATTATCTTGGATACCTTCTTGTCTCCGATGTCCTTTGTTATCTTTACCTTGATGTTGGCATGGAGGGAAACATCGTGCTCGTTATAGGCCATAAGAGCCTCGTTAACGTCACGGAATACCTTGCCCTCACCGGGTTCGCCGGGCTTATCCATTGTCAGATAGTAGGAACCAAGCACCATATCCTGTGAAGGAACGGCAACAGGCTTACCGTCTGA
>CACWPR010000005.1 GCA_902762855.1 Ruminococcus flavefaciens
CCGTTTTTTGTGACTATTGATAAAAACGGGGCGACTGTACATCGCCCCGAAAATTTTATCTGCTTATCCGAGAACAACAGTTATCTCGTTTACGTCAGCCAGCTTGTCAGCAGGAACGTAGTTGTCAGCCAGCTTTTCGCCGTTGAGAGTTACGCTCTTTACACCGCTCTGCACGTGTGCGGAGTTGTCGATGCTGATGCTGAGCTTCTTGCCGCGGAAGTTCTTGGTTATCTTGAAGCCGTCCCATTCAGCAGGGATAGAAGGTGCGATAGTCAGACCGTCAAGGTCAGGACGCATACCGCAGATACCCTCTACACAGCCGACCATAACTGTGGATGCTGTACCTGTGAGCCAGTGAACATGAGAACGTCCCTCGTAGGGTGATGCCTTGGACTCAGTGAACTGACCGTGTACATAAGGTTCCATGACTCTTATCTCGGCCTTGTCGTTCATTGCAGCAGGTGAGCTTTCCATGAAGTACTCGAATGCACGGTCACCGTGACCGAGGAGAGCCTCAGCGAGGATGAGCCAGCCCTGTGACTGTGAGAAGATACCGCCGTTTTCCTTGGTATCTGCATTGAAGATGTGCATGAGAGCACCGTCGAAGTAGTGGTCCTTGTATGGAGGCTCCAGGAGCTTTGCTCCGTAGGGTGTGTTGAGGATGCTGTGAACGCTGTTCATAGCCTTTTCAGCCTGGTCGTCAGATGCAAACTGTGAGATAACGCTCCAGCTCTGGGGATTGAGCCACATATTAGCCTCAGGATCCTTCTTGGCACCTACGATGACGCCGTCCTCACGGATTCCACGGATGAAGCGGTCCTCATCCCAGCACTTTTCAAGTGCCTCATAGAGCTTTGCCCTTGCTCCGTCGATGTATGTGATATAGTCCTTGTCATCTCTTGCAATGGCCATTTCCTTGATAACGTTCATGGCGTAGTAGAGCTGGAAAGCAACGAATGTAGACTCGCCCTTTGCTCCGAGGCGGAGGCAGTCGTTCCAGTCAGCGTGGAGGCCTGCGGGCATATTGTGGTCGCCGAGACGCTCCATAGAGAAGCGGATAGCGTTCTTCAGGTGGTCGTAAACTGTAGCCTCGCCGCCGTTTGCGTAAACGATGACCTCATCGAGGAAGTCCTTGTTTCCGGACTCGCCCAGGTACTTCACGATCGTTGGGAAGAGCCAGAGGGCATCGTCGGCACGGTATGAGGGATGGCCTGTCTCCTTTACGTACTCAGGGTCGTCAGGAGTATTCTCATGGCCTGCGTTGTGATTGAACTTAACAAGGGGAAGTCCGCCGCCGTTGTCTACCTGTGCGGAGAGCATGAAGCGTATCTTCTCCGCAGCCATTTCGGGGTCGAGGTGAATGATACCCTGGATGTCCTGAACAGTATCACGGTAGCCGTAGCCGTTGCGGAGTCCGCAGTAGATAAATGATGCGGCTCTGGACCATATGAATGTGATGAAGCACTGGTAAGCGTTCCATACGTTTATCATGTTATTGAACTCAGCAGAAGGAGTCTCTACCTGGAAGTTGGAGAGCTGGCCGTGCCAGTAGTCCTTGAGCTGCTTTACTTCTGCATCTACCTTGCCGGGAGTCTTGTACTCGCTGAGGATAGCACTTGCCTGAGCGTTGTCCTTCTGGCCGAGGATGTAGATGAATTCCTTTGTCTCGCCGGGAGCAAGGGTGATGTCGCTCTGGAGGGCGCCGCAGGCATTGGAGTTGAAGTTCATCTTGTTGTTGCACTTGCCGGACTCAACAGCGATAGGGTTTGAAAAAGTTCTGTAGGGGCCGATGAAGTCGCTGAGGGAGCCGTTGTAAGCGGAGATAGGCTGGCCTACCATACCGAAGAAACGCTCACGGTGATTTGAACCGGATGCGTCACGGCCGGAGTTCTCGTTGATGTGCTGAAGTATCTTGTTCTCCTCGAAGCTGGTGCGTGTGATGAACAGGGTGTACTGGAGATTTACCTGGTCCTGCTCGTAGTTATTGTCGTTTGTGAACTCAATAAAGCCGTAAACAGAGAGCTTTCTCTCCTTGTCAGAGTTGTTGGTTATGTTTGCTCTCCAGACCTCATAGGTCTTGCCGTAGGGTACATAATAGGTGGTCTCAGATTTTATTCCTGCATATTCAGCAGAGATAACAGTATATGCTGTACCGTGGCGGCATTCGCTCTTATACTTGTCCAGAGGCTTGCCCACAGGCTGCCATGAAGCAGACCAGTAGTCGCTGGACTCATTGTCACGGATGTAGATATAGCGTCCGGGAAGAGCCATATCTGAATTGAAGCGGAAACGTGAGATACGTCCGTTAGCGCCGGACTTGACAAAGCTGTAGCCTGCTGCGTTGTTGGATATCATGGCGCCGTATTCCGGGTCGCCGAGGTAATTGGCCCATGGTGCGGGAGTTGCGGGGTCGGTGATGACATATTCCTTGTTTTCAAGGTCGAAGTGTCCGTACTGCATAATTGATTCATTCTCCTTTTCGGCTATGGAAGGGGAACAGTGCCGATTCGCCGTCCGATAGCAAAATGTTGATACTATTATACCATGATTTCGCATTTCTTGCAAGGGGTTGAGGCGAAATTGTGGCATATTTTTATAAAAAAGCCCGAATAGCTCTTCCGGTCTCCGGAGCGGCGGGCATTACTGCTCGATGTTGAGTGAGAAGCGAAAGCCGGATGAGTTAAGGCAACACCGCACAAAGACCGCCTGACGTCTTTGTACTGAATCTGCTTGGATATTTTCCGTAATCTTGCACAGAAATCCCTTGACATACGTCAGTGTCAGTATGCCTGCGGAATTTCTATACAATCTGACGAAAAATCTCACGGCGCATCTTCAGCACAATCTTTGTGCGGTATTGCCTTAAATTATTGCTGTTTAATTAAAGCAAGGATGCCTGATAGTTGAATAACAGTCTTTCCGTGGATTTTTCCGAAGAAAAAATGAGGAAAACTTGCCTGAAACTCCGCTTTCGTCTGATTGCACAAATTTCTGCTGCCGGGGTCAGCGGAAAACGGCGAAATTTTCAGTCCGGAAAGGCAGAAAAATTTTAAAAAACACTTGATTTTTCCGGAAATACGTGGTATAATACTACATGATGATAGTTTAAGCTAAAGACCGGAACCTTCCGGTCTTTCGTTTATTATGGACTATTGCCATTAACAGGATGAAAGGAGAATGACAGGGATTGAAATTCAAGAAATTCGGCGGCACCGAACAGAAGGTATATGACCTTATCAAGCCTATCACTGATGAGCTCGGCTACTACCTCTGGGATGTCTGCTACGAAAAAGAAGGCGCTCTCTGGTACCTGAGAGTGTTCATCGACCAGGACGAGGGCATCAGCATCGACGACTGCGAGAGAGCCACAGCTCCCATAAATCAGATACTCGATGAGAAGGACCCCATACCTCAGAGCTATATGCTGGAGGTAGGTTCCGCAGGCCTCGAAAGAGAACTGGTCAAGGAGGAACACTTTGAGGTGTGTCAGGGCGATACCGTAAAGATGCGCTTCATACGCAGTGTTGACGGCGAAAAAGAGGTCGTCGCAGAGCTGGTATCTGCCGATAAGGACGGCATTACTCTCAGGAACGACGAGGGAGCAGAGAAGAAATATCCCCTCGCTGACATAGCTTTCGTAAAGCTCTACATGGAATTTGAATAAGTTCCGAATATACTTATACTGGAGGAATTAACAGAAATGAACAAGAACAATGACTTTTTCAAGGCACTTGAATCCCTTGGAGAGGAAAACAGCGTAGAGACCGAGCTCCTTATCGAGAAGGTAAAGTCTGCGATGCTCAAGGCAGCAAGAAAGGCTTACCCCCACAGTGAGGAGAATATCCGTGTGGAGATAGACCCTGTAACAAAGAAGTTTGAGATGTATATCGTTCAGGAGGTCATCGACGACTATCCTATCGACGAGAATGAGGTCAATATCGACGTTGCAAAGACTATCGACCCCAATGCCTACGTAGGCGGCACTATCCTCAAGGAGATAGACATCTCCAAGCTGGGAAGAATGGCTGCCCTCTCCGCAAAGCAGTCCATCAAGGGCGACCTGAGAGAGATAAACCGTGAGCAGATGCTCAGCAGATTCGAGTCCAAGGAGCATGAGTGCATCACAGCTAAGGTATCACAGATAGAGCCCGGCAGAGGCACTGTCACTGTTGACTACCAGGGCACAGAGCTCTACCTTTTCAGAAATGAGCAGATACCCGGTGAGGTACTGGAAGAGGGCAAGAGCATAAAGGTGTACATCACTGGCATCGTCGGCAAGACCAAGAAACCTATCGTAAAAATATCCCGTACTCACAAGGACCTTGTGAAGAGACTCTTTGAGATAGAGGTGCCTGAGATATACGACGGCACTGTTGAAGTGAAGTCCATATCCCGTGAGGCAGGCTCCAGAACAAAGATAGCTGTATGGTCAAAGGACCCCAACGTTGACGCAGTAGGCGCCTGTATCGGTGCTAAGCGTTCAAGAATAACTGCTGTAGTGAACGAGCTCAGCGGCGAGAAGATAGACATCATCCCCTGGAGCGAAGTGCCTGAGGAGTTTATCGCAAGAGCTCTTGCTCCCGCAGAGGTCCTCAAGACAGTCATCACCTCCCAGGAGGAAAAGACCTGTACAGTTATCGTTCCAAATAACCAGCTCTCACTCGCTATCGGAAACAAGGGCCAGAATGCAAAGCTCGCAGCAAAGCTCACAGGCTTCAAGATAGACATCAAGCCCCAGTTCGATACAGTTACCAATGAAGAGGCTCCTGAGCTCAGTCCTGACTTCAAGGTGCCTGAGCCGGAGACAGCTCCTGCTGAAAGCGAAGAGGAAGTTGAGCTCGTTTCTGATGAGCCTGCTGTTGAGATAGCAGAGGCCCCTGAGGAGACTGCCGCAGAGGAGAGCACTCCTGCGGAAGAGGAATGATATGAAACCGAAGAAGATACCCATGAGAATGTGCCTCGGATGCAATGAGATGAAGCCTAAAAAGGAGCTCATCCGTGTGATAAAGTCCCCGGAGGGAGAGATAAGCCTTGACCTTACCGGAAAGAAGTCAGGCAGGGGAGCGTATATCTGCCGCAGCACAGAGTGCTTTGATAAGGCCAGAAAGGGCCGCAGATTTGAAAAGTCATTCTCATGCAGGATTGACGAGAGCGTTTATGAGGTGATGGCAGATGAACTCGGACGTGAAACGCAGAACGGCTGACCTGCTTGGCATCTGCATCAAGGCAGGAAAGACCGTAAAGGGCTTTGACAGCGCCTGCGGAGCCGTTAAGGACGGCACTGCCGCCTGTATGCTCACAGCAGCCGATGCATCGGCAAAAACGCTGAAGGAAACTGAGTTTCTGTGCGGAAAGTACGGTATACCGGTACTGGTTACAGAGCTCACAAAGGCAGAGCTGGGAAGGCTCTGCGGCAAGGACACCGCAGTCATAGCAGTATGCGACAAGGGATTTGCGGGAGGCTTTGCAAAGATAATCTCTCATTGACCACAGTCAACTGTGCTGACATATATTCATACAAAAACTCGTTTTCACAGGAAAACAGGGTGGTACAAAATAATGCCGCAAAGGATGCGGTGAAAACATATGGAGGTATTTACAGCCTATGGCAAAAAAGATAAAGTTAAGCGACGCTGCGAAGGATCTCAGCGTTACCTCACAGGAACTTATAGACTACTTCGCAGAAAAAGGCGATAACAAGAAAAAGGCAGGTTCAGCTCTGACAGAGGACGATATGAATGCTATACTGGAGCACTACACAAAGCTCCATGAGGTCAAGTCCTTTGACGATTATTTCGCATCAGCAAGCGAACCCAGACCTGCAAAGAAAGCAGCTCCCGCAGCAGAGGAAAAGCTTGCTGTAAAGAAGCAGGAAAAGAAGGCTCCTGAGAAGAAGCAGGAAGTAAAACCTGAGGCTCCCAAGGCTCCTGAGAAGAAACGGGAAGTAAAGCCTGAGGCTCCCAAGGCTCCTGAGAAGAAGCAGGAGGCAAAGCCTGAGGCTCCCAAGGCTCCTGAAAAGAAGCAGGATGCAAAGCCTGAAGCTCCCAAGGCCCCTGAAAAGAAGCAGGAGGTAAAGCCTGAGGCTCCCAAGGCTCCTGAAAAGAAGGCGGAACCCACTCAGCAGAAGTCTAAAAAGCCTGAGAAAAAGAAGGAGCAGGCTAAGGCTCAGGACAGAGGAGAGCGTACCAAGTTCAACGCTTCATTCAGCTCTGAGACTGCCCAGACTTCTACTCAGCGCAGAACAGTCGATACAAGAGGAAGCTACGTTGACCTCGATAAGTATAACGAGAGATATGACCAGATGGCTGCCTCAAACAAGCATAAGAACGACAACTACTCTTCAAAGAAGCAGAAGATAAATCAGAAGTCCGCTCAGAGAAGCAGACAGCAGTTCTCCAAGAAGGAGAGCGAGGCTGAGAAGCTCAAGAGACTGGAGCTGGAGCGTGCAAGAAAGCAGCAGCTCAAGGTCCTCATCCCTGACAGCATCACTGTCGGCGAGCTGGCTACACGTCTCAAGGCTACTGCTACAGACGTTATCAAGCAGCTCATGAAGCTGGGCGTAATGGCTTCTATCAACCAGGAGATAGACTTCGATACAGCAGCTCTCGTAGCTGAGGAAATGGGTGCAAAGGTAGAAAAGGAAGTCATCGTTACCATTGAAGAGCGTCTTATCGACGACACTGACGACGACGATACAAACCTCCAGCCCAGATGCCCTGTAGTCGTAGTTATGGGACACGTTGACCACGGTAAGACTTCTATCCTGGACCGCATCAGAAATGCTCATGTTGCCGCAGGTGAGGCCGGCGGTATCACACAGCACATCGGTGCTTATCAGGTGAATATCAACGGACAGGACATCACTTTCCTGGATACTCCCGGACATGAGGCTTTCACTTCAATGCGTGCAAGAGGTGCGAATATCACTGATATAGCTATCCTCGTTGTTGCCGCCGATGACGGTATCATGCCCCAGACTGTAGAGTCTATCAACCACGCTAAGGCTGCCGGAGTTTCCATCATCGTTGCTATCAACAAGATGGATAAGGAAGGCGCTAACCCTGACCGTATCAAGGAAGAACTCACCAAGTATGATCTGGTTTGCGAGGACTGGGGCGGAGATGTTATCTGCGTGCCTGTATCAGCAAAGACCGGCGACGGTATAGAGGAGCTCCTTGAAAACGTTCTTCTCGTTGCAGAGGTAAAGGAACTCAAGGCTAACCCTGACAGACTTGCAAAGGGTACTGTTATCGAGGCTCGCCTTGACAAAGGCAGAGGTCCTATCGCTACACTTCTGGTACAGAACGGTACTCTCAGACAGGGCGACGTCCTCATCGCAGGTACAGCAGTCGGCCGTGTAAGAGTCATGACCAACGATAAGGGCAGAACTGTAAAGTCCGCAGGTCCTTCCGTTCCTGTTGAGATAACAGGTCTTGCAGAGGTCCCCAGTGCTGGTGATATCTTCAATGCCGTTGAGGACGAGAGACTTGCCCGTGAGCTCGTAGAGCAGAGAAAGCACGAGCAGAAGCAGGAGCAGTTCAACGCATACCGCAAGGTAACTCTCGACAACCTGTTCAGCCAGATAGCTGAGGGTGAGATAAAGGAACTGCCTATCGTTGTAAAGGCCGATGTACAGGGCTCTGTTGAGGCTGTAAAGCAGTCACTCGAAAAGCTCTCAAACAACGAGGTAAGAGTAAGAGTCATCCACGGTGCCGTTGGTGCTGTCAAGGAGAGCGACGTTATGCTCGCAAGTGCATCCAACGCTATCATCGTAGGCTTCAACGTAAGACCCGACCCCGTTGCAGCAGAGAATGCTGCCCGTGACGGTGTTGACATCCGCCTGTACCGCATCATCTACGACGCTATCGAGGAGATATCCACCGCTATGAAGGGTATGCTCGCTCCCAAGTTCAGAGATGTTGAGCTTGGCCGTGTAGAGGTACGTCAGGTATATAAGATATCCAACGTCGGCATGGTAGCAGGAAGCTACGTGCTCAGCGGTAAGGTAGCAAGAGGCTGCCAGGTAAGAGTTGTCCGTGACGGTATCATCATCGCAGACGACAAGATATCCGGCCTGAAGAGATTCAAGGACGACGTAAAGGACGTTGCAGAGGGCTACGAGTGCGGTATCAGCCTTGAAAAGTTCAGCGACGTCAAGGAAGGCGACATCTTCGAGACCTATATGGTAGAGGAGTACCGTGAGGACTGAGGTGCATGACGGCATATGCTGCCGCAATGTACAAATAATATAATAAATATATCAAGGGGGTCAGACCACAATGGACAACAGCAGAATGAGTACTGCGGATATGCTGCAGTACTGCAACGAGGCGCTTGCATGGGACGATTTCGGACCTATCGACATCTTCTTCTTTGAATCAGTAAAGAAGATACTTCTCGGCCAGTGCAGCGCCATGGAGGAGCCCGAGGAAGTCATAGACGACCTTATGGGCATAGAGCGTCCGGTAAGAGATGTAGAGCTTGAACCGGATTACGGCCTTTACGCAGACATTTATTACGGAGAAGAAGGAGACGACGACATCCCAGACTACAGCGTGAGTGCAGAGGACGAGGCGTTCAGCTCCGCTATGTTCACTGAGGGCTTCTTCGATAATAACGAAGAAGAAACAGAGGCTCCCTCCGAAGAGGAGGCAGCTCCCGAAGAGGGAGACGCTGAAAAGACAGCGGAGGAGACTCCCGAAGGAAAAGATAAGCATGAGGAAAAAGCCGGCGGCGGATTTACAGTGAACCTGTAAGCCCTGGGCCCGAAAGGAGTAAAATGCCAAATTTCAAGAACAGCCGTATGGCTGAGGATATCAAAAGAGAACTTACAGCTATCCTCAGGGAGCTCAAGGACCCAAGGATAGACAAGATGCTGACAGTTGTGAGAGCTGACCTTTCAGGCGATATGTCCTCCTGCAAGGTGTACGTTTCCAGCTTTGAGGGCATGGAGCGTACTGCTGAATCTGTAAAGGGACTGAAAAATGCCTCCGGATTCATCCGCAGAGAGCTCTTCGCAAGACTGAAGATGCGTAAGTCTCCGGAGCTGACATTCGTGGCGGATAACTCCATAGAGCGCAGCGCCGAGATAAGCAGAAAACTCAGCAGCCTTAATACAGGCAAAGACAGCGATGAGGAGGAATGACTATGTTTATAGGTTTCGCAGAGGCGGAAACGTTCCTCAGGAACTGTAAGGACGCAGTTATAATCACTCACCGCAACCCCGACGGCGACTGTATAGGAGCCGGATTCGGACTCAAGGATATACTGGAGCAGCTTGGAGTACGCAGCAGAGTAGTATGCCATGACGGCTTCCCGGCAAGATATGCCTTCCTCACAGAGAACGGCGCCGGAGAGGACTTTGAGCCGGAGACTATAATCGCTGTTGACATAGCCGATACAAAGCTCATGGGCAAGTACGAGGAGATATACGGCGGCAGGGTGCAGCTCTGCATCGACCACCATATCTCCAACAAGGCCTATGCAGACAAGACTCTTCTCCGAGGAGATGCAACTGCGGCCTGTGAGATAATCTATGACCTTGCAGTGTACATGGGTGTCAAAATAACAAGACACTGTGCTATGTGCCTTTATACCGGCATAGCTACAGACTCCGGCTGCTTCAAGTACGACTGCACCACTCCCCGTGCTCATGAGATAGCAGCGGAGATGATGAGAAGGTACGACATAAATTTTGCACGTATAAACAGATATATGTTCGACGTCAAGTCTGAGGGCAGGATGAAGCTGGAGAGCAGGATAAACGAGCTAATGGAGCTCTACCTGGACGGAAAGCTGGCCATAATCGCTGTCACACAGGACATGATGAAGGAAATGGGCATCGAAATGGAGGAACTGGAGGGCTTTGCTCCGCTGACTATCCAGCTTGAGAATACCGAGGTGGGCATACTTATGAGAGAGCGTCCGGACGGCGTGTTCAAATGCTCCTTCCGTTCAGCCTATGACGTCAATGTTTCAGCTATATGCCAGACTATAGGCGGCGGCGGTCACGCAAAGGCCGCAGGCTGCACTGTTGAAGGCGACCTGGAATCTGCAAAGAAGTTCCTTATAGGAGCTGTAGAAAGGGCGCTGAACTGATGAACGGTATACTCTGTGTCAACAAGCCCCAGGGGTTCACGTCCTTTGACGTTATCGCAAAGCTCAGGGGAATACTCCGTATAAGAAGACTGGGCCATGCCGGCACTCTTGACCCTATGGCTACGGGAGTACTGCCGGTTTTTGTGGGAAATGCCACCAAGGCCTGTGATATAATGCCCAATGACCAGAAAAGCTACCTGGCCGGTTTCAGGCTGGGGCAGACCTCCGATACCCAGGACGTCTGGGGGACCGTGAGGGACGTATCAGATATGGCTGTCACCGAGGATGACATCCTCGCAGTACTGCCGGAGTTCACCGGCAGGATAATGCAGCTCCCACCTATGTATTCAGCAGTGCAGGTGAACGGAAAGCGTCTCTATGACCTTGCAAGGCAGGGCATAGAGGTGGAGCGTCAGCTCCGTGAGATAGAGGTAAACTCGCTTGCTGTCTTTGAGTACGACCCGGTCACCCGTGAGGGTATACTGGAGATCGACTGCGGAAGAGGTACCTATATCAGGACCATAATCAATGACATAGGCGAAAAACTGGGCTGCGGAGGTATAATGACATCGTTGTTAAGAGATTCCTCATGCGGTTTTACCATAAATGACTGCCACACACTCGATGAGATACAGCAGGCCAGGGACGAGGACAGGCTCGAAGAGCTGATCTTCCCGGTTGACAGGGTGTTTGAGTCTCTGCCGGAGCTCGTTCTTGGCGAAGCACAGGCAAGGATGTACCGCAATGGTGTAAAGCTGGACCTTTCAAGAGTAAGAGGCATAGTCTCCGGACAGGACAGCTACCGGGTCTACGGTCCCGGACACAGCTTCATCGGAACGGCCGCTGCTGACCGTGAAGAGGGAGTTCTCCGGATAGGAAAGAATCTGGGGGGAGACAATGGCTGAGAAAAAAGCTGTAGCTCTGGGACTTTTCGACGGAGTTCACTTAGGACACAGGGCAGTCATCAGCAGGCCGGTCAGTATGGCGGCTCAGGGACTTGTTCCCGGTGTCTTTACATTCAGAAACACAACTCTTGCCTATAAACAGGGCAGGAGCATAGAATACATCTATACAGACAGCTACAAGGAAAGACTGGTACGCAGACTGGGCATATCAGAGGTGTTCAGCGAGGACTTCCGGGAACTCCGGGAGCTCTCAGGCGAGGAGTTCGCAAGAGACATACTCTCCAGGCGGCTGGATGCCGCCTGTGTGGTGTGCGGAACTGATTTCAGGTTCGGCAGGAACGCATCCTGCGGGATAAATGAGCTTGCAGAGCTGGGAAAAAAGTATGGCTTTGCAGCGGAGGTGGCAGATGATGTCACTGCAGACGGAGAGAATATATCCTCCAAACGAATAAGGGCACTGCTCCGGGAAGGAAGTCCCGAAAAGGCCGCTCTGCTCCTTGGAGAGAAGTACACTGTGTCAGGAGAGACTGTATATGGCAATCAGATAGGCCGTACCATTGATTTCCCCACAGTCAACCAGCTCTTTGAGGAGGGACAGCTCGTGCCTAAATGCGGAGTCTACAGCTCCTCGGTGGCTATAGACGGCACAGAGTACCGTGCGGTCACGAATATAGGAGTAAAGCCTACCATAGCAGGTGAGCGCTCTCCGCTGGCAGAGACACATATCCTCGGTTTTTCCGGGGACCTTTACGGCAGATACCTTGAAGTACGGCTGAACAGCTTTATCCGCCCTGAGCAGAAGTTCTCCTCCCTTGAGGAGCTCCGCAGTCAGATACAGCAGGATATTTCCTTTGCTGAAAAAGACATATAATATTCAGTCTGCTTTCACTTTGCTGTCACAAACAAGAATTAATATAATATATACTGCCGCAGTGCGGCAAAAAAACATAGAACTGTAACTTCTATTGCCACGTCTGCCTGTATCAGACGACGGGACGCAGTTAGAGGAGGGTTTCCAATGATAGAAGTTAAAAATCTGACCAAGCGTTACGGCGATAAAAGAGCCGTCAACGACATCAGCTTCAAGGTCGAAAAAGGCGAGATACTGGGATTCCTCGGCCCTAACGGAGCCGGAAAGTCCACAACTATGAATATGCTCACCGGATATATCTCATCCACATCCGGTCAGATACTCATAAACGGTATAGACATCCTGGAAGAGCCGAAGAAGGCAAAGGCAAATATAGGCTATCTCCCTGAGATACCGCCGCTCTACATGGATATGACCGTAGATGCATACCTGAATTTCGTGTTCGACCTCAAAAAGTGCAAGCTGCCACGCAAGGCTCATCTTACAGACGTCTGCAACCTCTGCAAGATAAGCGACGTCCGTCCGAGACTTATAAAGAACCTCTCAAAGGGATATAAGCAGAGAGTCGGACTTGCTCAGGCACTTATAAACAATCCCCCTGTGCTCATCCTCGACGAGCCTACAGTTGGTCTGGACCCCAATCAGATAATCGAGATACGCTCCCTTATCAAGAAACTGGGCAAGAGACATACTGTCATACTCTCGTCCCACATACTGCCGGAGATACAGGCTGTATGCGACAGGATAATCATTATCAATAAGGGCGTTGTAGCCGCTGACGGCACTGCTGATGAGATAGCCAAGAATATCACTAATGAGCACAAGATGACTCTTAGGATAGAAGGCCCCACTCATACAAAGACCGATAAGGAACAGATAGTAAAGGCCATTAAGGAGATAAGCGGAGTCAAGTATGTCCGTGCCGACATGGAGCGTGAAAAGGGTATATATGACTACGATGTGGAGACTGACGGCAAGACAGACGTCCGCAGAGACATCAACAAGCTCTGCTTTGAGAACGGCTGGAATATCCTGATGCTCCAGCTCTCAGACCTTACTCTTGAGGACATCTTCCTGAAGATAACCATGGGCGAGTCCCTGGATGTCAAGGAGGAAAAGGCGGAGAAAAAGCCCCGGATAAAGATAAACCTTATGACTGAGGCAGAGGCAAAGGCCGCAGATGAGGCCGCCGCTGATGATGAGTCTGATGAAGAGAAAGGGGACGAGGAATAATGGGCGCTATTTACAGACGTGAGATGGGCTCTTTCTTTACATCGGGACTGGGCTACGTTTTCCTCACAGTATTCTATATCGCATCCGGATATTTCTTCTATAATGATGTTGTAAAGTCCGGACTCAGTGACACTTCACCGATGTTCGTATCAATGTTCATAGTCGTTATCTTCCTGATACCGGTACTCACCATGAGACTGCTCAGCGAAGAGAAGAAGAACCGTACAGACCAGGGACTCCTTACAGCTCCTATCGGGCTCTGGGAACTGGTACTGGGCAAGTTCTTTGCCGCATTCACACTCTATGTTATCGCAGAGAGCATAATCTTTGTCTATGCGGTGATACTCAGATACCTCGGAGATATAGTATGGCCTTCACTGCTGGGCAACTACTTTGCAATGCTCATACTGGGTGCCGCATTCATAGCAATAGGTATATTCATCTCCTCACTTACTGAGAACCAGATGTCCTCAGCAGTAGTATCAGTATTCATATTCCTGGTGCTCTACGCATTTGATGACTCTGCACTGGATAAGCTCAACAGCAATTCCTTCTTCAGCAAGGTATTCAAGGTAGGCACAAGAGAAAAGATGCTGGACTTCCTTTCTCATCTGTCCATGCGGTCAAGATATACTGAATTCACCAAGGGTGTATTCAGTCTTTCAAGTATAGTATTCTTCCTTAGCATCGTTTTCCTCTTCAACTTCTTCACAGTAAGAGTTTTAGAGAAGAAACGCTGGGCATGACCTCATCATGAAAGGAAGGTATGATAAGTATGAAGAAAACTGAAAACGAGGATATCAAAACAGGCGGCAGCACCGAGACAAAAAGCTCCGGTGCCATGAAGAAGGTCAAGTATGGTTCAATGTCGCTGATAACTATAGCGATTGTAATAGCTATAGTTATAGTTGTGAACATAATGGCATCACTTATGGAAAAGCGCAGGCCCATGAAGCTGGACCTCACTGCCGACAACAGATATGACCTCAGCGACGAGACTATAGACGTGCTGAAAAACCTTGACGAGGATGTTGAGATACTTATTACAATGCCCCGTACAGATTTCGATGCAATGGCTGAACAGGCAAATTACAGCTACCAGCTCTATTTCCGTATGTACTACGGCATTGAGCCTGAGCCCCTTGACTTCCCCTACGAGATGATACCGATAATCCTTGACAAGTACGAGATGTACTCCAAGCAGGGTGACGGCAAGGGCGAAGTAAAGGTAAAGTACGTCAACCTCAGCACAGACCCTGATGCTATCTCAAAGTACACCAAGTACTATAACGGTGAGATAACAAAGAACAGTATGGTATTCTACTCCGGAGAGAATGTAAAGGTCCTCACCGAGTCCGATATCAATAACATGATAACTGCCGATGCTGCGGCTGCACAGAATCAGTCCGTATCACTGGTATTCGCAGGTGAGAGCATAATCACCTCACAGATAATGAACGTCACCGACTCACATATCGTAAAGGTGGCATTTGCTGACAAGATGAACGGCAGCAATATCTACCGTGAGGACTATTCAGAGGTAGTCAGCACACTGAAGGATGAGCTCCTTGCAAAGAACGGCTACGACTGCACAGAGATAGACATTGCCAAGGACGAGCTTGACACAGAGCTCTATGATATGGTAGTCATCCCTATGCCGCAGAACGATTTCAGCGATGCTGTCATAGATTCTCTCGGAGACTTTATGTACAACTCCGAGAACTACGGCAAGAATATGCTTTACATCCCTGACCTTGCCGCTACAAATCTCACAAATATCGACGAGTTCCTTGCAGACTGGAGCATACAGGTCGAGCCCTGGATACTGGGTGACCCCCAAGCTATGGGCAGCAATCCCACAAGCATCGTGCTCAGTATTGCAGACGAGGAGTCTGTAGGAGCTATCCCCAACGACTCACTGCCTATAGTTGCTCCGTATTCAAGAGAAATATCCATTCTCTCCAAGAACAACCAGTGTGTGACTACAGCGGTTCTGAAGTCATCTTCAATGTCTGCACCCTACAGCGCACTCTCAGATGACGCCGCTCCTTCAACTGATATGGGCGAGAGAAATGTAGTTGTAAAGTCCACAAAGGAGCATGGAGTTCAGTTCGATGTATTCCGCAGCAATCTCCTTGTAGTGGGAAGCTCAATGTTTACAGACAAGGAGCTCATAGTCCAGTCCAGCACCTACAACAATGCAAATGTACTGCTGAACATACTCAATACTATGACCGGCAAAGAGACAGGTGTTGTTATCCCTGAAAAGGCTCTCCAGCACGCAGTCATAGCACCTACAGCAAAGCAGAGCAACGGCATAGTGACAATTCTTGTTGTTATCCCTGTTATCGTTGCACTGATAGGTATAGTTGTTCTGATAAGGAGAAAGAATCGATGAAAAAACAAGTCAAGGGTATCATCGGTCTGGGAGCAGTCCTTGCCGTTCTCGGCGGAGGACTTGCCTTCCTTAAACTCACTGACGACACCGGCAGCGACAGCTCCGATACATCCTCAGCATCCGCAGACCCAATGGTCACAACAGCAGCTCAGGGCGCAGGTATAGTTCTTGTGGAGGATACCACTGCACTGCCTGTTCCTCTGGACCAGGCTCCCCAGGGCGATGACCATATGCACGCTGTAGAGGGCGTAGTCAAGAGCGTCGATATTGTCAACAGCACCGGCGAGCTCCACGTTGTAAGAGGAGCGGACAAGGAGGACGGTACCCCAGGATATACGCTCAAAGGCTACGAGGACGTTACTTTAGACCTCTCAGTGAATACCATACCCAACAACGCAAACGGACTTGTGTCCGCATCTGTTATCGAGGAGAACTGCCAGGACCTTTCAAAGTTCGGCCTTGAGGACCCGGAAATAACTGCGGTGCTCACCTATGAGGACGGAGTCGTAAGAAAGTATTATGTGGGCATAAAGAACCCCGCATCCACAACTGAGACCTATTTCATGGTGGACGGCAGCAATACTGTTTATACCGTAAATAACTCATCTCTGGCAAACTACTACAAGTCAGCAGAGGATTTCATCAGCAGGACTATACTTGAAGCTCCTGAAAGCACTGATGACTATCCCATAGTCAACGAGCTGGATATAGTCCGTGACGATATAGACTATGATATGGTCATAAAGTACGGCGAGAACAGTGATGATGAAAAGTCAGGCGGGACCTCAGCTACACATGAGCTTGTTGAACCTGTACACGCATTCCTTACTGTGGAGCGTTCAACAGACATCGTTACCGGTATGTTCGGACTTACAGCCGATGACCTTTATAAGGTACACTGCACAGAGGCAGACATTGCAGGCGCAGGACTCAGCGAGCCATTCTGCAAGGTAACAATGGCCTGCGGAGACGGCAATACCTACGTACTGCTCATCAGCGAGGTCTTTACTGAGAATGAGAACGAGAGAAAATGCTATGTTATGCTTGAAGGCGGCAATATCATCTATACAATATCCGCTGATAAGCTGAAATGGCTCACATTAAAGCCTATCGACATAACCTCCCGACTCATAATAGCCAACTATGTATGGTATATCGACAAGATAACATATAAGTGCGGAGACAGCATAAATGAGTTTGAGATATCACCCAAGGACGATACAAAGGACCGTTACTACAGCGATGCTTCTGATTTTAACGTAACACGCAACGGGAAGGCCTTCGATCCTGAAAGATACAGACAGCTCTATTCCTTCCTGCTCAAGGCAAATGGTGAGGACTTCGCACTTGATGAAGAGATACCTGCCGGTGAGCCTATGGTATCTATAGACCTTAATGACAATTACCTCAACGAGAAGCATTCAATACAATTCTACGATTACTCCGCTATGACAACACTTATTGTTGTTGACGGCGAACCTAAATTCTTCGGCTCCAAGTCCTATGCACAGACTCTTGTGGACAACATCAAAAAGCTCGACACCGGAGAAGAATACGTTCTTACATGGAAATAAACAGGAGCGCAGTGCCACGCTGAAAACGCTCCGGAAACGGAGGAAAAAATGAACGACAGATTTTTTATGTACAAGGGCTATCCGCTGGTAAGAAAGGGCAATGAGCTCTATTACGGATATATGTCAGACCCCTTTGTTATATGGATACAGGTCATAGCAACTAACGATGACAAGTCAGCGAAGAAGGTAAGGGTGGTGCAGATGGCTACAAAGACAGACGACCCCATGAAGGCATTCGTAAAGAACACCGAGAAGGAATGCGGACTTTACGAGGCACTCGACATTGCTAATGTATGGCTTGAAAAGGCTCTCGCTTAATAACGGAATATAGGACGCACATTTAAGTGCGTCCTTTTTTGTACAGTTAAAATTGGTTAAAAATAAAATAAAAGTTCTGTCCCTCTTGACTTTTGCGAAGATATGTTCTATAATAATAATCACAAGGAATAGAACATTTGTTCATCGCTGCTTTTTTTCTCCCTTAATTATCAAATATACAGTTATCTGCCGAAAGGGGGACTCCCACAATGAAAGAACTATTGAACTGCTATCAGGAAAGCCGTGCTAAGGTCCTGGACCGTATACATCAGCTCACAAGTCAGAGAAATGCGCTGAGAGCAAAGGGCGATATTGCCGGAATAGCCGAGCTTGACCTGGAAAGAAGGATAAAGCTGCTCTACACAGAGCACGAGGAACTCTCGGACATCGTCAGGCATCTTGACGGATATGTGAGGAGGGCGGAAGAACGTGTCGAAACGTGAGACATATTCCGACTCCTTCACAGGAGCCGCTGATAAGGGCATAAGAGCCATACTTGAGACCTCTGATGATGAGGAGATACCTGCACAGCGTCTCAGGAGAGTACTGTTAAAAGTTATAAATAATGAGCTTACACCGAGACAAAAGGAAATAATTATGTTATACTATTTTAAGGGGATGGATACGCTCCATATCGCCGAAAGACTCGGCATCACTCCACAGGCAGTATCAGCGGCAATGTCAAGAGGACGGCTGCGGATATACCGGATACTGCAATACTACATTTAGAGGATAATATCATGGATACACCTATATATGATTTTCTGAGAAGCTACGCCAGTGCCGGCGGAGTAAGAGGGCATATGCCCGGCCACAAGGGACGCTCTCCGGTGCCTGAGCTGGAATGGCTTTACAGATATGACATAACCGAGATATACGGGGCGGACAGCCTTTTTGAGGCGGACGGCATTATCGCAGAGTGCGAGAAAAATTTTTCGGCACTTTATGGTACTGCCGGGACTGTTCTCTCTGCCGGAGGTTCTACTCTGTGCATACAGGCAATGCTGACCATTATGAAAAGAGAAGGCCGCAAAGTCATAGCGGCAAGGAACGTTCACAGAGCATTTCTCAATGCTGCTGCTCTGCTGGACCTGGACATACAGTGGGTGCCGATGAAGTACAGCTCCGGACTGCTCTCAGGTCAGCTCGACCTTGAAGTAACGGAAGAGCTGCTGAGACAGGGGACACAGGCGGCCTGCGTGTATGTCACATCTCCGGATTACACCGGCGCTATGGCTGATATACCGGAGCTTAGCCGGATATGCAAAATGTACGGCGCAAGGCTCATCGTTGACTGTGCTCACGGTGCACATCTGGCATTCATGCCGGAGAATATGCACCCCATTGCCCTGGGAGCTGATATGTGCTGTGACTCAGCACACAAGATGCTCCCGGCTCTTACAGGAGCTGCACTGCTCCATACCTCACGGCCGGAGTACGCAGCTCAGCTCAAACAGGCAATGAGCCTGTTTGCCAGCACAAGTCCCTCATACCCGATAATGCTCTCACTGGACCTGTGCTGCAAATACATAAGCGAGGATATTCGCAGAGACATCAGCCGTGGACTTGCGTATATCGAAAGATTCAGAGGAAATTTCAGGGGCAGACTTGCTTTTGCCGAAGGCGAGCCCTTCCACATAACCGTAAAAGCTGCCGAGTCCGGCCTTGACGGCCTTGACCTGGCACAGAAACTCCGGGAGTCCGGAACTGAGTGCGAGTATGCAGACAGAGACCTGGTGATACTTCTCATGTCGCCCTGGTCAGAGGAAGAGGACTTCCTCAGGATGACCTCTTCCATGGAAAAGGCCATGGAAACGGCAGAGAGGAGAGCTCCGGAAACTCCTGAGTTCCGGTATGACATACCGGTGAAGCGGATGTCTGTCCGGGAGGCAGTATTTGCTGATTCTGAGGTCATACCGGTCGTGGAGTCCCTTGGACGTATCTGCGGAGCTGTGCAGGTGCCCTGTCCGCCGGCAATACCAATAGCTGCCAGCGGAGAGGAAATAGACCGGGAATGCATAAATATTTTCAAAAGGTATGGAATTAAGAACGTAAATGTGGTAAAATAAATATACCTCCGGACTGTCCGGAGGGCCAACTACACCGAGATCAAGGTCAATGAAATGAATGATAGAATTTTTGGAAATGAACAGGTCATATCCACAATGGAGGCTATGGCCGCAAGCGGCAGAACTGCCCATTCTATAATACTTTACGGCGAGAAGGGCACCGGAAGGCGGACTATTGCCGGGTACTACGCACAGCTACTTATGTGCCGGGATAAAAGGGACGGCAAGCCCTGCGGAGTCTGCCCGACCTGCCGGACCATTGCGGAGAGGAACAACCCGGATGTGCTCTATCCTCAGCACAGCGGCAAGCTGGGAGGATATTCAGTCGAGACCATATCCAACGTGGCCCGTGATGCCTATGTCAAGCCGAATAACAGCAGCGGAGCGAAGGTGTATATCTTCACCGACTGTGACAATTTCGACATACGTCCACAGAATAAGCTGCTGAAACTCATCGAGGAACCGCCGGATTATGCCTATTTCATATTCACCGCAAGGGCGAGGGCGGCCTTCCTTGCAACTATAATATCAAGGTGCGTCTGCTTTGGAGTTTCACCCTGTACGGAGTCTGAGACAGAGGAGGCTCTGGAGCTCAGAGGGACTTCTCCGGAGGACATCCGCCGTGCAGTGGACTGTTTTCACGGGAATATCGGCAGATGCCTCGATTACCTCTCAGACGAAGAGCTCCGCAGCAGGGTGGATTTGACAAAATCTCTTGCAGATAGTATAATAAGAAGAGATGAATACAGTCTTAATTCCATTATATTCCCTGTCAGCCGTGAGCGCAGGGACTGCCGGGAGGTACTGGCCATGCTGGACCTGCTTGTCAGGGATGCCGCAGTACTTCTGAAATCACCGACTGCGCCTGTTATAGGCTGCTACCGTGAAGGCGCCCAGCAGCTTGCCAGAAAACTCACAGCAAGGCAGGCTATCCTCATACACAACCACATCGAAAGGGCAAAACGTGCTATAGACAGCAATGTGAGTATGCCGCTGGTGCTGGCTGCACTGTGTGCGGATATAATGGATACCTGATAGCATAAAGGAGCTTTTATGAAAGAAATAGTAGGAGTACGCTTCAAAAGCGTTGGAAAAATATACTACTTCTCACCCGGCGATATAGATGCCAGAGTGGGAGACCATGCCATTGTGGAGACCGTCAGAGGTGTGGAGTGCGGAGAGGTCGTTATTGCAAACAGGCAGATAGATGATGACCAGATATCTTCCCCGCTCAAACCTATAATAAGGATAGCTACCCCTGCGGACATGAAGACCGTTGAGCGCAACAAGGAGCGTGAAAAAGAGGCCTTTGCAGTATGCGAGGAGAAGATAGCCTTCCGCAAGCTGAAAATGAATCTTGTGGACGTTGAGTGTACCTTCGACAACAACAAGCTGCTCTTTTACTTCACTGCTGAGAACCGTGTGGACTTCCGTGAGCTGGTCAAGGACCTTGCCGCAGTATTCCGCACACGTATCGAGCTGCGCCAGATAGGAGTCAGAGACGAGGCAAAGATACTGGGCGGCCTTGGAATATGCGGAAGAGAATTCTGCTGCAAGGGCTATATGGGAGACTTCCAGCCTGTATCCATAAAAATGGCCAAGGAACAGGGACTCTCCCTGAATCCTACCAAAATATCAGGTACCTGCGGCAGACTCATGTGCTGCCTTAAAAATGAGCAGAATGCCTACGAGGCACTGCTGAAAATAACTCCTAAGGTCGGAGCTATAGTAGTCACTCCGGACGGCGACAAGGGCAGAGTTGAGGATGTGAACCTCATCACCGGAAAGCTCAGGGTAAAAACTGAGAAGTCAGAGGTCCCTGTGACACTGGACAGGAGCGAGGTAAAGCTGCTGAAGGACGGAAACATCAAGCTCAACAAGGACGAGCTAAAAGCTCTCAAGAACCTTGAGGATAAGTGATGCAGTCTAAGGTGAATTACGGCAGGATGCTGGACGATAAGCTCCGTGAGCTGGAAAGCTCCGGAGAGAAGCCCTCACTGCTGCTCCATGCCTGCTGTGCTCCGTGCAGCAGCCATACACTTACATATATCGCAGAGAGGTTCCGCATCACCCTGTATTTCTATAATCCCAATATCGCTCCGGAGGAGGAGTACTCCTTCCGCAGAGACGAGCTGAAAAGGCTCGTAAGGGAAATGGGTCTGGATATAGAGGTGCTGGAGGAGGCGTACGACCCTGCACCTTTCTATGAACTGGCAAAGGGTCTGGAGGACCTTCCGGAGCGTGGAGAGAGGTGCCGGAGATGTATAGAGCTGCGGCTCCGTGCGGCGGCTGCAAAGGCCGCAGAGCTCCGCTGTGACTATTTTACTACCACTCTGACGATAAGTCCCCACAAGGACTGCACCTTTATAAATGAGTGCGGAGGTCGTATCTCAGAGGAGACTGGAGTACCATACCTCTTCTCAGACTTCAAGAAGCACGACGGCTACAAGCACTCCATAGAGCTTTCAAGGCAGTACAGTCTGTACCGTCAGAACTACTGCGGCTGCGTTTTCAGCAGGAGAAAGGCTCAGGAAAGAGAGGAAGATGCCTGATATGGGCAAGGAAGCAAAGACCAACGCAATGCGTTTTCTGGATAAGAACAAGATAGCCTACACTGTGCAGACCTACCAGTGTGACGAGTTCATCGACGGTATACATACAGCCGAAAAGCTGGGCCAGCCTCTTGAAGAGACGTTCAAGACACTTGTTGCTCATGGAAAGTCAGGGGAGTATTACTGCTTCCTGCTGCCGGTAGCTCAGGAGCTTGACCTTAAAAAGGCTGCCAGGAGCGTAGATGAGAAGTCTGTGGAGCTCCTTCATGTGAAGGACATCACAAAGGTCACCGGTTACGTCCGGGGAGGCTGTACTCCCATTGGCATGAAGAAACAGTTCATGACAGTTATCCACAGCTCCGCAGAGCCGATGGAGCTCTTCTATATGAGCGGCGGCCGGATAGGTACACAGATAAGGCTCTCGCCTTCAGAGCTTGTAAAGGCAATACGTGGAAAATTCAGTGATATAATCGCTGAACAGGAATAATAAAAAGGACACCTGCATAGGTGTCCTTTTTATTATTCATCAATAGTTGCCGGAGGTGTCCTCCAGGAGCTTGAACTCGATGTTGTAATAGTCGATGTTCCCGTCCTTGTCAACGTGGGCACAGGTAGCAGGTACCTTGTCGCCGGCACCGTACTGGGAGCTGATAGTATCGTAGAATTCATCATAGGTGCGGACTGACTTGCCGTTTATCTCGGTGATGAAGTCACCCTCCTTGAGCTCGGTATTCTTTATATCGGAATCATCACTGATACTGTCGATATAAATGCCATAGAAGTCCTCAGGTACCGGGTAGCCGAGAGCGGCCTCGATAGCGTCCATCTTGGACGGAGATGACATATCTATCAGGGTGATGCCTATCCTGAAACGTCCGCTGACATAGCCGTTGTCAACAAGTTCTTCGAGTATGGGCACTGCCTCGTTGATAGAGATCGCAAAACCAAGTCCCTCAAATGATGAGCTTACATACTTGGAGGATGTTATGCCGATGACCTGACCGTACATATTCACCAGAGCTCCGCCGGAGTTTCCGGGGCTGATATCTGCATTTGTCTGGATGCAGTCCATTTCAAATCCGGTGCTGTCACTTCTTATTTTTCGGTTGACTGCGGAAACAATGCCGTCAGTGACAGTACTTGAAAGGTTCGCAGGGTTGCCGATAGCGATGACCTGTTCACCTACGATAGTCTCGTCGGAGTCTCCGAGGGTGGCAGGCTGGAGAGAAACTCCGTCTACCTTTATAACAGCGATGTCGGTCTTGACATCTCTGCCGATTATCTTAGCCGGATAGACCTTTTCGTCAACAGTGTGGACAGTGTGATAGCCGTCAGCTCTGAGCACGTGGGCATTTGTAACGATATAACCGTCCTCAGAGAGAACGACACCTGAGCCTGTGCCGATGTAGTCCTCACTTTTTTCGTCAAGGGCATTTTCGTAGGTATATATTTCTACGATAGAGGGCCTTACCAGTGCGGCAACGCCTTCCGGGGTATACTTTCCGTTCTCATCCTTGAAGTTATCCGGGTCATTTGCGCCGTCAGGCTTGGACTCACGGTAGAAGATTATCTGCTTTGCATCTACCAGCTTGTCGATAGCCTCCTTGCTGTGGGTGAGGTCATATATGATGCCGAACACAGCCACAGCAAAGGAACCGATGATAAGTATGAGGAAGAGGGCTATAGCTGCTGCCTCACCTCTGCTGCGGTTCTTTTTCTTTTTCGGGGCGCCGTAGCCTTCCTCCTGATGTTCAAGCTCCTCAAAGCCTATCGGCTCGTACATGAAGTCATCATAGCGTGGCTGGACCGGCCTGCCGTAACCGTTGTTGAAGTTTGGCTGACCGTATCCCGGAGGAGGCGGAGGAGGATTCTGGCTGTAGCCGAATGGTCTCTGGGGCTGACCGTATGGGGGACGGCCATAGTTCATATTTCCGTTATACATACCGCCGCCTGCGGGACCTCCGAACTGTACGGGACCGTTCTGCGGCGGAGGGGGCACGTTCTGAGCAGGTTCCTTTTCGTGCTGAGGAACGTATCCGTCATGGCTTGTACTGTTATCGTAGTTGTCTCTTTCGTCCATAAAAGCTCCTTTCGCCCGTTACTCCGCCTGCTTTGGCTCGGCTTTTTTCTTTTCTCCGGACTTTTCACGGAGTTCGGGTATCTGTATCTGGAATTCAGTATATTCGCCGTAAACGCTCTTTACGACGATATGTCCCTTGTGGAGGTGGACTATCTTTCTGGAAATGGAGAGACCCAGTCCCAGTCCGGTAGCGTCCTTTCCACGGGAGGAATCAGTCTTGTAGAAACGGTCGAATACCTGCTGTATCTCCTCTTCGGTGAGGCCTTCGCCGGTATTTCTGATGCCAATGGTGTTGATGCCGTCGGACTTATCGAAGGTAAATGAGAGAGTTCCGCCCTTGTTGACGAACTTCACTGCATTTTCCACGATATTGTAAATTACCTGCTGCATGAGGTCCTGGTCAACTACAGCCACAAGTCTGTCGCTGTCAAGGCCTTCCACTTCAAGACCTTTTTCCTCGATACGTTTTTCAAACATGAGGACAGTCTGGATGACCAGGTCAGTGAGGTTGGTCTCCTTGAAGTTTGGAGTCATAGTACCGGACTCAAATCGGGTCATATTGAGCATTGAAGAAATGAGTATCCTGAGTCTCTGCATCTCCTTGGACACCAGCACCAGGTACTCGTTTTGTCTTGACTTTGGAATAGTGCCGTCGAGGATGCCTGAAACGAAACCGCTGATAGTGGTCATAGGAGTCCTCAGTTCGTGAGAGACATTGGCAATAAAGGTCTTTGAAGTCTGCTCACTGTTCTCAACGTCTGAGGCAAGAGCGTTGACGTATCCGGCTATCTCTTTGGGGATGCCCTCAGTGTCGGTGCTTATCTTCTCAGAGAAGTCGCCCTTAGCATACATCTCGCTTATTTTCAGAAAATCGAACTCAAAGGCAGCCTGTCTCTTTATCTTCTTTCTGAGGACCAGGAAGGAAACGTAGAGTGAGAGCAGGGCGAAAACAAGATAGAAAACGGCAACTTTCAGCATAAAAACGTTTATGCCGTCGGTCTTTGCACCGAAAACTATATACATCTTGTCCGGACCTATCTCGCCGTCAGGCGTGAGGTACATCCTTGTACCGTAGATAAGCATAGGCTGCTTTTTGGAGAATGAGGCAGAGTCAAGTGCGAGGTAACGGTGCTTTTTTCCCTCTATAGCCTTCTTTATCGTACTTGAGATAGGCTCAGGCTCTTCGTCCTCAGTCTTTGCCTTGACACCTATCCGGTCATTCTGAGTGCTGATGAACATTTCAGGGTCGTAATCAGCGGAAGAGAGGATGCAGTCGCCGTCCTTATTGTAAATATATATTTTCAGCTTGTTCTCTGAGGAGAAACGGTAATGGAGCCGCTTTACAGCGTCGTCCTGTATATCTCCGGTTACCACGTATTCGTCCTGCAGACAGGCGATGAATACGTCACCGGTCTCTTTCAGCGAGTTCAGCTCGGAATTCTTGTAAACCCTGGTACTCATAGTAACTATGATGACTCCCACGAATATAAGCACAGAGAGGATCACAAACATGGAGTACTTGAATGAACGGTAATATGAACTGTCCTTGTAGTTCAAAATCACTCACCTCCGTTACAAAAACAGGGGACCGGAAGTCCCCTGAAAATCACACAAGCGTATCAGTCCGCTTATTCTTCTTCGTCAGCCTCGAATTTATATCCGACGCCCCATACGGTCTTGAGGGACCATTTATCCGAAACGCCTTCCAGCTTTTCACGGAGACGCTTGATGTGTACGTCGATAGTACGTGAGTCACCGTAGTACTCAAAGCCCCATACCTCATCCAGGAGCTGGTCACGGGTATAGACCCTGTTGGGATTGGATGCGAGGTAGAAGAGGAGCTCCAGCTCCTTGGGGGGAGTGTCGATGGACTTTCCGTTGACCTTCAGCTCATAGCGGGTCATATTAACGGAGAGCTTGTCATAGTGGACCTCTTTTATCTCAGGCTCAGCAGCGCCGGTGCTTACACGTCTTGTAACGGCATTGATGCGGGCGATAACTTCCTTTGCATCGAACGGCTTTACGATGTAGTCATCAGCGCCCAGTTCAAGGCCTATGACCTTGTCGATAGTCTCGCCCTTGGCAGTTATCATGATTATCGGCACATTGGACTTTTTTCTTATCTCACGGCATACCTGCCAGCCGTCCATGCCGGGGAGCATGATGTCCAGGAGGACCATATCAGGTTTAAGAGCGTTGAACTTAACGACAGCCTCCTCACCGTCATGGGAGAGGATGACACCGTAGCCGTCCTTTTCGAGGTAAAGGCGGAGGAGGTCGCATATATTCTTATCATCGTCAACGATGAGAACTTTTAAACTTTTATCTACTGCCATTTGAACAAACCTCATTTCTTTTTTGAATAGATTGTTACCTTTATTATAACTCAGAATGAAGTTAATGTCAACAAAAAAGAAGAAAAAATCTCAACAGCAGTAAAAATCATGCATAGAAAGTGCATATAATGCAGGTGGAAAACTCTGCATAGCTGCACAGCAGACTTTCAACAATAGTTTCAACTAATTGTGCATAATTCCAAAAATTGTGAAAGCTCGAAGAAAAGACTTGATTTATTGCAAAAAGGTGGTAAAATATACTTAGCACTCAAAGAAAGAGAGTGCTAAAAATGATTTGCTAATTATTATTATTCAGGAGGTATATATCATGACTATCAAACCTTTACAGGACAGAGTTGTAGTAAAAATGGTCGAGGCAGAAGAGACTACCAAGAGCGGTATCATCCTCTCAGGCTCAGCCAAGGAAAAGCCGGAGGTAGCTGAGGTCGTAGAAGTAGGCCCCGGAACATCCGATGTCAAAATGGAAGTAAAGAAGGGCGATAAGGTCCTCATATCCAAGTATTCAGGCACAAACGTAAAGCTCGAAGGCAAAGAGTACATCATCGTCAAGATGGAGGACATCCTCGCAATCGTTGACTAATGTATAATTAAGAATTGTTTTAAAGGAGTAATTTATCATGGCAAAAGATATAAAGTACGGAGAAGAAGCAAGAAAGGCTCTCCAGGCAGGCATCGACAAGCTGGCTGACACAGTAAGGATAACAATGGGACCCAAGGGAAGAAACGTTGTTCTTGACAAGAAGTTCGGCGCTCCCCTCATCACAAACGACGGTGTTACTATCGCTAAGGACATCGAGCTTGAGGATGCTTTTGAGAACATGGGCGCTCAGCTCGTAAAGGAAGTTGCTACAAAGACCAACGACGCTGCCGGTGACGGTACAACAACAGCTACTCTCCTCGCTCAGACTATCGTTCGTGAGGGTATGAAGAACATTGCGGCAGGTGCAAACCCCATGATACTCAAGAAGGGTATCTCAAAGGCTGTTGACACCGCTGTTGAGACTATCATTGCAAACTCAAAGGCAGTTACAGGCTCTGAGGACATTGCAAGAGTCGGCACAGTTTCATCTGCTGACGAGAATGTCGGAAAGCTCATCGCTGAGGCAATGGAGAAGGTAACATCCGACGGTGTTATCACTATTGAAGAGAGCAAGACTGCTGAGACATACAGCGAAGTAGTTGAGGGTATGCAGTTCGACAGAGGCTACATCTCACCCTACATGGTAACAGATGCAGACAAGATGGAAGCCGTTTATGACGATGCTTACATCCTCATCACAGACAAGAAGATATCCTCTATCCAGGAGATACTCCCCCTCCTTGAGCAGATAGTAAAAATGGGCAAGAAGCTCGTTATCATCGCTGAGGACGTAGAGGGCGAGGCTCTCACAACTATCATCCTCAACAACCTCCGTGGTACATTCAAGGTTGCCGCTGTCAAGGCTCCCGGCTTTGGTGACAGACGCAAGGAGATGCTGAAGGACATCGCAGTACTCACAGGCGGTGAAGTCATCTCTTCTGAGCTCGGCCTTGAACTCAGTGAGACTCAGCTCACACAGCTCGGTCAGGCTAAGCAGGTAGTTATCCAGAAGGAGAACACTATCATCGTTGACGGTGCAGGCGATAAGGACGCTATCAAGTCCAGAGTGGCACAGATAAGAAATGCTATCGAGAACACAACATCTGACTTTGACCGCGAAAAGCTCCAGGAGAGACTTGCCAAGCTGGCAGGCGGTGTAGCAGTTATCAAGGTAGGTGCAGCTACAGAAGTTGAGATGAAGGAGAAGAAGCTCCGTATCGAGGACGCTCTCGCAGCTACAAAGGCAGCAGTTGAAGAGGGTATCGTAGCAGGCGGCGGTACAGCATTCATCAACGCTATCCCTGCTGTTTCCAAGATGATAAACGGTCTTGAAGGCGACGAAAAGACCGGCGCAAAGATAATCCTCAAGGCACTTGAAGCTCCTGTACGTCAGATAGCTGAGAATGCAGGACTTGAAGGCAGCGTTATCGTAGACAAAATAATCCGTTCCAGAAAGGTTGGTTACGGCTTTGACGCATACAACGAGACATACTGCGACATGATACCTGCCGGAATCGTAGACCCGACAAAGGTAACACGTTCAGCACTCCAGAACGCAGCATCTGTAGCAGCAATGGTACTCACAACTGAGAGCCTTGTAGCTGACATCAAGGAGGACGCTCCTGCTGCTCCTGCAATGCCCGCAGGCGGTATGTATTAATTTATAATGCAGAATTAAAGGCGAACTGTTTTGGTTCGCCTTTTTTGCATGATATGGCAAATTCAACAAATCTCCCTGCCAAATCATATTTATTATAACACTTGACAATATATATGTATATATATATAATTAATATACAGACAATTTTTAATCAATGGGAGGCTTTTATGGAAAACAATGAAAAAGTAATTTGCAGAGCGAATTTCTGGGCGGGCATTACACCTCTTGCGGTGGTGTTCACTGTGCTGTGGTGGATAATCGGCGGCGTGGGGTATTATCTTACTGGTCCTTATTTAAGTGAAGATTTAAGTGAAGGAGGGGACATCAGAGAGTTTATATGGGGAATGGAGTGGCATGATCATTATGAATTTCACTTTTCTCATGAAGTTCATGATGAAGAATATCCCTGGCTTCATGCACTCGGCATCCTTATAACTGTTATAGTATTCATGCTGCCGGTCGTGATTTTCCTCATCAGAATGTTTATCGCAAAACGCTGCAAACTTGAACTGACAGAAGGTCAGATAGAAGGACAGCTAAAAACCACCTTCGGCAAGAAAAAGCTCCAGATACCAATAGACCACCTTGACAACGTTATGACTTCCAGCGGATTCTGGGATAAGGTCAGAGGCGGAGAGACACTTCTCATCAGCTCAAATTCCGGCTTGATAAAGTTCCACTACGTCCACAACGCTGATGAATTCGCACAGGCTGCAATGAAACGCATAGACGAGGTAAAGAAGTCCGCAGCTGTGCCGCAGGCTGCACCTGTTCAGAGCGTTTCCGGCAGTGACGTTGTGGAGAAGATAAGCTCTCTCAAACAGATGCTTGATTCCGGACTCATCACACAGGTGGAATTCGACCAGAAAAAGCAAGAACTGCTTTCAAAAATGTAAAAAAACGGACCCGAATATCGGGTCCGTGATTTTTTATCTGTCCTTGTAAATAGTACCGTTTTCGATACCCTGGAGAACGCTCTTAGCAAGTCCCTTCCACTGCTCGACCTCGGCCTTGTCATAGGAAATGACCTTTTCAGCCCAGGTGCTGCAATGTGAGCAGGCATTTGCAGGTCTCTCGGAGCCTTCGAGAATATCGTTGACACAGAGAGACTTGTCGCAGTTGTTGTTCTTAACGAAGTGCTCAAGGAAGCCGTCGAGCTTCTTATTATCAACATATATCTTCGGGAGGTGCATAGTGCGGCCGTAAGCCATCATAGCTTCGGGTTTGAGCATATCCATCCACCTCATCTTAGGAGCTCCGGGAGGAGGTCCCATAGGAGGTCCGCCTGCACCTGTTGCCCAAGGAGGAGGTCCGCCGGCACCAGTTGCCCATGGGGGAGGTCCGCCAGCACCAGTTGCCCAGGGAGGAGGTCCGCCGGCACCAGTTGCCCAAGGAGGAGGTCCGCCGGCACCAGTTGCCCAGGGGGGAGGTCCGCCGGCACCAGTTGCCCAGGGAGGAGGTCCGCCGGCACCTTCGGGAGCTCCGGCAGGTGTTCCCTGTGTGTCAGCAGGAGCTGCTGCACTTTCGGGCATTTCTGTAGGTGCTTCACCAACAGGCTTGTCAGTGCCGGGAAGTGTTGCTATAGTCTTAGCCTGAGGCCAGTTAACGATATCAAGAAGATTTCCGTCGAAGTCCTCAGCCATATAAGCTCTGATAACACGCTCAAGGAACTCAGTTGTTCTGGTTCTGTCGATGAGCTTGATAGAGAAGTGCTTGTTGCCTGTTTCCTCAGCGAGCTCTCTGTAATAGTGAACGTCCTCAGGACGGATGAACTCAGCGGTGAGGATAGCGGTAGGAGTTACGACCTTCTTGTAAGCACAGTTGACCAGAGAGTAGTCCATGGAGAACAGGTCAGGGTCAGAGTGGCCTACGAAGCATCCGTGAGCCAGACGGAAGGGGCACTCTCTCAGGCAGAGGTTGTTAGCGATAACTCTGAGGTGGAGATCGGTGTCCTTGTACTGTGTCAGGAGCTTTCTGAGCTGGTCAAATCTTCTGTTGAAGCAGTGGTCAAGGGTGATCTCATCCACGCCCCAGTTGCGCCAGTACTCGATGTGCTGGATAGTAGTCGGATAAGCGTAAAGTCCGAGGGTAACGAACATATCCGGGAACTCGTTCTTTACGTATTTGATAAGTATAGGGGAGTTAAGAGTGATAGCTCTGATACCGATATCATAGATGTTATGTATGAACTCACGTATCTGCTTACCAACAACAGGGTCTACTTCATTCTGGTCCATAGACAGTGGGTTGATAAGGTAGTTGAATGTGATGTCGTGCCTTTTGCACTCATCTACGTAGTCCTTGAGCTGGTCCATGGTAAAGTCAGGAACGATGGAGGCGGTACGTCCGCCGGGAAGACCGTCGTGCTTGAGTTTACCATAAAGGCTTGTGATGCTGTGCTTTTTGTCGGCCTGCTCGATTATGTCGAACAGCTTATAGTCGAAATTACAGCCAACATCAAAGGAGATTGAATCTGTGTTCACTTTCTGTGACCTCCGTTACTGTGGATTCCCGAGTGTTAACAGCGGGTAACGTTATTTAAAATTATAACACTGATTAACGAAAAAGTCAATTCCTCAGATGTATTTTATCGGCGAAAATGGAGGTATCCTTTTGTATGTTTTTACCAACTGTATTTTTATGGCAAATATTTACGAACAGTCAGCCTTTGAGGCGGAAGTACAGGAGCTTGCGGGCCGTAAATAATACCAGAATATTGAGAACGTCAACGCTATGACTGACGGCTCTGCTAATATTGGACATTATTTTTTGTAAAATATGACAAAAAGAACAGGCCCAATATGTTGAAGTGCGAGAAATTTACGGATAATGTGTAAAAATACGTGACAAATTGCGTGGACTGTGTTATAATATTTATAAGGTGCATTCTGCGCTGTACAAATATTATTGCTCCTCCGGGAACTGCAATAAGGGTGGAAAATACGACCGGAGCTCTGCATAAAGAAAGGGATCGAACAAAAATGGACAACAATTACTCACAGCGGCCAAGAAAAAGAATTTCCAAAGAGACTGCAAGAAAACGTCAGCTTACAGCACTGAGCGTCATAGCACTCATAGTGCTCATTATCGTGATACTGATAGCCAAGGGCTGTTCAAAGGACAGGTCCAAGGAAAGCAAGGGCTCAAGCAACACAAATGCGAATATAATTACTACCACAACTATGCCGTCTACTGAGCCTATTGTTACTACTATCACAGAGCCGGTAACAGAGACTACAACACTTGATCCTGAGGCAGGAGCATTCAAAATGCAAAAGTATACATATCAGCTCAACGTTGGCGAGACCGAGACTGCATGGATAGATGAATATCCGGCAGGCTCCGGCGAAGCAGATGAACGCTGGTCCTCCAGCGATGACAGCATCGCAACAGTTGACAGCTACGGACATATCACAGCAGTAGCACCCGGAGAGTGCTATATCACAGTACGTTCCGCACTCCATCCTGAACAGGAGGCTCAGGTGAAGGTAAAGGTGTTCGATGACACAGGCTCGATACAGACTCCTCAGACATGATAAAAGCGAAAAGGCGGCCTATTAAGGCCGCCTTTACTGCTGGACGAAAAAAGCTCCCGCTTATATGAGCGGGAGCTTTGCTGTTATTTTATCTCCAGTCTCCTTGATGCAGGAGTTTCCGGTTTCTTCTTGGGCAGGTCGAGGGTGAGTATGCCGTTTTTGTATTCGGCACTTATCTGGTCGGCATCAACGTCTGAGATGTCAAAGCTCCTCTTGTATGAGCCATAACTCCTCTCTCGGCGGATGTAATTGCCTTTGTTGTCCTTCTCGTCATTGCTGGCATTATGCTCAGCAGAGATAACGAGATAGGAGCCGTTGATGTCCAGCTTGATGTCCTCTTTCTCAAAGCCGGGGAGCTCGGACTCCATAACATATTTTTCGCCTTCGTCCCTGATGTCGGTGCGGCAGGAATTCATAGGCATCGAGCCTCCGAAAAAGTCCTTATCCATATCGTTGAAAAGGTTGAAAAGGTCGTAATTTCTTCCAAAGGGTGTAAGTCCATACATCATAAGTCATACCTCCAATAAATTTATATGTTTATTCTATGCATTTACTGAGTGGATATGCGCTGTTCCATTGGTACCATTCCTTTCGTTTCATTGTCTATATGATACTGCTGGAATATGAAAGAAATATCAAAGCAATGTGACGGGATGATGAAAATTAGCACTCTAAGGTTTGGAGTGCTAATTTTGGAGCTGGTGAGAGCTTTTCATTCCTTTTTCGTCTATATTTATATATGGTAATGCATTTGTGTATATCATATCTTACAAATAACAATAAGTATAATTGTGCATTGCTACAAAAATTTCTGCCGGCTGAGACCAACGGCCCTCCGGAGGGAACTATATAAATGACGGTATATAGCTGAAAATCCTTTGAATACAGCCTTCTGTGCTGTGGCTCCGACTGAAAAAAATGCTTGCAGAAAGGAAAGTTTTGTGTTATAATGTTAATTGTACTTTTATATTCTCCGGACGGCTGTGTCCGGCAGGATGAGGGAATATTACGGGGTCAGCGTGGGTTTTACGCTCCGTAAAGAAAAAAGGAGAATAGCAATGAAAAAAGTAGTTATCATCGGCGCAGGTCCTGCCGGCCTTACCGCCGCTTACGAGCTCCTGAAGGATGGATCAGGAGAATATGAGGTAACAGTCCTCGAAGAGACCAAGGATATCGGCGGTATCTCCAAGACTGTCAACTACAAGGGCAACCGTATGGATATGGGCGGCCACCGCTTCTTCTCAAAGATGCCGGAGGTCAATGAGTGGTGGAGCAATATGCTCCCTCTCCAGGGCGCTCCCTCCATGGACGATATAATGCTGAAAAGAAGAGTCCGCATCCAGAAGGGCGGCCCGAATCCTGAAAAGGAGAACAGGGTAATGCTCATGAGAAGAAGAGTTTCACGTATCCTCTTCAATGACAAGTTCTATGACTACCCTGTTTCACTCAAGCCTGAGACTATCAAGAACTTCGGCTTCTTCACCACAATGAAGGTAGGCTTCAGCTACCTTGCCGCAGTTGTTCACAAGCGTCCTGAGACAAATCTTGAGAACTTCTACATCAACTGCTTCGGCAAGCAGCTCTACTCAATGTTCTTCGAGTACTACACAGAGAACCTCTGGGGACGCCACCCCAGCGAGATAGACGCTTCATGGGGAGCTCAGCGTACAAAGGGCCTCTCTATCGTAGGCATCATCAAGGACTTCTTCGGCAAGCTCTTCAAGGTCAAGAACCGCAAGGTGAATACCTCACTCATCGAAGAGTTCAAGTATCCTAAGCTCGGCCCCGGTCAGCTCTGGGAGGTCACTGCTGACGAGATAAAGAAGCTGGGCGGTACTATCATCATGGAGGCTCCTGTTACAAAGCTCCATAAGGATGAGAATGACCACCTCACAGGTGTGACCTACGTTAAGGACGGCAAGGAAGTTCAGCTTGACGGCGACTACATCATTTCTTCAATGCCTGTAAAGGACCTTGTTGCAGGAATGAACGACGTTCCTGAAAACGAGGCACGTATCGCAGCAGGCCTGCCTTACCGTGATTATATGACTCTCGGTGTACTCGTTCACAAGCTCAACCTCAAGAACAAGACCACTATGAGAACAGTCGGTAATATAGTCCCTGACTGCTGGGTATATGTTCAGGACAGACGTGTTAAAATGGGACGTTTCCAGATATACAACAACTGGTCTCCTTACATGGTAAAGGACCTCAAGAACACAGTATGGCTGGGCCTTGAGTACTTCGTAACAGAGGGCGATGAGTACTGGAACATGAGCGAGGAGGAATTCTCCAAGTTCTGTGCAAAGGAAATGGTGAAGCTGGGACTCATCAGCAAGACCTCCGATGTTCTCGACACCCACATGGAGAAGGTAAAGAAGGCATATCCTGCTTATTTCGATACCTATGAGGAAATGGACACCCTTATCTCCTACCTCAGCAAGATAGACAACCTCTACTGTGTAGGACGTAACGGTCAGCACCGCTACAACAACCTTGACCACTCTATGGCTACTTCATTCGAGGCCGTAAAGAACATCAAGTCCGGTACTGCTGACAAGTCCAATATCTGGAGCGTAAATACCGAGAAGGAATATCACGAGGAGAAGAACAAGTAATGGCGAATTCTCAGTTACAGGAGGTCAAGGACATCCTCCGGGAGAAGAAGTTTGGAAAACTGTTCTCCGGAGATACGGAGAACACCTACATCCAGTTCTTCCGCTACCTCTTTGTAGGCGGACTTGCTACCGTCGTTGACTGGGGAGTTTCCTTCATTCTGTTCAAGTATGTTTTCGGTGAGCAGTATGCCGTTGCAGCTAACTCCCTGTCGTTCGTGGCAGGACTGATAGTCAACTATGTCATAAGCACCTTCTGGATCTTCAGCAATTCCAAGGTGAAATCCAAAGTAGTGGAATTTCTGGGCTTTGCTGCGATAGGTCTGGTAGGTCTGTTCATGACAATGGGCATCACAAAGCTCTTTGAGATATGGCTTGCAGATAAGACCAGTCTCTTCCAGATACTGGCGAAGGTAGTATCTACTGCCGCTGCATTTTTCTGGAATTTCTTCGCAAGAAAGATACTCCTCTTCTCAAAAAAAGGATAATAAAACAACAGGACGGCTCATTGCCGTCCTATACCTTTGTCAGCGCAGAGAGCCGCTGTCAGAAAGGAAGTAAATATGGCCGATAAAGAAACCAAAAAGAAACCCAAGCCGGATAAAGCGGCTGAGTCTCCAAAGCCTGAAAAAGCAAAGGAGCTGCCGGAGCAGGCTGACAAGGACACTGAAACTGAGGCTCCTGCTGCGGAGGAAACTGCTAAGGAGGCTGCCGCTTCTGCAGAAGATGCCTCTCCAACACCTGCCGCCGCTGATGCTGCACCTGTGTCCCTCAAGGAAAAGCTGAAATTATTTGGCGATAAGTACGGCAGCAAGGCTGTCACATTCGTTTCATACCTGATACCGATAGGCATATTCCTTGCTGTGATAGCACTTATGGTGTACTATATCACTGTAGCCTACAAAAAGGAATTCCACGCTGACTGTACCGATACTATCATATGGGCCAATGCGTCTATAGAAGGCGGGGCTGTCTATGACAAGGACTTCACATATGCTTGTTTCCTTCCATTCGGAATGAATGTCATAATGCAGCCGCTGATAGGTATATTCGGACTCTCCATGAAGGCTCACATCTGGGGCATGATGAGCTATTTCATACTGCTCACCGGCTTCTTCTGCCTGATGCTCAAGGAGATGCACTGGGACATCCGTGCGATATGTCTGGCCGGCTCAGCAATGCTGGCAATGACAGTCTCCTCTCAGAAGCTCAGAGAGATATTCTGGCAGCATACTATTTACTACACCCTCGGCATACTCTTCATTGTAATAGGACTGTTCATGTACTTCCACTTCCTGAATCTGTCCGACAAGCACCGCAAACTGAAACCGCAGAGTCAGAAAAGCAATATAAACTTCCTGCGGATGCTCATTACATTTGTATGCCTTTCTGTATTCATCATGCTCACTGCAACTGATGGTATCTCAGCACTTTCAATATTTGCAGTGCCCTTCGTAGGAGCTGTATTTGCTGAGTACTTCGTTGATACAGAGAACAAGCTGGTCTGCAAGAAAAGCGTCCGCACCCTCCTTTCTATCGGAGTATTCGGACTTATGATAATCCTCGGCGGCAAGCTCAACGCTCATTGGATGGGCGATATGAAGGCCGGCTATCAGGATGCAAACTCAGTTTATTCACCCATGAATACCTGGACTGACCACGTTCACTCATTCCCCATTGCATGGCTCAGGCTCAATGGCGTTGAGGACATGGGCGGTCAGAGACTTGACGAAAAAGAAGGATTCACAAATCTCATCTACATTGCCGCAGCACTCATCCTGCTGGTACTTCCCATAATCGCAACATTCTTCTATCCTAAGTTCAAGGGTGCAAAGGACGCACGTATGCTCAGGATAATGGTATGGATGCACTGGGCATCATCAGGCATAGTTCTCATGGGCTACATCATTGGTGTTATTTCCGGTGCTGACTGGAGAATAACTCCTGTTATCGGAACATCTCTCATACTGTCCATATTCTTTGTACATTGGGCAGTTGCTAACAAGACCTCCGCTTCCAGAGTCATCGCAGTTCTTTCCATACCGATAATCATGGTATCTATCATGAACATGAAGGAACTGAAAAAGATGCCAAAGGACGGCTACAAGGAGAACAACCTCTTCGGTATAGCTGAATTCCTGGAGGATGAAGGCCTTTCCTACGGATATGCGACATTCTGGAATGCCAACTCCATTACACTTATCTCTGACTCAAAGGTAAAGGTCCGTGATGTAAACATCGACCAGAACGGTGTAACAGAGAGAGACTACCAGTCCTCAAAGAATTGGTACAAGGACCAGGAGGGACAGGAGGATTACTTCCTGCTGACCAATCCCCCTGAGTACCAGACTCTCCTCGACATCCAGAGTCCTCTTCTCAATGAGGCTATCGAGACTAAGTCAGTGTTCGTCAACAACACTGAGTACAGGGTACTGGTATTTGACCACAACATAATCTACAATTAAGGAATAGAACAGGCGCACGTACAGTGCGCCTGTTTTTTATACGGATACAAAAAACGGGAGGCTGTAAGGCCTCCCGCTGTTTTATCCTGCGGATACTTCTTAATTGAACTTGGATATTTCCTCAGTGATAACACCTGTCCAGGCATCACGGAGAGCTGCCCAGGAGTCAACGGCCTCGCTGCCTTCAAGGAGTGCAGATGTGAGGTTGTTCATAACTCCTCTTGTCTCGTATGTGTACTCGCCGTCGCCGTACATTCTCTCGCCCATACCATAGCCGAAGTCGAACATAGGACTTGTGTTTGAGGGGTCAAGGTAGGACTGGAGAGCGTCGTACTGTTCCTCAGTGATAACGCTTCTGAGCAGGCCGTTTGCTGTTCTGTCCTCGATAAGAGCCTTTGCCTTTGCGTCTGCACGGAATGATTCTTCAGTAGCAGCCAGTCTCTCGCACTTGATGTATGTAGCAACAGCCTCACCGTGCTTGGAGCCCTTTACCAGCATTCTTGCGCCGTAGTTGCAGCAGAGATAGTACTCATCAGCATCAGGAGCCTTGGGGAAGGGAACTATCATAAGGTCCATGCCCTCGTTGTTGGCATTTGATGCGCCCAGTGCCCAGTCAGCCATTGCGAAGAAGAGCGTGGACTGGTCATCCGGGAAGTAGCCTATCCACTCGTTTCTGTAGAGCTGCTTCTTAGCTATCTCCTGCATAAGGAGCTCAGCCTTTTCTATCTCAGGGTCGTCGATATTGTTGACGAACTTGCCGTCCTCATAGTTGATAACAGTGTGTCCGGTGGACTGGATTATAGCCTGGCCGAACCAGCCGTTGATACCGTATCTGGTCTGACCGGAAGGAGCGTTTGCAACGAAGGTATCCATCATTTCCATGAAGGAATCCCAGTCCCACTTGCCTTCCTCATAGAGCTCATAGGGGTCATCAAGACCTTCAGCCTGCATCATTTTGCGGCTGTATGTTATGAGCAGGGGGTCAGAGATAGAGTAGGGTACAACATAGTGCTGACCGTTATACTCAAACATATCGATAACGTCGGACATATCATCCCAGAGGTCGGAATCTATCTCCATGGTATCGAAGTAGGGGTCGAGTGCGTCGTACTGCTGCTTTGAAACACCGTTAGGAACAGCGTCCCACTCATAGGGGAACATATCGACCTCATCGCCGGCCAGTATCATATCAGCCAGTTTGGAGAATTTCTGGTCAGAGGAGGTGCTTACGTAGTTTATCTGTCCGCCGAAGTAGTCCTCGAAGAGGGTGAGGGCAACGGAGCGGTCGTTCTTTCCGCTGGGGTTGATGTCGTAGTCAGCCAGCCAGGTGATAGTCATATTGGGGTCAGAGCCCTTTGAGGTCTTTGTGAGACCAAGGTCAGCGGCTGCGTCGTTATCGACGTCAACGTCGTCATCGCCCTTCCATGCCTCGGTAGTAGCCTGTACAGCATCGTCTGTGGAGCTGCTGTCAGAGCTTCCGCAGGCAGCAACGGACATCATGGATGAGAGTACGATAAGTCCTGCCAGGACTCTTTTAAGATTCTTCATAGTAAAAAACTCCTTTCTTGTTAACGCAGGTGAGAGGGTCTGCGTATCGGGTCAATCTTATTATACAACAAAAACGGCGCTTATGTCAATAAAATTTTGGTTACATTTCGTAAAAAGCACAAAAAATCAGGGACGTCCTGAAACGTCCCTGAAAAGCCGTTATTCAACTGATATTATGTAGTAGTAAACAGGCTGACCGCCGTTTACGAGCATTACCTCCAGCTTGTCACCGAATTTGCCCTGCATGAATTTTCTGAGCTCCTCGGCATTTTCCTCGGTGACATCTGCACCGTGGATGAGGGTAACGTAGCTCACATCGCCCTTAGCCAGCTTTTTGGTGAGCTTGTAGGTGGCCTTGTTGATGTCCTTCTCTGTGAAGGAGAGCTTGCCGTTGTCGAGTGCGAGTATCTCACCCTCCTTGATAGCGTGTCCCTCGAATTCGGAGTCACGGGCAGCAAAGGTTATGAGACCTGTGGAGACCTTCTCAAAGGCACGGGTCATATTTATACGGTTCTCGGCAAGTCCCTGGGACTCGTCGAAGGCCAGCATAGCAGAGATGCCCTGGGGGATGGTCCTTGTCTGGAGGACGCATACCTTCCTGTCAGTGAGCTTGACTGCCTGTTCAGCGGCCATGATTATATTCTTATTGTTTGGCAGCACGAATACTGTCTTTGCAGGAGTTTTGAGTATAGCCTTGAGGATGTCGTCAGTAGAGGGGTTCATAGTCTGACCGCCCTTTACAACAACGTCAGCGCCAAGGTCCTTGAACATAGCCTCCAGACCGTGACCTGCGGCAACAGCCACAAAGCCGAAGTCCTTTTCGGGCTCAGCGGGAGCGAATCCCTCCTCCTCGGCGGCCTTGGCCTCCTTGACCTTGTTCTCGTGCTGTATACGCATATTCTCTATCTTTGGACGGGGGTCATTGATGAACCAGCCGAACTCAAGTCCCTTCTGGATTGCAAGACCCGGATTGTCGGTATGAACGTGTACCTTGATTATCTCGTCGTCGTCAACTACGACAACGCAGTCACCGATAGTTTCAAGGTAAGCTCTGAGCATGAACACATCAGGGCAGTTCTCCTTCTTTTCCAGCATGAACTCTGTGCAGTAGGTGTAGTTTATCTCCTCATCGTACTCGCTTACAGCGGTGCGGAAGGAATCGACAGTTACCTCAGCAGCGGGAGCTTCGTTCGGAACGGCAACAGCTCCGCCTTCAAATACAGCAGTCATAGCACGGAAGATGATGACCAGGCCCTTTCCGCCGGCGTCAACTACGCCTGCCTTTTTGAGCTGAGGGAGCATCTCTGTGGTCTGTGCAAGAACGTTCTCAGCCTCGTCACAGACATCGTGCCAGAAGATCACATCATCGCTTGTGGAGAGTGCGGACTCCTTGGCTTTAGCGGCGGCAGCCTTTACGACAGTGAGGATAGTACCCTCAACAGGCTTCATTACAGCCTTATAAGCGGCCTCCACACCGAGCTGGAGAGCGTTTGCGAAGTCATCGCAGCCCGCCTCTGTGCAGCCGGCAAGTCCCTTGGATATTCCGCGGAAGATAAGGGACAGGATAACACCGGAGTTTCCTCTTGCACCTCTGAGAAAAGCAGAAGCGGCCTTGGAAGCTACCTCTGAGGCAGTTACCTTGTCGTCCAGTCTTCTGAGCTCAGCAACAGAATTGCCTATCGTCATAGACATATTTGTACCGGTATCTCCGTCGGGAACGGGGTAAACGTTGAGTTCGTCCACTTCACGTTTCCTGTTATTTATGGTTATCGCAGCCGAGATGACTGCGTCTCTGAGCATTGCACCGTTTATCACAGTAAAGTCCTCCAATTCATACCGCCGCACACCCCTTGCCGGCGGATACAGATATGATTTCTACAGGGATACTGAGTTTCCTTATCCTGCTATCATGTAGTCATGTCATCGACGAACACGTTGACTTTGTGAACATCGACTCCGACAGCCTCTTCAACAGTGAATGTCACCTTGTGAATGATGCTGCTGACTGCGGCAGTGATATTTGTGCCGTAGGACACTTTGATGTGGAGGTCGATAATGAGACCGCCGTTCTTATCGGTGCGGATAGCCACACCCTTCTGCTTTCTGTATGCCTTGCCGAAGGTAACGGCGGAGGCAGCGGAATGGAAGGTATTTACGCTGCATACATCAGCGACGCCGAAGCAGTCTGTGACAGCGTGTCTTACTATCTCAGTGAGATAATTTTCAGATACAGATATCTTGCCGATATGGTTTTCAAAGCCTACCATAAACTATCACTCCTTTGGCTTGTGTCATTGAACGGTCTGTCCGACCGCTTTCTGTAACATTATATCACAGTTTTTTCTGATTTACAATAGCAACGGGAAAAATTTTCTTGCTTTTCAGCGCAGAACAGGCATCTGGTGGGCATAATGCCTAAAATACAGGTGTTTTGATTAAGAAAACATTACATTCCGGAAACTTTTTGATATTTTACTTGAAAAGAAGAAGATGTGATGCTATAATGTAAAAGTACGATAGGGACTATTCAGGGGCCCGGTCACTCTCCGGCCACCGAAAGGAGTATTAATTATGAAAAAAAGGTTAGCAGCTATACTTGCAGCTTGTATGGTATTCGCCTGTGCGGCAGTATCATGCGGCGACGATGACGACGACGATACTTCCACAAAGAAAAAGACATCCAGCTCATCTGCATCCTACGAGGACAATGACGACGATGCCGATGATGACGATGATGACGATGAAGAAGAGACAACAGAGAAAACAACTGACGAGGAAGAGCCTGCGACAACAGCTAAGAAAACTACAGCGAAGCCCGATGATGAAGGCGGCAATGAGACGACTACAACAAGAGCAAGCTCCGGCGGCAGCGTTACAGGCGGAGGCAGCGTATCAGCTCCCGAAACTCCAGTAGGCGGCGACCTGACTGGTATGTGGCGCTACTCTGAGGACGACGATGAGACAATATATATGGACTTCTCCGCTGACGGAAAGGGCTCCGTATATGCTGACCTCACATCTATCATGTTCTTTGAGAAGGACGGCAGTTTCTACATGGAGGGAATGGAATTCCCGAAGGAGGACGTTTCCTTCGACGGAAAGACTATAAAAGTATCCATGTCTTCCGAATTCCTTGGACTTGAAGATGACGGCAACGAGGACATGGCAGAGCTTCTCAGCTCAGGTGTACTGGTACTCGAAAGGACCGGCGCAGCTGATGCCACCACAATGGACGGCGAGTACAGACTTGCAGGCGGCCTTTTCAGCAGTCTGCTCATGGAAGAGTATGAAAGTAACAGCGATATGGCCGGCATGGAGATGCTCTGTGTGATAGAAGGCGAGAACCTTGGACTCAAGCTGGACAATATGTTCAGATACAGCACATCCGGCACTGAACTCAAAATCGAGGGCGGCGGAAGTGATCTGTTCAGCGACATTGAAGGTGAGAGCTGCCAGTACTCGGTTTCCGGAGATTCTCTCTTCATATATGTTGAGGACTCTGATGAAGTCGTAGAAATGACCCGTACTTCATCGATGTGGTGATAAAGAACAGCAGAACACCGGATATATTCCGGCGTGATATATATCAATAAGCGATAAGGAGAATATTTCAATGAAAAAACTTACAGCATTATTTATGGGCTGCATGATGATCACAGCTTCACTGGCATCCTGCGGAGATTCTGACGACGGCGACAGCAAGAGCAGCAAGAAGAAGAGCGATCCTCTTGCAGGAAGCTGGAAGATGGAGGATGAAGAGTCCGGAATGGAACTCGTTATGGTGTTCGATGACGGAAAGATGGACATGGAAATGGACCTGAGCCCTGCTCTCAAGTTTGAAGGCGAGGACTTTATTCTCAGCGGTGAGAATGTTGGCTCTGATTACGTTTCTTTCGAGGATGATAACCTCGTTGTAGACCTTCAGGGCATGGAAGTAGTAAACATGAAGTGCGAAGAAAAGACCGGCGATAACTACGACGGCACTTACACTGACCTCGGCGGACTGATGTTCGATTCATTAGGCGAGGAAATGGGCGAAGAGATGATGGACTATGCCAAGGTACGCATCGAGGACGGCAGCTTCATACTCCAGTTCAATGACGTTTGCGACTACGAGATCGAGGACGATGACACTGTTATGCTCAAGAATCCTCCTGCAACCTTAGTAGGAGAGGACGGCAAGACAGAGTCTGAAATGACCTATAAGGTAGACGGCGACAAGCTGGACCTCACAAGCGAGGACGGCGAGACAGAGACACTTACCAAGGTAAAGTGAACCCGGAGGTGCGTATATAAAATGGACGGCGTCCCGGACGGCAGTTCAAACCATGATCATCACCGGCTGATATGCAGAACGGAGGGTGCGGTATGACCGGAAAGATCATCGTGCTTGCTGCACTTCTGGCTGTATACAGCTTCCTGGAGCTCACAGAGGCAGCGTCAGCGGCAGTGAGCGACAGCAGACTTGAAAAACTTGCGTCAGGCGGAGAGAAAAGAGCTGTAAGGCTCAAAAAGCTGCTGGACAGACCCGTGAGGTTCCTCGGAGCCATACGTACAGCAGCCGCTCTCACCGGACTGACAGCCGCCTCTATGGCAGGAGCCTTTTTCTCCAGAGCTCTGGCATCCCTGCTGGATAAGGTGGATACAGGTGCGTCCTGGGTGGCGCTTACTGGAATATCGGCCTTCATCGTGGCTCTTGCTGCGGTGACGGTTCTCATCACTTTGGGCAGACTGGTCCCCAGAGGACTTGCTGCCAAGGACCCGGAAAAAACAGCTCTCAGGCTCAGCAGACCGGCAGGATGGATAACAGCGCTGTTCACACCGCTGTCTGTACTTCTGCGGCTCCTTTCAGACGGCATCCTCAGACTCTTCGGAGTTGACCCCAGAGCTGCCGATGATACGGTGACGGAAGAGGAGATACTCATGATGTCCGATGCCGGAGCAGAAAAGGGTACTATAGATGAGGACGAAAACCGGATAATCAAGAATATCTTTGCTTTTGACGACCTTACCGCAGAGCAGGTCTGTACTCACCGGCCGGATGTTTCCGTGCTCTGGAGCGAGGACAGCACCGAGGTCTGGGAGGAGACTATACACCGTACCAGACATTCGTTTTTCCCTGTATGCGGAGAGAATGTTGACGACGTTATCGGCGTCCTGGATGCGAAGGACTACTTCCGTCTGGACGGCAGGAGCAAAGAGAATATAATGAAAGATGCTGTGAGCGAGCCATATTTCGTTCACGAAAATATGAAGGCGGACAGGCTCTTCGAGCAGATGAAACAGAAGGGCGCTGCCCACTTTGCCGTAGTCGTTGACGAGTACGGCGGAATGACGGGAATAGTCACTATCACAGACCTTGTGGAGGAGCTTGTGGGAGACTTTGCGGACGATGAGTCTGACGGTCCTGGAGCAAGACTTGAAAAACTGAGTGAGAATGTCTGGAGCATACCGGGCATAACATCAGTGGGAGAGGTCTGCGAAGAACTTGATATAGAGCTCCCGGCTGATAAATACGATACCTTCGGCGGCTACGTTGTAGCTGAGCTGGGGCGCATACCGAAAAACGGAAGTCAGGTCGCTCTTGATGCTGACGGTCTCCATATCGAGGTCCTTGAAGTGGTGCACCACCGCATCGAGCTCTGCCGGGTGGAGGTCCTGAAAACAGAAGAGCCTGAGACTGAAAATGAAGAATAAGAGCGGCATTTGCCGCTCTTTTTTGTTTGCGGAGGGTCACGGCATAAGATAGTATGATTGACTAAAATGCAAAATCATGTTATAATACACTAAAGGAAGAACACCGGCATGAAAGCGGGGTGCGGCATGGAATTTGTAGTTGTAGCAGCAGTGATAATCGTACTGCTCATTGTATTCGGAGTCAAGGCAGATACTGTCCTTATCGGGGCAGGTGTGCTCCTTCTTGGAATTGCTGCTCTGGCAGTGGCAGCCATGACGCTGCTTTTTATTTTCTTCATGGGAAAGCTCATCTGCTCACGGCCTGCAAAAGCGGAATTCTCACGGGTGGACAAGCCTGAGGGCGGACGCTTCAACACTGCCTTCTATACTATCGACGGCAGGGAATATCAGTGCATATTCCCAAGTGAGCCTAAGATAATGTACCGGAAGAAAGGCAAATGCCGGGTGTTTATAAACAGGAGGTCCGGAAAGGTCTTTGATGTGTTTTCGGCAGCGACCTGCACTCTCGGACTTCTTTTCTGCCTGGCAGCGGTGACCGCCGGAGCCTGGCTCGTTATAACATTTGTAATATAGGAGGTGTCCATATGGCGGAGCATATCTGCGGAAACGGCAGCATTCACGAGAATGTTGTAAAAAAAGTGTCAGCGGAGCTGCCGGACGAGGATGTACTCAATGAAACTGCGGAGCTGCTGAAGGTTTTCGGTGACTCAACAAGAATAAGGATAATAGCAGCTCTGTGCCGCAGCGAGATGTGCGTCTGTGACATCGCAAGACTGCTGGGCATGACTCAGTCAGCTATATCCCACCAGCTAAGAGTACTGAAACAGGCAAGACTGGTCAGTTCACGACGTGAGGGCAAAACGATCTTCTATTCCCTCTGTGACGACCATGTACAGACTATCTACAGCTTTGCCCTTGAACACGTTATGGAGTGAACATGAGATACTTTGATTTCCACACACACGCATTCACAGACAGCCTTGCGGAAAGGGCCATGTCCGGACTTGCTGATACCAGCGGCATAAAACCTGCCACAGACGGCACGCTCCATGGACTCCGCAGCGCCATGGAAAAAAACGGCATCGGAGCAGCTATGCTGCTGCCTATAGCTACAAAGCCCACCCAGCAGACTGTCATAAACGACTGGGCTGCAAGCGTAATGGGTGACGGGATATATTGCTGCGGCTCGGTGCATCCGGATGCTCCGGACAAAGTACAGGAGACCGAAAGGATAAAGTCACTGGGACTTTACGGGATTAAATTTCACTCTGAGTACCAGTTCTTCGCACCGGACGACGAGAGGATGTTCCCGGTATACGAGAAAATGTCCGAGCTGGGACTCATCGCAGTTTTCCACGGCGGCTGGGACCCCTACGGACAGGAGGATGTCAAGGCGACACCAAGGAGCTTTGCGGCTGTAGCTGAGACCTTTCCGGAGCTGAGGATAGTGGCTGCTCACATGGGCGGAATAAAGCTCTGGGATGACGTTGAGAGATACACTGCCGGGAAGTTCAGCAATCTCTGGTTCGATACAGGGGTGGTGGCGAACTACATCACCGACGAGACCATGCTGAGACTGATAAAGATGCAGGGGGCAGACAGGATACTCTTCGGCAGCGACTGCCCCTGGGACGGCCCTGCAAATGAGATAAATCTGATAAACAGGCTCCCTCTTACGGAGGAGGAAAGGGAGAAGATATTCTTCCGGAATGCGGAGGGCCTTCTGGGGATAGGAGGATAATATGCGCCTGGTAAAAATAACCTCCGCCGTCATTGCCACATTGCTGCTCACAGGCTGCGGCAGGACCGGCGAAAGCTCGCTGTCCGGGGAGAAAACTGCCGTGACGATGGTCACTGCCGTCAGCAGCGAGGAGACGTCAGCTGCTGAGCCGGAGTCCCGGAAACTCACCCTCGATCTTTCTGAAAGCGGCGACGGCAGAGTGCTCTCTGCGTCTTTGACCGGACTGTTTGGTGATAAAGTGCGGTTCTATGAGAGCGGCAGTGTGCTGCACAGAGACCTTGTGGGAGCCTTCGGACAGGCTGTTACAGTTGAGGGAGACATCTCCGGCGGAGCTGCGCTTGAATTTGAGTATGACCCCGGAAACATGGGAATGGTGCCGCCGGAGGATCTTGTGGTGCTATACTACAACGAAGAAGACGATGCGATATACGAAGAGGTCCGCTCGGAGCTGGATACTGCCGCTCACACGATAAGTATCGTCCTGTCCGGAGAGGGGGATTATCTCCTTGCTGACGGCTATGAGTGGTACAGCGCATGGGACTTAGACGTTTCACGCTTTACCTCACACGAGAGCCTGCTTAAAAATGAGGAATACGGCTTTGAGATGACTCTGCCTGAAGGCATGGAGCAGAGCATCCCCGGAGACGAGCCGAACTTCGATGAAAATGTGACGGTCACCGCTGTATACAATGGAAAGACTAAAGACGCAAACGGCAAAAATGTTGAGATGAATATAGATCTCATAGACTATCCGGCCTGTGCATCTGCGGAGAGTTATATCAGGGAGATCGCAGAAGCGGTATCTCAGTGGGAACAGGAGGTCTCGGTGGGGAGTTTCGGGTGCAGCGACGGTCAGACAGCCTGGTACTATACCTATGCTGCCGATCCTCAGTATGGACAGCACCTTGGAGTACAGTGTGCATATCCTATAACTGATACGCAGTATATCAAGGTGGCCTTCGGCTATGACGATGAGGCGTGGGAGGAGATCGCTTTGACTTCACTGAGGACCTTCCGGTTCTATGACAAGAGGATGCCGGAGGACGGTACGCCTGACCGGCAGGAGCAGGGACCGGAGGTCTCTCCGGAGGACATAACATTTACCCTCCCGGCGAACGTGACCGCAAGTCCGGAGGTGAATATCCTCTCTGAGGAGGCCATTGACCTCTTTGCATTTGACTGGTCCGGTGCGGATGGCATAACCGGTATGAGCATCGTGGAAGTTGACTCCGGCTGGGGCGCATCCACTGAGATAGATCATTTCAGAGAGTGGCAGGACTGGTATGAGGTCACAGAGACCTGTGAAACAAAGCTGTCAAGCGGCGGTGAGGGCTGTATAGCTGCGTCGGTCTCAAAGGCGGACGGAGGGTATTTCTTCATGGGTGCATATGACCTTTCCATGAACCGGATAATAAAAGCAAATGTCATGCTGGATGCAAATGCGTCCCGGGAGACCTACGACAGCATCATGGACTTTCTGAAAAGCATCGACATAAGAAAATAAAGGATGGATGATTTTGAAGAGACTGCTGTTTATCGGAGATGTTGTAGGAAAAGCCGGATGTGACTTCCTCGCAGCAAAGCTGGGGCTGGTAAAGAGACAATACGGCATCGACGTGACGATTGTGAACGGTGAAAACTCAGCTCAGGGAAACGGAGTTACACGTTACTCCATGGACATGATAGTATCTGCCGGAGCTGACATCATAACCACCGGAAATCATGCCTTCCGCCGGAGGGAGGCTCTTGACATATACGAGGAGGAATATATCATCCGGCCTGCAAACTACCCTGAGGAAGGCTGCATAGGCCGTGGGTACTGTGTGCTGGACATGGGCGCATACTCGGTAGCTGTGGTCAACCTCATGGGAACGGCTTTCATGGACCCTCTCGACAACCCATTTACAAAAATCGACGATATACTGAAGGAAATAGAGGTGCCGAATATTTTTGTGGACTTCCACGCTGAGGCTACCTCTGAGAAAAAGGCCATGGGCTATCACCTTGAAGGCAGAGTCACCGGAGTTTTTGGTACTCATACCCATGTTCAGACTGCTGACGAGGCTATACTTGAGGGAGGAACTGCCTACATCACTGACGCAGGCATGACAGGTCCGGAAAGGTCTTGTCTCGGAGTGGAGATACAGCCGGCAGTTGACAGGTTCCGTTATCATATGCCCGTAAGGTTCAAGGAGGCTTCCGGGGACTGCTTTATGTGCGGCGTTGTGGTTGAATTTGATGAAAGAGACGGCAAATCGCACAAAATTGAAAGAATAATTGTAAGATAATCAACAAACTTTTGTCTGGGTACTTGCTTTTTCATGAAATATCGTTTATAATGTAGTTGTACTGATGTACTGCTTGGCAGAATCAACAATTGTACAAAATCCAATTACAGGAGGGTCATATCATGGAGATCTTAAAAGTATCATCACATTCATCACCTAATTCAGTTGCAGGAGCTATTGCCGGCGTTATCAGAGAACAGAAGGCTGTTGAAGTGCAGGCAGTAGGAGCCGGCGCAGCAAACCAGGCTATCAAGGCTATAGCGATAGCAAGAGGATATCTTGCTCCTATCGGTATTGACCTTATATGTATTCCTGCCTTCGCCAATATTCAGATAGACGGCGAGGAGAGAACTGCTATCAAGCTCATCTGTGAGCAGAGATAAGTTTGTATCGTTATGAAACTTTGGGCGGACTTGTGCCGCCCTTTATTTATGTTCTGAGGAGGGGAGAATGTGCCTGCAAATCTTTTTTCTGAAATAGAATACCTCAAGGGCGTCGGAAAGGCGAGAGGGGAAAAATACCGCAAACTTGGCATAAATTCCCCATATGAGCTGATATATCACATACCAAGAGCCTACCTCGATTTCCGGACTCATGTGCCGGTCGCACAGGCGGTGCTCAACGAGTACAACGTGCTGAAACTCACGGTATTCCGGAAACTGCCTCCTCAGAGAATAAGAGGCGGCTTGGTCATATGCAAGGCTGCGGCCTCTGACGGCATCAATGACATCCTTATTGTGGTCTATAACAATGTCTACTACTTCCAGGCCCTTAAAGAGGGCGGCACATACTATATGTATGGAAAGGTCACGGGAAATTTTCTCCGGAAGGAGATAAGCTCACCGGTCTATATCAGCGCCGAACAGACTGTGCTCATACAACCGGTCTACCACCTTACACAGGGACTTTCTGTGAATATGGTCCGGAACAATATGCGTCAGGCCCTGGACCTTATGCACAAGGAACCTTTTGAGACTCTGCCCGGAGACATCCTGCGCCGGTATGAGCTATGTCCTCTTATGGACGCTCTGGAGAACATCCACTTCCCGTCAAGCGATATGGCAGCGGAAACAGCAAGACGGCGCCTCGCTTTTGATGAACTGCTGAAGCTCCAGCTTGGGATGTCCATGATGAAAACACGGAGCAGAAGGACTACCGCCTGCAAAATGGATCCCTCGGTCAGTGCTGTACCTTTTATAGAAGGACTCCCTTTTGAACTTACCGGGGACCAGGAGAAGGCAGTATCTGAAATAATATCGGACCTTTGCAAAGATGTTCCGATGAACAGATTGTTGCAGGGCGATGTCGGCAGCGGAAAAACTGCCGTTGCAGCGGCAGCCTGCTATTTCACCGCCAAAAACGGAGCTCAGGCGGCACTAATGGCGCCTACTGAGATACTTGCGGCACAGCATTATCGTACACTAAGCGGCTTTCTGGAGCCTTTCGGGGTAAGAGTCTGCCTGCTGACCGGTTCGCTCACAGCCAAAAAGAAGGCTGCGCTCCGTGAACAGATAGCCTCCGGGGAGGCGGACGTCATCGTCGGAACCCATGCTATAATCCAGAAGGACGTCGAGTACCGCAGACTGGCACTGGTAATCACTGATGAGCAGCACCGTTTCGGAGTCGCACAAAGGGCGGCACTTGCAGAAAAGGGGGATTCACCTCATAAGCTGGTAATGTCTGCGACACCCATACCTCGTACCCTTGCGCTGATAATCTACGGGGACCTTGATATATCAGCCATAACGCAGCTCCCGGCAGGCAGAAAGCCGATAAAGACCTATGCAGTCACCGGAAAGCTCCGGAGCAGAGCTTTCGGATTCGTCCGTGAGAGAATTGCAGAGGGCCGTCAGGCTTATGTGGTCTGCCCGATGATAGAGGAGAGCGAGAGCGAGCTCTTCGCCGTTAAGACCTATGCAGAAAATGCGGCATCCGGCGACCTGAAAGGCTGTACAATGGCTCTGCTGCACGGAAAAATGTCTGCTGCGGAAAAGGACAGGACTATGAAGAGATTCCGTGACGGGGAGATACAGGTCCTCATCTGCACTACAGTCGTGGAAGTAGGAGTGGATGTTCCGAATGCTGCGGTAATGGTCATAGAGAACGCAGAGCGGTTCGGACTTTCACAGCTCCACCAGCTCAGGGGGCGAGTGGGACGTGGAGAATATGAGAGCTCATGCATACTCATTACTGACAACACCTCCGAGGACTGCGTAAAGCGCATGAAGATAATGTCCTCAACGGCGGACGGATTCAAGATATCGGAAGAGGACCTGAAGATGCGTGGCCCCGGAGACTTTTTCGGCAGCGCACAGCACGGACTCCCTCCGCTTAAAATTGCAGACATCGCCTGCAATATGGAACTCATGACCAAGGCGCAGAACTGTGCCCGTGAACTACTCAGCGCAGATCCGGAACTGAAACGTCCAGAGAATGCAGCACTGAAAATGGATGTTATGAGACTCTTCAACAAGGATATCATAGGCTGAACAGGGGTATCTCCAAATTTTTTTGAACGGAAATATCCCTGTATTACGTCGTTTGGAAAGAAATTCAAAAAAATCTGAAATTTTTTTCAAAAAACCCTTGACAAATCCGGAAAGCTGTGATATAATTATTATCGTCGTCAGGGACAAGACGACAAAACGATGGAAAGCTGTGGGGGTTTAGCTCAGCTGGGAGAGCATCTGCCTTACAAGCAGAGGGCCACAGGTTCGAGCCCTGTAGTCCCCACCACATTGGCCTCGTAGTTCAGTTGGTTAGAACGCCTGCCTGTCACGCAGGAGGTCGACAGTTCGAATCTGTTCGGGGTCGCCATCACGCTTCTGTAGCTCAGTCGGTAGAGCAGGGGACTGAAAATCCCCGTGTCGTTGGTTCGATTCCGACCGGAAGCACCACGATCAGGTGCAAAGATCATCAGGGGGCGGATCGGTCAGCGGTCAGTCTTCTGTGATCCACTTGTTCATTTAAAATGCGGATTTAGCTCATCTGGTAGAGCGCCACCTTGCCAAGGTGGAGGTAGCGAGTTCGAGCCTCGTAATCCGCTCCATAGTACTGGGGTAATAACCTTGGTATAAAAAGAATCCCGAAGCATTTGTTTCGGGATTTTTTGTTATATACTACTCATCGGCTGACGGTGAGGACATCTCCGGGATAATAGACAGTATTGCTCATCTGACTGCATAAATATGATCGAGGAAACTTTGAAATCAAATTGGAGAAAACGAATGAGGGGGATGATCTCACTGTGCGGAGGACTTGGAGCCTTTTGCCTTACGAACGGAAAAGATACGATATTTGCAATAGGTCCGGTGACGGAAATGATAATTGAGGCTGTATGCCTTACGCTTCTGCCGGTTTTGCTGCTGGTGCTGTGCGTACTCGGACTGGTGGAGAAGTTCCGGAGAGGTGATACAAAGAAGGGGGCTCTCATTACCGGGACGGTCCTGTTTGCGCTTGCGGCTGCTCTCGGTGTGTCTACCAGCACCCGTGCCAGGGACAGCTACAAGCTGATAAAAACACTGGAAAGCCCTGACGGTGAGCATCAGGTGTATTACTATGAGACTGAGCTGGAGTACACATTTAACGGTCGTGTTACGGATGGCTGCTGTACTTTGTGCCGCACTGGATTATTTATGTATAAGAAGGATACAGTTTTCAGCATGGATGCCGCAGAGGATATTGAGTGGGAAGAGGACTGCTACAGCCTTTATGGTCATAAATACGGGTACTCCGCTTATAACTAAGGATAAAGCCTGACCGGTCTTCGGAGGGCCGGCAGCAGAGGTGAAAAATGGAAAAGGAAATGAGATATGCCGTTCTTATCGACGCTGATAATGTTGCGGCGAGGTACACTAAATATATACTGGACGAGGTATCAAACTACGGAGTCGTCACATATAAGAGAGTTTACGGCGACTGGACCCGTACAAACCTTGCTGGCTGGAAGAATATGGCGCTGGACAATGCTATAACTCCAGTACAGCAGTACAGCTATACTACCGGCAAGAACGCTACCGACTCGGCAATGATAATCGACGCTATGGATATACTCTATTCGCATAACATCGACGGGTTCTGCATAGTGTCAAGTGACAGCGACTTTACAAGACTGGCTATCCGCCTCAGGGAGTCAGGTATGCACGTGATAGGCATGGGCGAGAAAAAGACTCCCAAGCCTTTCAGTACTGCCTGCAATGCCTTCAAGTATCTGGAGGTTATCGCAGAGGAGGAAACTCAGGGCAGCGGTGATGATAACGACAAGGTGGAGCTGCAGACTCTTGAGTCGGCTATCATCAGAATAATCGCAGAAAATGCAAATCTCCAGGAGGAGATAAATATAGGTGAGCTGGGAAGCCGTCTCCAGGGACGTTATCCTGATTTCGACGTAAGAAACTACGGATATTCTAAGTTTTCCCAGTTTCTCAAAGACTTCGACTGCCTGAGTTTCAGACAGGTCGGCAGCAGCATACTGGTGTCCCAGAAATCGGATAAGACAGACCTCCAGCGCATAGAGGATACACTGGCTGCGATAATCAGGACCAATGGCAGCAAGGGATATAATCTCGGTGAGCTGAAAAAACAACTCTGCACAAAGATACCGGAGTTCAGCGTAAAGACTTATGGCTACTCTAAATTCAGCAGATTCATTGAGAACCTGCCGGGACTAAAGATAAAGAATAATACAGTCATGATAGCAGAAAAATAAAAAGGGGAGGGCGGCTGTATGGTGAAAAGCAAATGGTTCAGCATTTTTATGGCAGTCGGCCTGGTACTGCTCGCTGCGTTCTCGTTCAAAGCGGCGAAGGACGCGGGTGCATTCAGAAAATATCCTAAGCCTGCCTATCTTTCAGATGAGGAGTCGGCCCTCCGGCCGGTGTATCAGGAACTCAGCCGCAAGGAACAAGCAGTGTATGAGGCTTTGTATCGGGGGATAATCAACGGAAAGGAACATATCGCACTTCCCTATGAGGTCCCGGAAGAAACATACAGCCGGTTATTCAGGATTATAGAAAAAGAGGAGTTCGGGTTCTTCCACCTGGACTCCAAGTACTATACAGCAGACAAGGTCCGTGATGCACACGTAATATATCGTGTGGACGGAGAAAAAAGGGAAAGCATGAAAAAAGAACTGGAGGACGGTATCACCAGCGGTCTTTCAGGCGTTGCCTACAATACAGATGAGTATGAAAAGGTCATGCGTATCCACGATTATATAGTAAGGAATTGTAAATATGTAGAATCGGACAGTACAGGATTTTGTTCAACTGCTTACGGCTGTCTTGTGATGAAAGAAGCAAACTGTGAAGGTTATGCAAAAGCATTCGGTCTGCTGTGCAGCAGGACTGGCATAAAATGCGTGCTTGTTACCGGAGAGTCCTATGAAGGCGAAAATCATGCATGGAATCAGGTCTGCGTAAACGGCGAATGGTATAATATGGATGTGACCTGGGACGATACTGATGTGCCTGGTGACATGAGAAGAGTGTATTTTCTCACAAATGACCAGGAGTTTAATATTACGCATAAATCAGACGGCGAACTCTTTGCACCATTTCCTTGCGGAGATAATGATAATAACTACTACAAAATAAACGGGCAGTACGCAGAGACTCTTGAACAAGCAAGAGAGATACTTTTCCGGGAGCTTTATAACGGAAGCAGTACAGTAGAGATAAAGTTTGCAAGCGAGCAGCTGTATAATGAGTTTATGGATGTATATGTAGAGCGTCAGGAAGTGTTCCCTGTGCTTTCGGAAGCTGGCAGACTAAGAGAAAATACATCTGTATCAGTGCGTGAAAATGCTCCGGAAAGGCTGATAACTATACTGATTTCTGAGTAAATGTCATAACACACATAAAGAAGGAGAAATTTGTCAATAAGGTTGTGGAAAAATACGGGTTGACGAATCGTTGAAATGGTGTTATAATAATAAAGCTGTCAGCGAAGGAGACAAGCACGAAGGGCGAACGACCTCCGGGAGGAGGGGAAGAAAAAAGTTTGCAAAAAGTACTTGACAAACAGAGCTGAAAGTGATATAATATTAAAGCTGCCTCGGAAGAGGGAGCAGTCACAGAAAAAAGTTTGAAAAAACTTGAAAAAAGTACTTGACAAACTGATTTAAATGTGATATAATATTAAAGCTGTCTCACACGAGACAAGCGAAAACAGCATCTTGAAAACCAAACAATGCAAGAAAAAAGTAACGACCCTTGAGATTCCTTTTACGGTAGAGATA